>CAZKTS010000197.1:0-20948 GCA_964555735.1 uncultured Bifidobacteriaceae bacterium
TACGAAGCGCTCACCGACTGCAGCTTCGACGAGTGGTTCGGCGGCAACGACTGATCGTGGCGGCCCAGTCGGTACGATTTCTCTCATGAGGTTCGAGGCGCGCGTCGAGGTCACCCACCTGCCCGGCGTGCTCGATCCGCAGGGCGCGACGGTCGAACGAGCGCTCCCCGCGCTCGGGTACACGAACGTGTCCCAGGTGCGCGTCGGCAAGTCGATCCGTCTCGTGATCGACGCGGCCGACGAGGCCGCGGCCCGGCTGCAGGTCGACGAGATGTGCGAGCGCCTGCTCGCCAACCCCGTCATCGAGGCGTACCACGTCCACCTCGCCGCGCTGGCCGACCAATGAGGCGCTCCTCGCGCCCATCTCCGGATCTCAGGAGCGCACCGTGGGGATGAAGGTCGCGGTCGTGGTGTTCCCGGGGACCAACTGCGAGCTCGACGTGCAGCACGTGATCGGGGAGCTGGGCGGCTCGGCCGACCTCGTGTTCCACACCGACACCTCGCTCGCCGACGCCGACGCCGTGGTCGTGCCCGGCGGGTTCGCCCACGGCGACTACCTGCGCACGGGAGCCATCGCCCGGTTCTCACCGGTGATGGACGCGGTCGCCGACTTCGCCGCCGCGGGCGGGCCGGTCGCCGGCATCTGCAACGGCTTCCAGGTGCTCACCGAGGCCGGGCTGCTCCCCGGCGCGCTCCAGAAGAACGCGGGTCTGAAGTTCCTCTGCACGACGGTCGAGTGCCGGGTGGAGACGACCCGCAGCGCGCTCACCCGCGAGGCGACCGTCGGCGACGTGCTCCGACTGCCGATCAACCACTTCGAGGGCAACTACACCTGCGACGACGCGACGCTCGAGCGCCTGCGCGCCGAGGACCGCATCGTGCTCCGCTACGTCGACAACCCCAATGGCAGCCGCGACGACATCGCCGGGATCTGCAACGAGACGGGCAACGTCGTGGGCCTCATGCCTCACCCCGAGCGGGCGAGCGACGCGCTCCTCGGCTCCACCGACGGCGCGGTCCTGCTCCGCTCGCTCCTCGCCACCGCCCTCGACCGCTCAGGCGCCGTCCGCACGAGATGAGCCGTCACGCACCGCGCGTGATGCCGGCCTTCTTGAGGGTGTCGCTGGGGACGCCGAGCTCGCGCCAGGTGGCGTAGGCGATGCCCTTGCGCTCGCCGTAGGACTTGGCGACGCGAGCGAAGTCGGCCTCGAGCGCGGTGAGGTCGGGCGCGGCGACATCCATGCCCGCAGCCTCGGCCTGGAGGTCGCGCCGCTCCTGGAGGAGCTGGAGCCGCTTGAGCGATGACGCCTCGGGCAGCTCCTGCTCGATGAGCGTGAGGCGCCGCGCGATCGAGTCCTTGGTGCGCTTGCGCCCCCGCCGCGGCCGGTGCTGCTCGAGCGCGTCGAGGTAGGCCTTCACCGCTTGTCCCTCTTTGCGGCCCTCGGCCATCGCTTCCTTGTGGGCCGGCGTCATCTGCTTTGGTGCCATTGTTCGCTCACGTCCTTGCGGTCATCGATGTGAACCCGCCCGGGTCATTTCCATAATTCTTGCAGAAGTCATTTGGGGAAATCGAGCCCTACTAGTCTCGGTCCGTGGCGCCGTCCTCCTCGACTCCCCAGGGTCAGGAGCCGGCCCTGCACCGCCAGCTGGGGCTCACGGACGCCGAGCTCGCCGACATCGTCGGCCTCCTGGGCCGGGACCCCACCGACCTCGAGCTGGCCATGTACGCGGTCATGTGGTCCGAGCACTGCTCCTACAAGTCCTCGAAGATCCACCTCGGCGGCTTCCCCACCGAGGCGCCGTGGGTGCTCGTCGGGCCGGGTGAGGGCGCGGGGGTGATCGACGTCGGCGACGGCCTCGCGGTCGCCATCCGGATCGAGAGCCACAACCACCCTTCGGCGGTCGAGCCGTACCAGGGTGCGGCCACCGGCGTGGGCGGCATCATCCGCGACATCTTCTCGATGGGCGCGCGCCCGATCGCGTTGATGGACCCGCTGCGCTTCGGCAGCCTCGACGACGCGCGCACGCGCTACCTCTTCGAAGGCGTCGTGTCGGGGATCAGCGGCTACGGCAACTCGGTGGGTGTGCCGACGGTCGGCGGCGAGGTCGTGTTCGACGACTGCTACCGCGACAACCCGCTGGTCAACGTGTTCTGCCTCGGGCTGCTGCCCCAGGAGCGCATGGTGCTCGCCCGCGCCGAAGGCGAGGGCAACCTGGCGGTGCTGCTCGGGTCGTCCACCGGCCGTGACGGCATCGGCGGCGCGAGCGTGCTCGCGTCGGCCGGGTTTGAGGAGGGCAGCGAGGCCAAGCGGCCCTCCGTGCAGGTCGGCGATCCGTACGAGGAGAAGCGGCTCATCGAGGCGTGCATCGCGCTCCTCGACGCGAACCTCGCCGTCGGTGTGCAGGACCTCGGCGCCGCCGGCCTCTCGTGCGCGGCGTCGGAGACCGCAGCCAAGACCGGCGCGGGCATGGACGTCGACATCGCTCGCGTCTCCAAGCGCGAGCCGGGGATGAACCCGGTCGAGGTCATGACATCGGAGAGCCAGGAGCGCATGCTCGCCATCGTGGAGCCCGAGCATCTCGACGAGGTGCTCGCGCTCTGCGCCCGCTGGGAGATCCGCGCCACGGTCGTGGGCCGCGTCACCGACACCGCGCGCTTCCGCGTGTACGACGGGCTGTTCGACGCGCTGGGGGTGCCCGGCGAGTCGCCGCCGCCGCCGCCCGGTGACTCGGCGCCGGAGTCGTCGTCGGACGCCCCGCCGATCGCGGACGTGCCGATCGACAGCCTCGGCGACGGGCCCGTCTACACCCGCCCGATCGAGCGGCCCGCCGACCAGGACGCGCTCGTCGCCGCCGACCCGTGGGCCGAGCTCGCGCCGCGCTTCGGCGTGGGCACCGATCTCGGCGACGAGATCCTCACGCTGCTCGCGTCGCCGACCATCGCCGACAAGTCGTGGGTGTGGCGCCAGTACGACCATCAGCTCTTCCTGAACACCGTCGTCCCGCCCGGCGCAGATGCCGCGGTGCTGCGCCTGCCCGGCACGAACCGCGCCCTCGCGCTCGCGACCGACGGCAAGGCGCGGTTCTGTCGGCTCGATCCCGAGGTGGGCGGACGGCTCGTCGTGCTCGAGGCGGCGCGCAACGTCTCGTGTGCGGGCGCGGTGCCTCGCGCACTCGTCAACTGCCTCAACTTCGGCAACCCGGAGCACCCCGAGGTGATGTGGCAGTTCCAGCAGGTCGTCGGAGGCATGGCCGACGCGTGCCGCGCGCTCGACCTCCCGGTCGTCGGCGGCAACGTGAGCTTCTACAACGAGTCGCGCGGCGCCGACATCGACCCGACGCCCGTCGTCGGCGTCATCGGGATCATCGACGAGCTGCGCGTCGTTCCGCCGACGCCGCGGGTCGCGGCCGGCGAGCACCTGGTCGTGCTCGGCGCGACGGCCGCGGAGCTCGGCGGCTCCGAGTGGGCCGCGGTGGTCCACGGGCTCACGGGCGGCGCACCGCCCGCGGCCGACCTCGACGTCGCGGCGCGCGTGCACGAGTTCGTCCGCGACCTCGTGGCGGAGCGAACCGTCAGCGGCGTCCACGACTGCTCCGACGGCGGTCTCGCGGTGGCGCTCGCCGAGATCGCCTTCGGCGGCGGGGTCGGGTTCGAGCTCACGCCGGAGCCGGGGCTCGCGCCGGCGGCCTGGTGCTTCTCCGAGTCGGCGTCGCGCGTGGTCGTCGCGGTCGACGCTCGTCCGCTCCCCACGGTGCTCGAGCGCGCCGAACGGGCGGGCGTCCACGCGATCGACCTCGGGGCCGCGGTCGGCGATCGCCTGATCGTCGACGGGGCGTTCGATGTCGCCCTCGCCGACGCCCGTGCCGCGTGGCGCGACGCGATCCCCGCCGCGCTCGGCGTGCTCGCGCCCGGCTAGCCCTGGCGGCCGGTGGGGCCGGAGCGTCGGGGATCGGAAGGATGCGGCGGGTCGTGTGGCACCACGCCGGCGTCTTCCAGGTACGACACGATCTGCGCGACCGACGCGGCCGGCTCGCGGTCGTGGGTCGGCACCCGCAGCTCGGGCGCGAACGACTCCTCGTACGCAGCGTCGTCGCGGCCCCGGCCGTCGACGAACACCTCGACGAACCCCGGCACCTGGGTGCGCAGTCGCTCGCGGCCGTCTCGGTCGGGGAGGTCCACGGCCACCACCGCCACCACCCCGCTTTCGGCCAGCAGGCGCACGAGCCAGGTCAGCGCACCGACGCGGTCTTCGGGCTCGAGCCGAGCGGTGGCCTCCGGGTCGTCGACGACCGCGGCCGGACAGCCCCGCGCGCGGAGCTGCTCGACGAGATGCCGGGCGATCGTCGACTTCCCCGCACCGGCCCGCCCGGTGAGCCACACGCAGGCTCCCGAGGTCGCGGGTCGCGGCGGGGTCGTCGGCACGTCGCATGTTGACAGGCCCGAGGCCGGCTCGTCGCGCCCGAGCGTCGGGTTCGGGCCCGACCGCGTGGGATACTCGTGGGGTGAACGGGCAGCTGGCGCACGCCTGTGGCGTCTTCGGCGTGTACACGCCGGCGCAGCCGGTAGCCCACCTCGCGTACCTGGGCCTCTACGCCCTCCAGCACCGCGGCCAGGAGTCGGCCGGCATCGCGGTGAGCGACGGTGAGACCATCACCGTCGTCAAGGACATGGGCCTGGTCACCCAGGTCTTCGACGAGCGCCGCCTCGCACCGCTCGACGGGCACCTCGCCATCGGGCACAACCGCTACTCCACCACCGGCTCCTCGACCTGGCGCAACGCCCAGCCGGTCTACCGCAGCGTCGGCGACGCCGGCTTCGCGCTCGGGCACAACGGCAACCTCACGAACACCGCGGAGCTCGCCGAGACCCTCGGCATGCTCCCGGGCCTGTCCGAGCCGCAGGTCGGCACCGACTCCACCACCGACTCCGCGTTGATCGCCGAGCTGGTCGGCAACGAGTACCCGGCCGAGCCGCGCTCGGACGGTCGCGACCTCGAGCTGGCGCTCGAGAAGGTGCTGCCCCGTCTCGCCGGCGGGTTCTCGCTCGTGCTCATGGACGAGGCGCACCTCATCGGCGTGCGCGACCGCCACGGGTTCTGGCCGCTGGTGCTCGGTCGGATCGAGGGCGGGTGGGTGCTCGCCAGCGAGACCGCCGCGCTCGACATCGTGGGCGCGCACTTCGTGCGCGAGATCGAGCCCGGCGAGATGATCGTCATCGACGCGAGCGGCGTGCGCGAGTACCGCTTCGCGGAGCCCGAGCCCAAGCTGTGCCTCTTCGAGTTCGTCTACTTCGCGCGGCCCGACACGTCGCTCTACGGCCGGAGCGTGCACGTTGCCCGCCAGCGGATGGGCGAAGAGCTCGCGCGTCAGGCGCCGGTCGAGGCCGACATGGTGATGCCGGTACCGGAGTCCGGCATCCCGGCGGCGCAGGGCTACGCCCGCGCGGCCGGCATCCCCTACGGCGACGGTCTCGTGAAGAACCGCTACGTCGGCCGCACGTTCATCCAGCCGAACCAGTCGCAGCGCAGCGGCGGTGTGCGCCTGAAGCTCAACCCGCTCCCGGAGAACATCCGGGGCAAGCGCCTCGTCGTCGTGGACGACTCGATCGTGCGCGGCACCACGACGCGCCAGGTCGTCGCGATGCTGCGCGAGGCCGGTGCCGCCGAGGTGCACTTCCGCGTGTCGTCGCCGCCGTACCGGTGGCCGTGCCACTACGGCATGGACACCGGTCGTCGTTCCGAGCTCCTCGCCGCCGACCTCGAGGTCGGCGAGATCGCCGACTACCTCAAGGTCGACTCGCTCGCGTACCTCGAGCTCGATCGGCTCACCTCGGCCACCGGCGCGCCGTCGGACGCGTTCTGCACCGCGTGCCTGTCGGGCGTGTACCCCGTGCCGGTGCCCGAGCTCGAGGACGCCAAGCTCGTCCTCGAGCAGGCGCCGACCGCCGTCGAGTCGCCTGCGGTTCCGGTCGCCGAGCGGTGAGCCGCCGCGCACGCAGGGGCGCCGGCGAGCCACGCGCGCGCGGCTCGCGACGGTCAGGGCGCGACGCGCCCGTCGCACCCGACGGCGACCGCGGGCTCACGTACGCGACCGCCGGCGTCGACATCGCGGCCGGCGAGAAGGCCGTCGAGCTCATCAAGGAGGACGTGCGCTCGACGTTCCGCCCGGAGGTCGTGGGTGACATCGGCGGCTTCGGCGGCCTGTTCTCGCTGGCCCGCCTCCCCTACCGCGACCCGGTCTTGGTGTCGTCGACCGACGGCGTCGGCACGAAGTCGGTGGTCGCGGCGAGCGTCGGCCGCTTCGACACCATCGGCATCGACCTCGTGGCGATGTCGGTCGACGACATCGCCGCGCACGGCGCCGAGCCCCTCTTCTTCCTCGACTACCTCTCGGTCGGCAAGGTCGTGCCCGAGCACGTCCGCGAGATCGTCGCGGGCGTCGCGCGAGGGTGCCGGGAGGCGGGGTGCGCGCTCCTCGGTGGTGAGATGTCGGAGCACCCGGGGATCATGGCGGAGGGCGAGTTCGACCTCGTCGGGTTCGCGGTGGGCGTGGCCGAGCGCTCGGCGCTGCTCCCGTCCGGCGTGCGCCCCGGCGACGTCGTCATCGGCTTCGCCAGCCCGGGCCTGCGTTGCAACGGGTACTCCCTCGCGCGCGAGGCACTTGCCCGGGCGGGCCTCGACCTCAACCGCCCGGCGTGGCGCGGCGCGCACCACTCGCTCGGTGCCGAGCTGCTGCGCCCGTCGGAGATCTACTCGCCGGCCATGGTGCAGCTCCAGCGCCACGCCGAGGTGCACGCGTTCTCGCACGTGACCGGGGGCGGCATCCCCGGCAACCTCGCGCGGGTGCTGCCGCACGACTGCGACGCGGTCGTGCAGCGCGGGCGTTGGGAGGAGCCGCGGATCTTCTCGGTGATCCAGCAGGCCGGCGGCGTGAGCGACGACGAGATGGAGCACGTGTTCAACCTCGGCGTCGGGATGCTGGCGGTCGTCGCGGAAGGCGACGCGCGGCGCGCGCTCGACGCGATCCGCGCCGCGGGCAACGAAGCGTGGATCGTCGGCGCGATCCTCGACGGACACGGCCGCGTCGTCGTCGAACACCGCTGAACTCCGCCCCTGAGCCCGACGGCAGGGCCAGAAAGAGCAAATGGTACGATCCGCGCCGTGGAGCCCACTCCCGAGACTCCGAAGCGTGACGCACCGCGTCAGGAGAACGAAGAGCTGCTGACGCCGTCGGAGGTCGCGGCGATGTTCCGCGTCAACCCGAAGACGGTCACGCGGTGGGCGCGCTCCGGCAAGATCTCGGCGATCCGCACGCTCGGCGGCCACCGTCGGTTCCGGGCGAGCGAGATTCGCAAGTTCCTGGATCAGGTGGAGGAAGGAACGGACGCGTGACCGATCCCAACCCGTCGGCCCGCACCGCTCGTTCGGATCGCCGTCGCCGCAACCGGCGGCGGAACCGCATCCTCGGCGTCGGTGCCGCCCTCATCGTCCTGATCGGCGTCGGCGCCTGGTTCTTCTCCCAGGGCAACGGCACGGCGGTCAGGACCGCCGCCCCGACGACCACCACGACGGCGCCCAAGGCGGTCAACCCGACCGCGGCGACGATCGCGACGTCCATCGTCCCTGAGCTCGTGGCGTACACCGAGCCCAACGAGGCGTCGCCGCCGGTCGGCAAGTTCACGCAGGTCACCGAGTACCTCCAGCCGCGCACGCTGCTCGTGACCGAGCAGCAGGACGGATGGCTCAAGGCGCTCCTGCCCATGCGCCCCAACAACTCCACGGGGTGGATCCGATCGCAGGACGTGACGCTCTCGAGCACCACCATGTCGGTGCTCATCGACCTGTCGGACCGCTCCCTGTCGCTCTCGGACGGGACCACGGGGATCCTCTCGGCGAAGGTCGGCATCGGCAAGCCCCAGACGCCGACGCCGTTGGGGACCTTCTACGTGACCGACCCGGTCGACCTCACCGCGAAGCCCAACGGCGCCTACGGCGCGTTCGCGCTGGGCCTCTCGGGCTACTCCGAGGTGCTGACGTCCTTCCGCGGCGGCCCCGGCCAGATCGCGATCCACGGCACGAGCAACGCGAGCGACCTCGGCAACGAGGTCTCGAACGGCTGCATCCGCGTGATCAACGACCAGGTCGTCCCCCTCGCCCAGCAGCTCCCGCTCGGCACCCCCGTCACCATCGTCGCCTGAGACCCGGCGGCGCGAGACAACCAGTGGCCGGGACCGGCGTCGATCCGGTGACCTCGCGCTTTTCAGGCGCGCGCTCTGCCAACTGAGCTACCCGGCCGGGCGCGAGCGATGGTGCTGCTCGCGTCGAGCGGTCCTGACGGGATTTGAACCCGCGGCCTCCGCCTTGACAGGGCGGCGTGCACTCCAAACTGCACCACAGGACCTTCTTGGGTGATCGGCCGGAGCCGCTCACCGTGCCCCCAGGGGAATTCGAATCCCCGTTACCGCCTTGAAAGGGCGGCGTCCTGGGCCGCTGGACGATGGGGGCCCGCCTTCTCCCGAAGGGCGGCCCATCGTATCGGTTCGACGCGCCGCGGTTCCTATGAACCGGCCGTTCGCAGGATCCGGCCGTTCGTATGATCCCGGACGTGCGGGTGCTGCTCGACGTCGCTGCGGTGCCGGACCGGCCGGTCGGAGCCGGCGTCTACACCGTCGAGCTCGCCCGGGGCCTCGCCCACGACGATCGCGTCGACCTCGTGCTGCTGGCCCGCCGGGGCGACGCGGGGCGTTGGGCCGAGCTCGCGCCGGGAGCGGAGGTCGACGCCCGCGTGCCCGCGGCGCGGCCGCACCGGCTCGCCTGGGAGCAGCTGCAGGGCGCCGCCACCGCGCGCCGACTCGGCGTCGAGGTCTGGCACGGTCCCCACTACACGATGCCGCTGCGCGTGCGGGTGCCGACCGTGGTCACGATCCACGACCTCACCTTCTTCGACCATCCCGAGTGGCACGAGCGGTCGAAGGTCCTGTTCTTCCGACGGATGATCCGCGCCAGCAGTCGCCACGCCGCGCTCTGCGTCTGTGTGAGCGAGTTCACCGCGACTCGGCTCGCCGCGGTCTCCCCGCCGACGGGCGAGGTGGTGGTCATCCACCACGGTGTCGACCACGAGCGCTTCCGCCCCGACGCCGACCCCGCGACCGATGCGGCCGTCCTGCGGGCCCACGGCATCGCCGCTCCGTACGTGGCGTTCGCCGGCACGATCGAGCCGCGCAAGGATCTCCCGACGCTCGTAGGTGCCTTCGCGCGCGTCGCGCCTGAGCATCCCGACCTGCGGTTGGTGCTCGCGGGTGGCGACGGCTGGGGCTCCGACGCCCTGCGCGACGCGATCGCGGGCAGCGGCGTCGCCACCCGGGTCCTGCGCGCGGGCTACCTGCCCGATGCGGCGCTGCCCGCGCTGTTCCGGCGGGCGGAGGTGGTCGCGTACCCGTCGCTGCAGGAGGGCTTCGGGCTCCCAGCGCTGGAGGCGCTCGCGTGTGGCGCACCGCTCGTGACGACGAGCGGCTCGGCCATGGATGAGCTGGTCGGCGGCGCCGCGCGTCGCGTGCCGCCCGCCGACGCGGACGCGCTCGCGGGCGCGCTCGCCGACCTGCTCGACCCCGCGACCGCGGCGACGCTGCGGGCCGCCGGCCCGGTCCGGGCTGCGCCGTTCACATGGAAGGCCTCGGTCGACGCGCACGTCGACGCGTACGCTCGCGTGTTGGGTCGCTAGCTCAACTGGCAGAGCACCGGGCTTTTAACCCGTAGGTTCTGGGTTCGAATCCCAGGCGGCCCACGTCGACAGAGCCAGCCGGGCTTTTCACCCGTAGGTTCTGGGTTCGAATCCCAGGCGGCCCACGTCGACAGAGCCAGCCGAGCGTCAGTTCTTGGTCGCGGACTCGATCGCCGCCACCAGCGGCTCCACCATGGGCTTGGCCGCACCGCGGAAGCGGGCTTCGCCGGCCGACCACCGCAGCGTGAGCTCCTTCTTGCCGTGGGCCACGAGCTCGAGGTCGGCGTACGGGATCGCCTCGTGGGTCCGGGGCGCGCCGCCGGCACCGGTGGCAACGACGAGGAGGCGGCGCGTCGTGGCGGCGACGACCACATTCGTGCTCTTCGTGAGCTCGAGCAGTCCACCACTCAGCGTGACGGACCGATGCTCGAACGTGGGGTTGAGCGTCACGCACGCGGCGATGAGCTCCTCGTCGGGATCGCAGATCGTCGCGAGGTGATCGATCGCCTTGCCGAACCGACCCCACCCGCGCGGCAGCCGCTGCTTCTCGCGCGTGGTCTGGTCCGCGTTGATCATCTCGCGTCACTCTCGCACACACTGCTCGGACACCCGGTCTGTCTAAGGTCCATGTCATCGAAGCGGACGTCGAGCGCGTCCTACTCGTGAACGGCGAAGAACTCCTCCCGCCTCCCCCGAAGGATCCGAGATTGACCCGACGACACCGTCGCCCTGTTCTGCTCGGAGCGCTCGCGATCGCCGGCCTGCTCCTGCTGTCGGCGTGCGCGTCGCCGGTCACGTCGGGCGTGAGCGACGGCCGGATGGGCGGGCTCCAAGCAGAGATCAACGCGACCCGTCGAGCCGCAGGGCTGGGCCCGGTGTACTGGGACGACACCCTCGCCAACAGTTCGCGCCAGTGGGCGCAGTTCCTCGCCGCGACCAACGGCTTCACGCACCGGGACCTCAACGCGCTGAACGCGAACCTTGGCTACCCGTACGGGGCACTCGGCGAGAACTTGTTCGCCGGCGGGTGCGACGCGTCGAGTGCGGAGATCCACCAGGCGCTGATGGCGTCGTCGGCGCATCGTTCGGTGGTGCTGAGTCCGTACTTCGACGCGCTGGGCGTCGGGATCGCATGTACGGCGGCCGGGAAGCTCTACGTCGTGGAGGACTTCGGCGGCGCCTGAGGCGGCGTCCGCTCCTCCATGCCGTGGGGTGAGCCGTAGGCGGCCAGCAGGTCGAGGAACGGCACCGCGTCGAACGCCTCGGGGCCCAGCACGCCCGTGCCCTGCCATCTGCCCGCGGCGAGCAGCTCCAGCGCGACGACCGGGTTGATCGCGGTCTGCCACGCGACCGCCTGGCATCCGTAGTCGCGCATCGAATCGGCGTTGTCGACCACGTGGTACAGGTACACCGCGCGCGGCTTGCCGTCGGTGCCGGTACCGGTCACGTAGGTTCCCGCGCACGTCTTGCCGCGCATGCGGTCACCGAGCCGAGCAGGGTCGGGGAGCGCGGCGGCGAGCAGATCCCGCGGGCTCACCTCCACGTCGCCGACGCGCACCGGCTCGGTGCGGTCCAGACCGGTCTGGTGCAGGACCCGCAGCACGTTGATGAACTCTTCGCCGAGGCCGTACTTGAACGTCACCCGGCGGCAGTCCACCCAACGCGGCACGAGGATCACCTCTTCGTGCTCGACGTTGACGCACTCCACGGGCCCGATGCCGCCGGGGAACTCGAAGATCTCGGGCTCGGAGAACGGCTCGGTGGTGAAGAAGCCGCCGTGGGCGCGGTCGAAGATCACCGGCGGGTTGAGGCACTCCTCGATCGTCGTCCAGATCGAGAACGTGGGCGCGAAGTCGTAGCCCTCGACCTCGAGGTTCGCACCGTCGCGGACCGCGACCTCGTCGATGCTCTGGAAGAGGTAGTCGGCCGCGTAGCGCGCGAACACGTCGGACAGGCCGGGTTCGACGCCGATGCCGACCAGCGCGAGCAGGCCCGCCTCGGCCCAGGCGTCGGACCGCGCGAGCTGCACCTCACCGAGGGTCACGCCGACCTTGCGGTAGGGCTCCTCGGGGTGGGGCTCGGACAGCGTCATGGCCATGTCGAGGTAGGTCACGCCGGCACGGAACGCGCCCTCGAAGATGGCCGGGTTCAGGCGCGGATCGCAGGCGTTGAGGATGGCGTCGGCCTGCACGGACCGGGCGAGGGCCGCGACCGCGTCGGGATCGCGAGCGTCCATCGGGTGCGGTGTGAAGCGCGGATCGTCGACCGATGCGGCGACCTCGGCGGCGCGCGCCTCGTCGTAGTCGGCGACCGCGAACGCGGTGACGAAGTCGCGGCGGGCAGCGATCGCGACGATCGACTCGCCGACCGCGCCGGCGCCGACGAGGAGGACGCGCACCGTCAGTCGACCAGCGCGTCGGCGAGCGGCGACGCGGGCCGCCCGAGCGCTTCGGCGACCGCGGCGTTGGTGACGACCCCGGCCGCGGTGTTGACGCCCTTGGCGAGGTCGGGATCGGCCGAGCTGGCCGCGACGACGCCCTTGCTCGCGAGCGCCAGCGCGTACGGAAGTGTCGCGTTGGTGAGCGCGTAGGTGGACGTGTGCGGCACCGCACCGGGGATGTTGCCCACGGCGTAGTGGAGGACACCATGCAGCTCGTAGGTGGGCTCCGCGTGCGTGGTCTCGTGGATCGTCTCGATGCAACCGCCCTGATCGACCGCACAGTCGACGATGACCGCGCCCCGCTTCATCGTCCGCACCATCGGCTCGGTCACGACGATCGGCGCCCGCCCGCCGGGCACGAGCACCGCGCCGATCACCAGGTCGGCATCGGCGACCGCGCGCTCGACGGCGCCGCGGTTGCTCGCCAACGTCATGATCCGGCCCTTGTGGATCTGGTCGACCCAACGGAGGCGGTCGAGGTTCTTGTCGAGCAGCAGCACCTCGGCTTCCATCCCCTGGGCGATCCACGCCGCGTTCCACCCGACGTTGCCCGCCCCGAGCACCACGACACGTGCCGGTCGCACGCCGGGGGCACCCCCGAGGAGGACGCCGCGTCCGCCGTGCTCGCGCTCGAGGAAGTGCGAGCCCACCTGCGGTGCCATGCGCCCGGCGACCTCGCTCATCGGCGCGAGCAGCGGCAGCGCGCCCCCGCTGACCTGCACGGTCTCGTAGGCGATGCCGGTGACCTTGCGATCGATGAGGGCGTCCGCCACCTCCGGGTATGCCGCGAGGTGGAGGTAGGTGAAGAGCACGAGCCCGGGTCGGAGGAGGTCGAGCTCCTCGGGCTGGGGCTCCTTCACCTTCATCACCAGGTCGGCGCGCTCCCAGACCGCGGCGGCGTCGGCGACGATCTCGGCGCCCGCGCGCCGGTAGTCGTCGTCGGAGATCGAAGAGTCGTCGCCCGCGCCCGCCTCGATGAGCACCGGCACGTCGTGCGCGGCGAGCTCGTAGACGCCGTCGGGCGTGACCGCGACCCGGTGCTCGCCCTTCTTCGCCTCCCGCGGCACACCGACCGTGAGCGGCGCGCTCACGCGGCGTACTTCTCCGACGCCTCCGTGAGCACGGTGCGCAAGATCGCCTCGATCTCGTCGAGCTCGGCGTCGCCCGCGATGAGCGGCGGCGAGAGCTGCACCACCGGGTCGCCGCGGTCGTCGGCCCGGCAGATGATGCCGGCCTCGTACAGCCGCGGCGAGAGGAAGCCCCGCAGCACCTCCTCGGACTCCTCGTCGGTGAACTGGCGGCCCGTGGCGGCGTCGCGCACCAGCTCGAGGGCGAGGAAGTACCCCGCACCGCGCACGTCACCGACGATCGGCAGGTCGCGCAGGCCTTCGATGCGTGCGCGGAAGTCGGGCTCGTGGGCACGCACGTTGTCGAGGATGTGCTCCTGCTCGAACACGTCGAGGTTGGCGAGGGCGACCGCGCAGCTGACCGGATGGCCACCGAACGTGATGCCGTGGAGGAACGACGCGCCGGCTTCGAGGAACGGCTCGGCGAGGGTGTCGCGACAGATGACCGCGCCGAGCGGCGCGTAGCCGCTCGTGAGCCCCTTCGCGCACGTGATCATGTCGGGGAGGTAGTCGTAGCGGATCGCGCCGAACCATTCGCCGAGGCGGCCGAACGCGCAGATCACCTCGTCGGACACGAGCAGCACCCCGTAGCGGTCGCAGATCTCGCGCACCCGAGCGAAGTATCCCTCCGGGGGGACGAAGCAACCGCCCGCGTTCTGCACCGGCTCCAGGTAGACCGCGCACACGGTCTCGGGGCCCTCGAAGAGGATCTTCTCCTCGATCTCGTCGGTGAGGGCCAGCATGAACGCGTGCTCGTCGTCGGCGAGCGGATGGCGGTACCGGTTGGTGTTGGAGACGTGCACGCCGCCGGGCGTCAGCGGCTCGAACGGCGTGCGCAGCGCGGGGACGCCCGTGACCGCGAGCGCACCGAGCGTCGTGCCGTGGTACGCGATCTTGCGGGCGATCACCTTGTGGCGTCGGTGCTCACCCTTCGCGTGGAAGTCCTGGCGCGCCAGCTCCCACGCCGACTCTACCGACTCCGAGCCACCCGACGTGAAGAAGACCCGGTTCAGATCGCCGGGTGCGAGCTCGGCGAGACGCGTCGCGAGCTCGATCGCGGGCGGGTGCGCGTAGGTCCAGATCGGGAAGTACTCGAGCGTCTCGGCCTGCTTCGCGGCTGCGGCCGCGATGTCGGCCCGGCCGTGGCCCACCTGCACGGTGAAGAGCCCGGACAGCGCGTCGAGGTACCGCTTGCCGTGGGCGTCCCAGAGGTTGCAGCCCTCCCCCCGCACGATGATCGGCACCTCGCGCTCGGGGCCGTAGGCACCCAGGCGCGAGAAGTGCATCCAGAGGTGCCGATGGGCGAGCGCGCTCAGCTCGGCGGGCGTGGGGTCGGTCATGGCCTATCGCTCCTCACCGGGTGCCCCAGGCGTAGGTCTGCTTGTAGAGACGGAGGTAGGTGAAGGTCTCGGCGGCGCGGACGCCCGGGATCGCGCGGACCTTGTCGTTCAGCAGCGACAGGAGGTGCTCGTCGTCCTCGCACACGACCTCGAGCATGAGGTCGAACGAGCCACCGACGATCACCACGTAGTCGACCTCCGGGATCGAGGCGATGGTGTCGGCCACCTCGCGGAGATCACCCTCCACCCGCAGGCCGATCATCGCCATGCGGCGGAACCCGAGCATGAGCGGGTCGGTGACCGCGACGATCTGGGTGACGCCCGACTCGATGAGGCGCTGGACCCGCTGGCGGACTGCGGCCTCGGAGAGACCGACCTCCGCCGCCAGGCGCGTGTACGGCAAGCGGCCGTCGCGCTGGAGGGCTTCGATGAGCGCCTTGTCGACCTCATCGATGACGACTGCGTCCGAGGTCGCCTTCGGCATGCGCCCGAGCATGGTCGCCGCTCGTCGATCACGCAAGGGATTCCGTCGTCCCGGCTACCCGGAATCGCGGATTCCGCGGTGGAGGTAGGGCGGGGCTGCGGATCGCGACTTCGGGTGCTCCCGACCGTACGATGCCGTCGTGCCCGCCGCGCCGGCCGCCCCGCTCAGCCCGGACTTCGCGGAGCGCCCGCTGTGGCACGACGGGGTCCGGGTGCCGACGGCCTCGCCCGGGCCGCTTCCTGCGTCCGCCGACGTCGTGGTCGTCGGCGGCGGCTACTGCGGGCTGGCCGCCGCCGCGGGCCTGGCGAGCCGGGGCCGCTCGGTCGTCGTGCTGGAGGCGGATCGGCTCGGCAACGGTGCGAGCACACGCAACGGCGGCATGGTGATCCCCGAGCTGAAGCTCGGACCGCGCGCGCTGGCGCGGCGCTACGGACCGCTCGGCGGCGAGCTGGTCGAAGCGGTCCTCGATGCCTACGAGTTCGTCGAGCGCCTCGTCACCGACGACTCCATCGACTGCGACTTCGAACGCACCGGCGGTCTGCTCCTCGCGCACCATCCCGCCCTCGTGCCGTCGTTGCGCGAGGCCGCCGACGAGTGGTCGGGTGATCTCGACCAGGAGGCGCGGTTCCTCGACCGCAGCGAGCTCGCGAGCGAGATCGGCAGCACCTCCTACGAGGGTGGCTTCCTGCTCGAGAAGACCGCCGGTCTACACCCCGCGAAGTTCCACGCCGCGCTCGCGACGCGAGCACTGGCGGCCGGGGCCGTCGTGCGGGACGGTGTCCGCGCGCTCGTGGTCGAGCAGACCGGTGGCGGCTGGAGCGTGCAGACCACCGACGGCCCGATGGACGCCGGCGAGGTGCTGGTCGCGACCAACGCCACCGCAGATGCGGTGGTCCCCGCCCTCGCACGGCGCGTCCTGCCCATCGGGAGCTTCATCATCGCAACCGAGCCTCTGGACCCGGCCCTCGCCGACGAGCTCATCCCCAACCGTCGCATGGTCTTCGACACCAAGCAGCTCCTCTTCTACTGGCGGCTCTCGCCGGACGGCCGGATGGTCTTCGGTGGTCGCACCACCTTGGGTGCGACGTCGATGGCGACGGCGCGCGACGTCCTGTACGCCGAGATGACGCGTGTGCATCCGCAGCTGCGCGGAGCTCGTGTGGCGCGGTCGTGGGGCGGCAAGGTCGCGATCACGCTCGACCGCATGCCGCACTGCGGACGCATCCCGGTGCTCGGCGGGGGCACGGTCGCGTTCGCGACGGGGTGCAACGGCACCGGGGTCGCGCTGGCCACGTGGCTCGGCGATCGTGCCGCGGCGTGGCTATCCGGCGAGTGCGCACCGCCGGCGTTCGCCGCGCTGCCGTTCCGTGCCGTGCCGTTCCACGGCCTTCGAGACGTCTACCTGCCCGCCGTCGGGTGGGCCCTGCGCGCTCGGGACCGACTCGGCCGCTAGCCCCCGAACCTCATGGCCAGCGCGGTCGGGCTGGTCACGACATCGAGGTGGGCGCGCAGCTCGAGCCAGTCGCGGTTCCGGCCGTGGAGCTCGTCGGTGTCGTCGAAGCGGTTCAGGGCGACGACCACGGGGCGGTCCCCGAACGCGTCGACGGAGAGGCGTACCGCGTTGATCGCACCGAGCGTCGCGTCCGAGACGATGACCACGAGGTCGGGACGGATCGCGTCGGCGAGATCGACCGTGTCGCCGTCGGCCGCGATCGGCGAGCGCGGGCCGCCGACGCCCTCGACCAGTCCCACCCCGACCTCGTCGGCCCACGAGAGCTCGCTCGCGAGGTCGGCAACGGTGAAGGCCGCGCGCCCGAGCGCCTCCGCCGCCATCGGCGGCGCGAGCGCACGCTCGAAGTTCCGGTGATCGGGGCAGATCGTGCGCGGATCCTCGCCGGTCGCAGCGGCCAGCACCTCCGCGTCGGTCGGATGCTCCTCGGGCTCGAACGACTGCACCGGCTTGCGCGCCGCAACGCGGACGCCGCGGCTCCGCAGCAGACCGAGTGTGACCGCCGAGAACCACGTCTTGCCGATGCCGGTTCCCGTGCCGCTCACGAGCACCAATCCGCGCGGGCGACCGATCACCGGTCGACCCTCTCGATCCGCCCCAGCGCGTCGACGAGCGCGGTGATCTGTGCGTCGGTGTGCGCGGCCGAGAGGGCGACGCGCAGCCGGGACGTCCCCGGGGCCACCGTGGGGGGCCGGATCGCCGGCACGAGCAGTCCCTCTTCGAGCAACGCGTCCGCCGCCGCGACCGTGGCGCGTTCGTCGCCGATGACCACCGGCACGATCGGCGACGGGTGGCCGGCGCGGACGTGTTCGACGTGTCGACGCAGCCGCGCGCGACGGTCGTCGCCCTCGGGTGATCGCACGATGGCGAGCGCAGCGAGCGCCGCGGCGGCGTCGGCCGGGGTCGACGCGGTCGTGAAGATGTAGGAGCGGGCCCGGTTCACGAGCAGATCGGTGAACGAACGAGGGCCGGCGGCGAACCCGCCGAGGGCGCCGAGGGTCTTGGACAAGGTGCCGACGCGGATGGCGTCGACGCCGTCGAGCGTCGGGTCCGGACCGAGCACTGCGTGGGCCTCGTCGAGCACGAGGAGCGCGCCGTGGTGCGCGCAGACCGCGGTGAGCGCGTCGATGGGCGCGACGTCACCGTCCATCGAGAAGACCGTGTCGGTGACGACGAGCGCGCGGCGGTCGCCCGTATCGGCGAGCAGCCGGTCCACATGGTCGGGATCTGCGTGGCGCGCGACCGCGACCTCGGACCGGGACAGTCGGCAGCCGTCGATGATCGACGCGTGGTTGAGCTCGTCCGAGACGATGAGCGTGCCCGGTCCCCCGAACGTCGTGAGCACACCGAGGTTGGCCGCGAAGCCGGTGGGGAAGAGGACGGCGGCCTCGGCAGCCTTCCAGTCGGCGAGGGCGGCCTCGAGCTCGGAGTGCACCGGCCGGGATCCGACGATGAGACGGGCGGCGCCGCTGCCCGCGCCCCAGCGGTCGAGCGCCGCGTGCGCGGCGGCGACGACGGTCGGGTGCTGGGTGAGGCCCAGGTAGTCGTTGGACGCGAACGACACGACCGGACGCCCGTCGGGCGCGAGCTTGCCCTCGGGTCCCGCCGCGTCGAGGTCACGCGGCGCGCGCCACTGCCCGGCTCGTTCGATCCGAGCCGCCTCGGTGTCGGCCCAGTCGCGCCAGGTCATGCGGGTCGCTCCGCGACGACCGCGATCGCGTCGGCGAGCGTGGCCACGATGCGCTCGATCTCGTCGCTCGTGATCGTCAGCGGCGGCATGAGGACGACGACGTCGCCCAGCGGGCGCAGGAGGACCCCGCGCTCGACCGCCGCCGCGCACACGCGGCGCCCCCACTTGTCCGACGCGGACGGCGCGGCGAGCTCGACCCCGCCCATCAGCCCACTCAGGCGGACGTCGCGCACGGCGGCGAGCGGCGCGATGCGCGCGTCGAGCAGCCCGCGCAGCTGCTGTGACCGCGCCCGCACGTTGGTCAGCACGTCGCGCGTCTGGAGCAGCTCGAGGTGCCGCAGCGCGACCGCGGCGGCGAGCGCGTTCCCGCTGTACGAATGGCCGTGGTAGAGCGTCTTCTCCGAGAGATCAGGGCCGAGGAACGCGTCGAAGACCCGCCCGCTCGCGACGGTCGCCGACTGGGCGAGGTAGCCGGCGGTCAGGCCCTTGCCCAGCACCAGGAGGTCGGGACGCAGGTCGCACTGCTCGGACGCGAAGAGCGTGCCGGTCCGACCGAACCCGGTGGCGACCTCGTCGCAGATCAGGAGGACGTCGTGCTCTCGGCACGCGGCACCCAGCGCCGCGAGCCCGGCCGGGTCGCCGAGCTGCATGCCCGCGGCCCCTTGCACGAGCGGCTCGACGATGACCGCGGCGAGCTCCCCTGCGTGCTCGGCGACCATGCCGACGGCGGTGTCGAAGCACGCGGGATCCGCGACGTGCGGCGCGCGCAGCACCGGGAAGCGAAGCGGATCGAACAGGTCCGTGCCGAACCCGCCGTCGCCGACCGACAGCGCGCCGATCGTGTCGCCGTGGTACGCACCGCCGAAGGCGAGGTAGGTCGTGTGCCCGGCGTCGCCGCGGTTCACGTGGTACTGGAACGCGATCTTGAGCGCCTGCTCGACCGCTGCCGCGCCGTCGGACGCGAAGAGGAAGTGAGGCTCGTCGACGGGCACGAGCGGCGCGAGTGCTTCGCAGAGCTCGACGACCACACGGTTTCCGTTGCCGAGCATGGTGGAGTGCGCGCCGCGATCGAGCTGCTCGCGGATCGCGTCGTCGAGCTCAGGGACGCGGTGCCCGACCGTGTTGACCCACAGCGACGAGATCGCGTCGAGGTAGCGCTTGCCGTCGACGTCGATCAGCTCGTGGCCCTCGGCGTGGTCGACGAGCACCGGTGCGCTCTCGGTGTAGCAGGACATCTGCGTGAACCCGTGCCACACGACGGCGGCGTCGCGCTTCGCCCAGCTCGCCGCGGTCTCCGAGGCCATCGTGCCATGATGCCCGGCCTACGACAGGGAAGGCACATGACGCTTCGTGATCAGGCGGCAGTCGTCGGAGTCGGTGCGACGCCGTACTACAAGCGAGGCCGGTCGTTGCCCCAGACGCCGTTCGAGATGGCGGGCAAGGCGACGATCGCGGCACTCGAGGACGCCGGACTCACCGTCGACGACGTCGACGGTCTCGCGCTCTACAGCTTCGGACTCGGCGGCGACACGTCGCTGTTCGCCCAGACGCTCGGGATCCCCGAGGTGCGCTTCACCTCGACCCTGACCGGGGGCGGCGGTGGTGCATCGGGCTCGGTCGGGCTCGCGGCGGCGGCGATCGCCTCGGGCATGGCCACGTGCGTGGTCAGCCTGATGACGCTCCAGCAGGCGGCCAACCGGTTCGGCACGTCGTTCGCGCCCAAGAAGAAGGGGGAGAAGGGAGGCCAGTACTCGGCGCCGGCCACCCCGGAGGGCAACTTCATCCAGCCGTCGGGTCTGATGGGGCCCGGCCAGATGTTCGCCGTGCTCACGCAACGGCACATGCACCTCTACGGCACCAAGCGCGAGCACTTCGCCGAGATCGCGATCTCCACTCGCGAGAACGCCCGGAAGCGCGAGACCTCGCTGATGCGCGACGAGCTCACGCTCGACGACTACTTCGACGCCCGCATGATCGCGGAGCCGTTGTGCCTCTTCGACTTCTGCCTCGAGTGCGACGGCGCGGTCGCCGTCGTCACGACGACGGCCGAGCGGGCCAAGGACCTCAAGCACCCGCCCGCCTACGTGCGCGCCACCGCGCAGGGAGGCAACGGTCGCTGGGGCCAGGCGATCACCTGGATGGGCATGCCCGACGACGAGTTCGCGTCGTCCGGCCACCGACCGGTCGCGAGGCGCCTCTACGAGATGGCCGGCTGCACCCCCGACGACGTCGACGTCGCTCTGCTCTACGACCACTTCGCGCCGATGGTGCTGATGCAGCTCGAGGACTACGGGTTCTGCGGCATCGGCGAGGGCGGGCCGTTCGTGGAGTCCGGCGCCATCCGCTACGGCACCGGTTCGCTGCCGGTGAACACGCACGGCGGCAACCTGTCGGAGGCCTACATCATCGGGATGACGCACGTGAAGGAAGCGGTCGAGCAGATCCGCGGCACCGCGGTGAACCAGGTGGAAGGCGCAGAGCTCGCGCTCTCGACCGGTGGCCCGGCATCGATCCCCGTGAGCGCCCTCCTCCTCGCCAAGGAGCCGTACTCATGAGCACGACAACCGAACCGGTACGACTTCCGCCGGCGGAGCTGGTGTCGCTGTCGCCGGACGTGTTCACCGAGCCGTTCTGGCT
>CAZKTS010000198.1:0-5926 GCA_964555735.1 uncultured Bifidobacteriaceae bacterium
CGTGTTGTAGAGCTGGCTCAGCTGCTGGACCGGCTCGAACAGGCTGTTGAGGTAGAGCACGAACGCGGCGACCGTGCCGACGGTGATGATGTCCTGATCGACGAAGATGCCGCCGATGCCGACGATCACCGCGATCCCGGCAACGCCACAGAACTCCACGAACGGGAAGTAGCGCGTCGAGATCTTGACCGTCTCGAGGTTGGCGTCGAACTGGGCCTCGTTGGTCTCGTTGAACCGCGTGGTGAACGCACGCTCCCGGCCGAACGCCTGGACCACGCGCACGCCGGCGAGACCCTCCTGGAGCGTGGCGAGGTTGGTGCCGATGCGCTCGCGCACCTCGAGGTAGGCCTTGTTGGACGCCCGCCGGAACCACCGGCTCGCCCACACCACCGGCGGGACGACCACGAGCACGCAGAGTGCGAGCTGCCAGCTCAAGATGAAGATGACGACGACCGCGCCCACGAAGATGAGCACGTTCTGCACCATCATCGTGAGGCCCATCTGCACGAGCTCCTGCATGGCTTCGACGTCCGACGTGAGCCGCGCCACCAGCCGGCCGGTCTTCTCCCGCTCGAAGAAGTCGAGCCCGAGCGACATGAGGTGGTGGAACACCCGGACGCGCAGGTAGCGGAGGAAGCCCTCTCCGACCCTCGCGACCAGCCGGATCGCGAGCCGGCCGAGCACCAGGGCGATCACCGCGACCGCGAGGTACAGCCCGGCCGAGAGGTTCAGGGCGTCGGCGTCGTCGGCGCGCAGGCCGTTGTCGATGCCGTTGCGCACCAGCGCGGGTCCGGCCAGGAGACATGCGGTCTGGCCGACGAGCACCGCGACGGCCACGACGATGCGTCCGCGCCACGGTCGGAGCATCGTGCGCAGCCGCTTGATGACCCGCTGCGCCTCCTCGCGCGACAGCTTCTCCTCGACCGCGTGGATGCCCATGCCCCCGCGACCGGGGCCCCCTCTCATTCCATTCCCCCCGACGGCGTGAGCGGCACGTTGTGCTCGGCCTGGAACAAGACCTCGCGGTAGCGCGCGTTGCTCGCGAGCAGCTCGTCGTGCAGGCCCTCGGCGACGATGCGGCCACCGTCGAGCAGCACGACGCGGTCGGCAAGGGCGATGGTGGCGGCGCGGTGGGCGATGATCAGCGTCGTCCGGCCCCGCATCACCTCTCGCAGCGCCGAGCGGATCTCGTGTTCCTTGGTGGGGTCGACCGACGAGGTGGCGTCGTCGAGGATCAGGACCCGGGGGTCGGCCAGCACGGCGCGCGCGATGGCGATCCGCTGGCGCTGCCCGCCCGAGAGCGAGAACCCGTGCTCGCCGATGACGGTCTCGTAGCCCTCGGGCAGGGCCTCCACGAACTCCGCGGCACCCGAGAGCTCGGCGGCCCGGCGCACGGCGTCGAGCTTCGCCTCGGGATCGGCGAACGCGATGTTGGAGCGCACCGACTCCGAGAAGAGGAAGGTGTCCTCGAAGACGATGCCGATGTTGCGCCGCAGCTCGCGCACCTTCACGTCGCGCACGTCGACGCCGTCGATCTTCACGCGGCCTTCGTCGACGTCGTAGAACCGCGGCAGCAACCGGGCGATCGTGGTCTTGCCGCTGCCCGTCGCACCCACGACGGCGATGGCCTGACCGCCCGGCACGTGCAGGTCGAGGCCGTCGAGCACGGTCGGCCCGCCGTACGAGAAGCGAACACCTTCGAACCTCAGCTCACCGGTGCCGTCCTCGGGCATCGACACGGGGTGGGGCGGGTCGGCGACCGCGTTCTCCGTCGCCAGGATCTCGTCGATGCGCCCGGCCGCCGCCGACGCGCGCGTGGCCTGGGCCACGAGCATCCCGCCCATCCGCAGCGGCCAGATGAGCATGAGGATGAAGGAGTTGAAGGCGACCAGATCACCGATCTGGAGCTCGCCGTCCAGCACCAGGTGCCCGCCGTACCAGAGGATGATCACGAGCGCGACCGCCGGGAGGAAGTCGACGAGCGGCATGAAGTTGGATCGGAGCTTCGCCGCGGTGAGCGCTCGGTCGAGGACCGCGTCGGCCTCGACCTCGAGTCGGTCCTCCTGGAGCTTCTCCGCGCCGAACCCCTTGACGACGCGCACGCCGGCGACGCTCTCCTCCACCACCCCCGAGAGGTCGCCCAGCTCCTGCTGGAGCTCGAGCGACACCGGCGCGACCTTCTTCGAGAAGCGGGTGGCGGCGATGTTGAGCAGCGGCAGCGCGCCCAGCGCGAGCAGCGCGAGCACGACGTTCTGCAGCAGCATCACGACCGCGACACCGACCAGGATGAACGTGCTCGCGGCGGTGAGCGGCAGCAGCACCACGACCTGGTTGACCTGCTGGATGTCGCTGTTGGCCCGGGCCATGAGCTGGCCGGTCTGCGCCTGGTCGTGGAACGCGAAGTGCAGGCGCTGGAGGTGCGCGAACAGCCGCTGACGGAGATCGGTCTCGGCCCGGTACGAGAGGCGGAAGGCCGCGTAGCGCCGGGCGCCGGTGCCGACCGCCTGCACGATGCCGGCGACGACGATGAGCAGCGAGAAGACGATGATCGCGGTGCTGTCGCCGGGCAAGATGCCCTGGTCGATGGCCGCGGCCGCGAGGAGCGGGATGGCGATCTTGGCGCCGGTCCACACGAGGCCGGCGATGACGCCGCCGATCACCCACGACCGCTGCGGAGCGATGGCGGAGCGCATGAGCCGCCAGCCCCGCTGCCGCAGCTCCTTCTCGTGGTCCATACGCTCGGCGCTCCCGTCCCCGGCAGCGACGTGCTCGGGGCGACGAGCGACGATACCAGCGACGCCCGACGGAGCCGTCAGGCCGGTTCGGGCCCTCCGGACCGCGCGGGGAAGAGCTCGGCGATCATCTCGACGAGGGCGTCGCGCTCGGCCGACGGATCACCGACGAACCCCGCCGCCCGATGGCCCTGGTCGCGCAGGTCGTCGACGACCGCCCCGACGCGCGCGGGGTCGGCACCCACCACGATCGTGGCGACGTCGTCGTCGGTCAGGAGGTCGGCTCCGCGGGGAGCAGCCGGCCGTAGGTGCCCTGGTAGAAGAGGAGGGGTCCGGCGTCGTGGTCGAGGCCGAGGTCGAGGACGCGGCCCACGACGATGATGTGGTCGCCGCCGTCGTACTCGGCCCAGAACTCGCAGTCGAGGTACGCGATCTCGTCGTGCAGCACCGGCGAGCCGCCGACCCCGATGTGCCACTCGGTCTGACCGAAGCGGTCGGCACCCTTCTTGGAGAAGAGCCGGCAGAGCTCCTCTTGGTGCTCACCGAGGATGTTCACCGCGAACTTGCGCGCCCGCTCGATGCGGGGCCACGTGCTCGACGTGCGCGCGACGCAGAAGAGCACGAGCGGTGGGTCCAACGAGACCGACGTGAACGAGTTGGCCGCGACGCCGACGGGCTCGTCGCCGTCCATGGCGGTGATGATCGTGACCCCGGTGGCGAACTTGCCGAGGACCTTGCGGAACTCGTCGGCGTCCGGACGGTAGATGTCGTCGTCGCCGTCCTTCTGGACGTCGGTCATGGGTACCTCTATCGGGAGGACACGGGCAGGACGAGACCCTCATACGCAGCGACGACCTCGAGGCTGCCAGGCCCCTTCGACGCGACCTCACGCGCTCGCACGAGCAGCTCGTCGACCGCATCGTCACCATGCGTGGGGCAGTGATGGAACAGCACGAGCGTGCGCGCCCCGGCTTCGAGGGCGACGTGCACCGCGTACTCGACGCTCGAGTGCCCGAAGTGGCGCTTCGCCTCGTACTCGTCGTGGGTGTGCTGCGCGTCGTGCATCAGGACGTCGACCCCGTCGCAGAGCTCGAGGACGCTGTCGGGGACGAAGTCGTCGGCGTCTTCGGGCACGCACCCGGGACCGTGGTCCGAGATGTACGCGGCGCTCGCGCCCTCGATCTCGGTGCGGAAGCCGAGCGTGGGGTCGGTGTGGCGAACCCAGCGCGCGCTCACCTTGGCGCCGTTGATCGCGAACTTGTCGTCGCCGACGTCGTGGAACGAGACGTCGCCGCCGAGCTGGTCGGGGGTGATCGGGAAGTACGGGGGACGCATCACACCCGCGAAGACCTCGCCGAGCGGTCCGTCGGCCTGGCGCGGCCCGTAGACGTTGACGCAGGCATCGGGACGGAAGACCGGGGTGAAGAACGGGAAGCCGATGATGTGGTCCCAGTGGAGGTGGGTCAGCAGGACCGACGCCTTGTACGGCGTGGCGAGCCGGTTGGCTTCGAGGGCGAGCTGGAACTGCTGGGTGACCACGTCGCCGTACTCGCGCACGCCGGTGCCGAGGTCGAAGACGATCGGCTCGTGGCCGGGCGCCTCGAGCGCGACGCACGACGTGTTCCCGCCGTAGCGCTCGTAGCGCTGGCCGTCACACGGCGTGGAGCCGCGGACGCCGTAGAAGGTGAGCTGCACACCCCCAGTCACAAGGACGAGAGCATAGCCACCCTCTGCGCCGGCGAAACCCCCGGTCAGCTCACGACGCGGCGCTGGAAGCCGCGGATGCCGAGCCACGTGAACAGCGCCGCGAACGCGAGCAGCGCGCCGTAGATCGCCCAGAGGCTCATGTGGTCGGCGGGGGTGAGCGCGGCTCGGAAGCCCTCGCTCATGTACACGAGCGGGTTCACCAGCACTGCGATCTGGAGCCACCGGATCGGCTCGAGGGCCTCCCACGAGTAGTAGACGGCGCCGAGGAACGTCAGGGGCAGGACGATCACGCCGAAGAGGATCGGGACCGTCCGCGGCTCGAAGCGCGTCCCGAACGTCAGCCCGAGCGCGCCGGCCATGAAGCACGCGAGCGGCGTGAGCGTCAGCAGGACCGGCCAGTCGACCTCGAGGTTCACCGGCGTCGCGGGCACGACGGCCGCGATCGGGAACACCACCACGGCCGAGAACAGGCTGATGATCGCGCCCGACACGATCTTCTCGACCGCGACCAGCGCGACGGGCAGCGGTGCGAGCACCCGGTCCTCGATCTCACGCGTGTACCCGAACTCCTGCACCATCGGGAGCGCCACGGACTGGATGCCCTGGAAGATGATCGAGAGCCCGACGACGCCGGCCACCAGCAGCGTCGAGAAGTCGGTCGCGCCCGCGCCGGCGCCGCCGACGCTCTGTCCGATCTTCGGGAACACGTACGTGAACACGAACATGAGGAGAATCGGCTGGAGGAGCGTGCGCGGCACCACTTCTTTCAGGTTCTTGCGCGTCACGGTCAGGTCGCGCGCGAGGAGCGCGCCGAAGGCCACGACGCCCGCGCGCCGCGGCGAGCGCTCCGGTACGAGGATCTCCGTGCTCATTCGCGCAGGTCCTTGCCGGTGAGGTCGATGAAGACGCTCTCGAGCGTGGGTTCCGTGACCGAGAGGTCGTGCACGACGAAGCCGCCGGCCTCCGCCGCGCTGACGATCGCGGGCAGCAGCCCGCGTGCACCCTTGACCGCGATTCGGAGCTGGGAGTCGATCACGTCGGCCCGCTGCGCGGCCGTGACCCGCTCCAGGAGCAGCGCGCCGAGCGCGGCGAGGTCACCGTCGGCCGCGACGGTCACGAACGTGTCGGCGCCCGTCGACTCCTTCAGCTCGGCGGGCGTGCCGAGCGCGAGGAGCTTCCCGTGGTCGACGATCGCGAGCCGATCGCAGAGCCGGTCCGCCTCCTCCATGTAGTGGGTGGTGAGGAGGATCGTCTGGCCCCCGCCGTGGAGCTCGCCGAGGATCTCCCAGAGCGCGATGCGGCTCTGCGGATCGAGTCCGGCCGTCGGCTCGTCGAGGAACAGCGTTGCCGGACGGTGCATGATCGCCCGGGCCACCATCAGGCGCTGCGCCATCCCGCCCGAGAGCGCCAGCACCGGCACCCGGGCGCGGTCGGCGAGACGGAACTGCTCGAGCAGTCGGTCGGCCTCGCGGCGCGCGATCCGTCGG
>CAZKTS010000199.1:0-5487 GCA_964555735.1 uncultured Bifidobacteriaceae bacterium
GGCCGGCTCGGTGAGCCACGGCGGCACCCACCACTCGTTCGACATGAAGGCCGACATGGGCGGCCTCCGGAAGTTCATGCCGATCACGTTCTGGACGTTCATCATCGGCTCGCTCGCGCTCGCGGGGATCTTCCCGCTCGCGGGCTTCTGGTCGAAGGACGAGATCCTCGTCAACGCGGGAAGCAACGGCTTCGACGTCTTCCTCGTCGTCGGCCTGATCGGCGCCTTCCTCACCGCGGCCTACATGACGCGTTGCGTGTACCTCACCTTCTTCGGCGAGTACCGCGGCCATGGCCACCCGCACGAGTCCGAGCGGGCGATCACGGTGCCGCTGATCGTGCTCGCGGCGTTCTCGATCCTGATCGGGCTCATCAACGCCGCACCGCTCGGCATCGAGAAGTTCACCGAGTGGGTGGAGCCGACGGTCAACTTCCCCGACCTCGTGCACGCCGAGTTCGACTATCCGAAGGCGATCATCTCGGTGACGATCGCGCTGCTCGGCATCGGGATCGCCGCGTTCTTCTGGTTCCGCAAGGAGGAGCTCGGACCGCTGAAGGGGCTCACCCAGCGCAACAAGGCGGCGCACGCGGGCTACGCGTTCCTCGAGAACAAGTACTACCTCGACTACCTCTACGAGGACGTCATCGTCTCGGGCGTGCGCGGTTCGATCGCCCGGGCGTCGTACTGGGTCAACCAGAACGTCATCGACGCCGTCGTCAACGGCACCGGTCGCGCGACCGCCCGCTCGGGCCGCTTCCTCTACGACGTCGTCGATCAACAGGGCGTCGACGGCGCCATCAAGGGCATCGCCACGGGGACCGGCGACGCCGGTGGCGCGCTGCGCACCGTGCAGTCCGGCCGCGTGCAGCGCTACGCCCTGTTCCTGTTCGCCGCGGTGGGGATCCTGGCGCTCGCGCTGCTCCTCACCAACACCCTCTGAGCCGAGAGTAAGGACGAGACACGCGATGGACTGGTTCGATGACTGGGCGCTGACCCTTGCGGTCTTCATCCCCCTCGTCGGCATGGCGGTGGTGCTGCTCACGCCGAAGGCCAACGAGACCGCCGCCAAGGTCGCCGCGTTGCTCACGGCGCTGCTCACCGGCGCCGTCGGCATCGGGATCCTCGCCGACTTCAACTACGACGCCAGCGGCAAGATGCAGTTCCAGGCGAACGAGAAGTGGATCCCGCTGATCAAGAGCCGCTACATCGTCGGGATCGACGGCATCTCGATGCCGCTGTTGATCCTCTCGATGCTCATCGTCATCGTCTGCATCATCTACTCGTGGAACCACTTCCCCGAGCCGCACAACCCGAAGGCCTTCCTCGCGCTGATCCTCCTGCTCGAGGTCGGGATGAACGGCACGTTCGTCGCCCAGGACCTCATCCTTTTCTTCATCTTCTTCGAGGTGGTCCTGCTCCCGATGTTCTTCATGATCGGGGTGTGGGGCGGCGCCAATCGGCAGTACGCGTCGATCAAGTTCTTCCTCTTCACCCTGTTCGGCTCGGCGTTGATGCTCGTGGGATTCCTGGCGCTGTTCTTCTCGTCGGACGTCCAGACGTTCAGCATGAACACGCTGTCGAACCTCGCCGGCAACGGGATCGACACCACCACGCAGATGCTGATCTTCGCCGGCCTGTTCCTGGGCTTCGCGATCAAGGTGCCGATGTTCCCGTTCCACACGTGGCTGCCTGATGCGCACACCGAGGCACCGACCGTCGGCTCGGTGCTGCTGGCGGCGATCCTGCTGAAGCTCGGGACCTACGGGTTCATCCGGATCGCGCTGCCGATGCTCCCCGAGGCCGCGGAGAAGTGGGCGCCGTGGATCGGTCTGCTCGCGGTGATCGGGATCATCTACGGCGCGCTCTGCTGCCTCGCGCAGACCGACATGAAGCGGCTCATCGCGTTCTCGTCGGTCGCACACATGGGGTTCGTGATGCTCGGCATCGCGACGCTCACCGACTTCGGCCTCAATGCGGCGGTGTTCGGCATGGTCGCCCACGGCCTCATCACCGGCATGCTCTTCTTCGTGGCCGGTGGGGTGCAAGAGCGCTACGGCACCCGCGAGATGAGCCGCCTCGGTGGCCTGCTCACCCAGGCGCCGAAGCTGGGTTGGATCCTCGGGTTCAGTGCGATGGCGTCGCTGGGCCTGCCCGGCCTGGCCGGCTTCTGGGGCGAGTTCCCGTCGATCCTCTCCGCGTACGACCCGTCGAAGCTGGCCGACGGCCTCTTCGGTGGCGACAACCTCTGGACGTATCGCACCTACATGGTGATCGCGGCAGTCGGCACCGTCCTCGCCGCGGGCTACCTGCTGTGGATGCTCCAGCGCGTCGCGTTCGGCACGCCCAAGCCCGAGTTCGAGAACGCCCACATCCACGACGTCCACGTGCCCGAGTGGATCGCGTGGACGCCGCTGCTCGTGCTCATCGTCGTGCTCGGCATCTACCCGAACCTGCTGTTCTCGGTCACGGACGGCGCGGTCAACAACGTCGGGAAGATCTTCGGTGGCTAACCCGCACATCGACTTCCACGCGTTCGCGCCGGAGATCGTCCTCACCGCGACCATCGTCGTGGTGCTGCTCGTGGACCTCCTGACGCAGCGCAAGGACCTGGTGCCGCGGATCGCGAGTGTCGGCGTCCTCGCCGCGCTGATCCCGGTCGCCACGCTCGCGGCCGACGGTGCGAACCGGTCGATGTTCGACGGTGCCTTCGTCGTCGACAACTACGCGCTGGCGTTCCAGGCCTTCTTCCTGATCGTCGCCTACATCTCGCTGCTCATCTCGTTCGACTACATCGGTGAGGGCGACTACTACCGCGGCGAGTACTACCTGCTCCTGCTGGTGTCGGTGCTCGGGCTCGTGGTGATGGCATCGGCGCGCGACCTCGTCTCGATCTTCGTGGCGCTCGAGACGATCTCGATCCCGACGTTCGTGCTCGCGGGCTGGCGCAAGCACGACACGAAGTCCAACGAGGCCGCACTCAAGTACTTCCTCATCGGCGTGCTCTCGACCGCGATCATGTTGTACGGCATGTCGTGGATCTACGGCATGTCGAACTCGACGCTGCTGAGCGACATCAAGGCTTCCTCGGCGCTGGACCAGCCGGCGCTCTTCGCGGTTGCGATCTTCCTCACCATCGCCGGCTTCGCCTTCAAGGTGAGCGCGGTGCCGTTCCACTTTTGGACGCCGGACACCTACGAGGGTGCGCCCACGCCGGTGACGTCGTTCCTCTCGGTCGCTTCGAAGGCCGGCGGCTTCGTCGCGCTGCTCACGATCATCAAGTTCGGGTTCGAGCCGAGCGGCGACTCCTGGCAGGTGATCCTCTGGATCCTGGCGGCCGCCTCCATGATCCTCGGCAACCTCGCGGCGCTGCGCCAGACGAACATGATCCGGATGCTCGCCTACTCGTCGATCGCGCAGGGTGGCTTCATCCTCGTGCCGCTCGCCGTTGCCGGCGACGTCAGCGGCAACTCGGCCTGGGAAGCGACGCTCATCTACATCTTCGTGTACGGCGCGATGAACCTCGGCGCGTTCGCGGCGGTGATCTCCATCGCGCGCCGCACCCGATCCGCCGAGATCTCCAGCTTCGCGGGCCTCATCCGCACGGATACGGCCACCGCGGTCGTGCTGTCGATCTGTCTCTTCTCGCTGGCCGGCGTGCCGCCGTTCGCGGGCTGGTTCGCCAAGCTCGTGATGTTCCGCGCTGCGTTCGACGCCGGCACCACCGGCGCGGTGGTCCTTGCGGTCATCGCCGCGATCATGTCGGTGGTCGCGTTCTTCTACTACTCACGCGTGGTGCGCGTGATGGTCTTCGACGACCCGGCCGAAGACGCCGTGCCGCGCGAGCGCAACACGCCCGTCGCGCTCGGCGCGGCGATGCTCATCACCACGGTGATCGTGCTCGTCCTCGGCGTCTACCCCCAGCTCGTCGCCAAGATCGGCGAGCTCGCCTTCCAGACCACGTAGCCAGGGGACCCCGGTCAAGACCCTGTTTGGTCGATCGATGCCGCCATAGCGTGATCGAATGACCAAACAGGGTGTGGCTGCGACGCTGGCCGGGCGCATCGGCCGCGAGGGTCCGATCCCGTTCTCGGTGTTCCAGGAGGCGGCGCTCCTCGATCCCGACGGCGGGTTCTTCGCGACGGGCGGGGGTGCGGGGCGGGCCGGTCGGGACTTCGTGACCAGCCCGGAGGTCGGCACGCTCTTCGGCGCGGTCGTGGCGCGCGCGCTCGACCAGGAGTGGGAGCGGCTCGGCCGCCCCGATCCGTTCGTGGTCGTCGAGGCCGGTGCGGGCCGGGGACGGCTCGCGGCCGACGTCCTGCGGGCCGCGCCCGCGTGCGCCCGGGCCCTCCGCCTGGTCCTCGTCGAGGCGAGCGCGGCCCTGCGGGTCGCGCAGCGCGAGCTGCTCGCGGTCGAGCCCGCCGACGAGGTGCTCGGGCCGTTCGCGCCCGGTGCGGACCTCGACGATCCGCTGGAGGCGGTCACCGGTACCGGGCCGCTCGTCACGTCGATCGCGGCGCTCCCCGCGCTCCGGGTGGACGGCGTGGTGCTCGCCAACGAGCTCCTCGACAACCTGCCGGTCGACCTGGTGGAGCGCGCCGGCGACGGCTGGCGCGAGCTGCGGGTCGGTGTCGAGGACGAGCGCTTCGTCGAGGTCGCCGTGCCCGCGTCCGACGAGCTCGCGACGGAAGCCGACCTCGTCGCCGCCGGCACGTCCGTGGACGACGGTGCCCGGTTGCCCGTGCCGGTCGCGACGCGCGCGTGGCTCGCCGACGTGGCCGGCCTGCTCCGCCGGGGCGCGGTCGTGATCATCGACTACGCCGACGGCGTCGCCGGTCTCGTCGAGCGCGGCCCGGACGGGCCCCGCGGCTGGCTCCGCACCTACCGGGCCCACGCTCCGGGCGGCCCGCCCCTCGATGCACCGGGGACCCAGGACCTGACGACCGACGTCCCGCTCGAGTACCTCCACGCCGTCGCCGAGCGGGTCGGGTTGGTGGTCCGCGACGAGCGCCCCCAAGCGGACTGGCTCCGGGCCCACGGCATCGACGGTCTGGCGGCCGAGGGGGCGGCGGTCTGGCGGGAGCGGGCCCATCTGGGCGACCTCGAGGCGGTCGCGGGTCGGAGCCGGGTCACCGAGGCCGAGGCGCTGACCGACCCCGCGGGCCTCGGCGCCCATCGGGTCATCACGCTCGAGCGGCCGGGGCGGTAGGTTCTGCTCCGCTCGATCCGGCCCCGTTCGGGGCATGAAGGGGGTAACACGCACATGGTCGCAACCCAAGGGGGGAGCACCGAGCTTCGGGAGATCTCGAAGGCTTGGTGGATCTTCCTCGTCACCGGCTTGATCTGGTTCGTGATCTCGCTGGTCGTCCTGCGCTTCAACGACCGCTCGATCGACACCGTCGGCATCATCATGGGTGTCGTGTTCATCATCGGCGCGCTCAGCGAGTTCCTGATGATGCCCGCCGACAGCACCGGCTGGAAGATCTTCCA
>CAZKTS010000200.1:0-4932 GCA_964555735.1 uncultured Bifidobacteriaceae bacterium
GACCGGCAGCACCGGCGCGGGAGGCGTCATCGCCCGCACGCTACCGGGCGGTCCCGGCGCGACCGTGCTGCGGGTGTGCGCGCCCGCACGTCGCGCGTGGGACCATGGCCCCGTGAAGGTCTCGACGCGAGGCGACTACGCTGCACGCGCGCTGCTGTCGCTCGCACTCCACGACTCCGACCGCCCGACCTCGGTCAAGGAGATCGCGGAGCGCACGACGCTCCCCCAGCCCTACCTCGAGCAGATCCTGCTTGCGGTGAAGGGCGCCGGGCTCGTGCGCTCGAAGCGCGGGGTCGGCGGCGGCTACGTGCTGGCGCGCCCGCCGAGCGACATCACGCTGGCCGAGATCGTCGCCGCGGTCGATGGGCCCATCACCACGGTCATGGGTGAGCACGACCACTGCGAGGGGCATTGCGTGCTCCAGGAGGTGTGGGTCGACGTCTCCGACGAGACCCGCCGGGTCCTCGAGCGGGTGACCCTCGCCGATCTGGTGCGCCGCACCCAGATCGGCCATCCCGACGTCGACCTCGCCGCGAGCCCCGCCGATGCCGAGCCCACCGAGGTCACACCGGCACCGGCGCCGGCAGCCGAGCGGCCGGGAGCTCGAGCACCACGCTGAGCCCGCCGCCCGCCGTCTCGGCGAGCGTGATGGACCCCCCGTCCGCGGCCACCAGCCGCTGGACGATCGCGAGTCCGAGGCCGAAGCCGCCGTGCCCCTCGCCGGGGCGCGTCCGCTCGCCCTTGCGGGTCGGATCGGCGCGCCAGAAGCGGTCGAACGCCCGCGCCCGCTGCTCGCGGGTCATCCCCGGCCCGTGGTCGCGCACCGCGAGCCGCACCATCGAGCCCGCGCCCGCGGCCTCGACCTCCACCACGCTCCCCGCGGGTGCGACGTCGAGCGCGTTGCTGAGGAGGTTGTCGAGCACCTGCTCGAGGCGCCCCGGGGTGCTTCGGACGGCGAGGTCGTCGACGTCGGCGTGGAGGCGGACGCCGCGCTCGGACGCCACGACCGACCATGCGTCGAGTCGGCCGTCGACCAGCTCGCGCACGCCCACGGTCGCGGTCGCGGCGGGCGCCTGCTCCGCGCGGGCCAGGACGAGCAGACCGTCCACGAGCCGCGACAGCCGGTGCACCTCACCGAGGGCGGCTTCGAGGTCGTCGACGCGGAAGTCCGGCCCTTCGGCCTCCAAGTTCTCGAGCCGGAGGCTGAGCGCGGCCAACGGCGTCCGCAGCTGGTGCGAGGCGTCGGCCACGAACGCCTGCTGCGAGCGCACCAGCGTCTCGAGCCGCTCGGCCGTCGCGTTGAACGAGCGCGCGAGGCCCCGCAGCTCGGGCGGATCGTCCGGCACGGGGACGCGCGCCCCGAGGTCGCCGTCGCCCAGCCGAGCCGCGCCCCGATCGAGCGCGGCGAGGGGGCGCGTGAACGAGCGCGCGAGGAGGATGCTCACGAGGAGCACCACCAGCGCGACCACGCCACCGAGTCCCGCCAGCAGCAGCCAATGGCTGCGAGTGCGATCGTCGACCACCGCCGTCGACGACGTGACGCGGACCGCACCACTCGTGTCGTTGCCCGACAGCACCGGCACCGCGACGGAGACGACATCGTCGCCGGAGACCTGGTGCTCGCGAGTGCCCTGGCGCCCGTTCAGTGCCGCGACCATCTCGGGGCGGTCGCCGATGGTCGCGCCCGCGGCCGGCTCGCCCGGACCGGCCGACGCGAGCACGCGACCTTCGCCGTCGGCCACCACCGCGCCGTAGCCCGCCTGGCGGCGGAACGCTCGCACCAGCGTGGTCAGCACGGCATCGGCCTCGGGACCGGGCATCTTCAGCGCCTCGTCGACGCGCAACGACAGCGCGAACGCCTCGGTCTGCACCTGGTTGGTGAGACGGCGCTGCTCCGCGTTCGCGAACGACAGACCGAGGGGCAGCTCGAGGGCGAGCAGGATGAACAGCGTGAGCGAGAGGTAGCTGAGGAGGAGTCGCCGCCTCACGGCGCGCCCGCCCGGAGCCGGTACCCCACGCCGCGGACCGTCTCGATCCACGCCGGGTCGCCCAGCTTCCGGCGCAGGCTCGCCACGTGCACGTCGAGCGTCTTGGTGGGCCCGTACCAGTGCGGGTCCCAGACCTCGTCGAGGATGTGCTGACGGCTGCACACCGCGCCGGGGTCGCGCGCGAGGAGCGCCAGCAGGTCGAACTCCTTGGGGGTCAACGCGACCTCGGAGCCGTCGAGGCGAACCCGCCGCGTCCGGCGGTCGACCACCAGCCCGGGAGTCGGAGCATCGTCGGGCGCGCTCGCGTCATCCGCGCGCGGCACGGCCCGGCGGACGACGGCACGGATGCGCGCCACGAGCTCACGCAGACCGAACGGCTTGACCACGTAGTCGTCGGCACCGAGCTCGAGGCCGACGACGCGGTCCACCTCGTCGCCGCGTGCGGTCACGACGATGATCGGCACGTCCGAGCCGGCACGGAGCTCCCGGCAGAGGTCGAAGCCATCGACATCGGGCAAGCCGAGGTCGAGCAGCACCACGTCGGCGAGCTCGCCGTCGCGCACGCTCGCGAGCGCGCCGGCACCCGTCGCCGTGTGCTCGACCGCGAAGCCCTCGCGTTCGAGCCCCCGGACGAGGGGCGACGCGATCGACTCGTCGTCCTCCACCAGCAACACCCGCATCCCCACAAGCGTCGGCATGTGACCCCGACCTTCTTTACCGGTTCTTGGTGTCGGCCTGAGCCCTCGCTGGGCTGCCCGGCCGTAGGTTCATCCCTGGACCTGCCCCATTTCGGTCCAGCCCACCCCAAGAGCCCCAGCCCGCACCGACGGGTCCGGCGGCGTCGGATATCTGCCCCGCCTCTCCGACGCCGCCGGGACGGGGCTCGCCTCTGGTTCCCGCTCTCGGCGCTGCGGCGCCGGGCCGCTCCACTTTCCGCCCGCGCAACGGCTCGGGCGGCACCGGATACCGGTGCCGCGGGTCCTCGCCTCTGGTTCCCTATCCCAGCTCGTCCAGGACGGCCTGGAGGTCGGGGGGCAGGGGCTCCTCGTAGGCCATCCGCTCGCCCGTCGTGGGGTGGGCGAAGGCGAGCGCCTGGGCGTGCAGGAACGGGCGGTCGAGCGCAGGCGCGCCGCCCCCGCCGCCGTACGCGGCGTCCCCGACCACCGGGTGGCCGATGGCCGCGAGGTGCACCCGGATCTGGTGCGTGCGCCCGGTCTCGAGCGTGCAGCGCACCCGCGCCACCGCCGGGTCGTCCCAGGCCTCGAGCACCTCGTAGCCCGTGCGCGCCTCCCGGCCGGAGTCTCGAACCGCCATGCGCGTGCGTCGGCGGGTCGAGCGCCCGATGGGCGCGTCGATCACACCGCGCGGCGACTCCGGCACCCCCCGCACGAGCGCGACGTACCGCCGCTCGACCTCGCGCGTCGCGAGCTGCTCGACCAGCGAGTCGTAGGCCGCCGACGTGCGTGCGACCACGAGCAGCCCACTCGTGTCGCGGTCGAGGCGGTGCACGATGCCGGGACGGGCGGGATCGCCGACGTGCGCGAGCTCCGGATCCAACGCGAGCAGGCCGTGCACGAGGGTTCCGTGCGCGTGACCCGCACCCGGGTGCACGACGAGGCCGGCGGGCTTGGCCACCACGAAGAACGTGTCGTCGACCGCGCGCACGTCGACGGGCACGTCCGGCTCCGGCCCCGGCAGCGCGGGCGCGGCCGGTGCCGCCAGGAGCTCGATCGCCTCCCCTGCCTCCAGCCGACGGCTCTTCGCAGCGGGCTCACCCCCGACGAGCACCGCGCCGTCGTCGACGAGGTGCTGAACCTCGCTGCGACTCCAGCCGGTGAGCAGCGCCACCGCCCGGTCGAGGCGCTCGCCGGCGAGCGTCGTCGGCACGACGAGCGGCTCGACCGCATCGCTCATGATGGGCGCGGATCGCGGGTGGGGAACAACAGCGACACGATGAGCAGGATCGCGCCGATGGTGATCGCGCTGTCGGCCACGTTGAAGGTCGGGAACGAGCCGACCCGCACGAAGTCGACCACCTCACCCCGCAGGAAGCCGGGCGCGCGCGCGATGCGGTCGATGAGGTTGCCGAGCGCGCCCCCGAGCACGAGCGCGAGCGCCACGATCGACAGCGTGTCCTCCGCGTGGCGGACCGCGCGCACCAACACGACCGCGATCACCACCGCGAGGATGGCGAGCAGTGGCGTGAAGCTCTGGAACAGGCTGAACGCCCCGCCCGAGTTGTAGCGGAGCTCGAGCTGCACGTCGGTGCCGATGATCGACGCCGGCCCGTCGGACAGGTACTCGACCGCCAGTGCCTTCGTGATCTGGTCGAGGAGCACCACCGCGGCGACGATCCCGCCGACGAGCTCCCACCGACGGCGCGGTGCTCGCGAATCGGGTGCTGGTTCGTCCACCACGCGTCAGGCGCCGGCCGCGTCAGGCATCGGCCGCGTCAGGCATCGGGGCGGGCCTTCACCGCCTGCGTTCGGCGCGCGCCTTGCAGTCGACGCACACGTTGGCCCACGGGATGGCTTCGAGCCGCTCGAGCGGGATCTTGCGTCCGGCGTACTTGCAGACGCCGTAGGTGCCGCGCTTCATGCGCACCAGCGCGTCCTCGATGTCCTCGACGACCTGACGCGCTGACGCCGACAGCAGGAGGTCGCGCTCGCGCTCCACGTTCACGGTGTCGCCCTCGCCCGACTCCTCGTCGAACTGGGTGTCGCCCGCCTCGCGCTCCCGAGCGAGCGTCTCCGCCTCGGCGGTCAGCTCCTCGGCCTGGCGCTCGAGCCGGTCGCGCTCCTCCCGGAGCTTCTCGCGGAGTCGGTCGAGGGTCTTGGGCGACAGCTGCGCGGGACCGGGCGTGACCTCGAAGCCGCTGAGCTCGCAGATGACCGTCTTCTTCTTGACCGCGGCAGCCTTGGCCGGCGCCGCCTTCTTGGCGGGC
>CAZKTS010000201.1:0-10796 GCA_964555735.1 uncultured Bifidobacteriaceae bacterium
GCGGTGCTCCCGCCCGTTCTTGACCGATGCCAGGAGGTCGATCTCGTCATCACCGATCGGCGTGGTGCCCGCGAGCGGTCGGGAGACGACGGTCGCGCCGTGGCGCGCGACCAGCAGCTCCGGGCTCGCGCCGACGAGGCCACCGGCGGCGTAGACGAAGCAGCCGGGCTGCTGGCTGCGCAGGCGGGCGAGCACCGACGCGACGTCGAACGGCTGATCCGCCTCGACGTCGACGGCTCGCGCCAGGACGACCTTCGCGAGACGGCCAGCGGCGATCTCGGCGAGCGCGGCCTCGACCGCGGCGCGCCACGCGGCGCGGCTCGATCGGGTCTGCACCACGAAGCGCTCCGGCTCGACGACCGGCGCGGTCGCGCGGACGTGCGTGCCGCCGATCTCGGTGCGCCACCCCCGACCGTCGGCGGTCCGTCCGACGATCACCGCGGGTACGACGAGCTCGCCGGGCACGCCGGGGGCGAAGGGCAGGGCGCCGACGGCCACCGGTCCCGTGCCGGGGAGCTGCGGGTCCTCCTCGTGCTCGATCGCCGCGAGGAATGCCACCGCGTCGGCGGGCCGCACGCGCGCGACCTCGCCGGCCGACACGAAGGACGCGCCGTCGTGCAGCCATGCCACGCCATCGGCGCCGAGCGCGTGCAGGACATCGTCGGCGGGCGGCACTTCCCGGGTGACCGCCCGCAGCGCGGCCCCGGCCGCGACCGGCACCGTGCTCACGGGCGGCGCGTCCCCGTGAGGAGCTGCACCGAGCCGCCCATCATGGTGCGGCGCGCGACGTCGGTGAACCCGGCCGCGGTGAACCGCTCGACGAGCTCCGCGCCCGACGGGAGGTAGGCGGTCGAGCGCGGGAGGTACCGGTACGCCTCGGCGTCCCGCCCGAACAGGCGGCCGAGCACCGGCACCGCGCCGCGGAACCACACCGCGTTGCCGGCCCGGAGGAGCGCGTGCTCGGGCACCGCGGCGTCGAGCATCGCCACCCGGCCTCCGGGGCGGAGCACCCGCGAGCACTCGGCGAGCACGGCCGCAAGGTCCACGAAGTTGCGCATGGCGAAGCCGCAGATGACGCCGTCGAGCGCGGCGTCGGGCAGCGGCAGGGCCTCGCCGTCGCCGCGCACCAGCGGCGCTTCGGTGGTGGCCGCCCGCAACATGCCCTCGGAGACGTCGATGCCCACCGGGCGCGCACCGGCTGCGGTGAGGTCGCGGCACAGGTCGCCGGTGCCGCACGCGAGGTCGAGCACCCGTGCATCCGGCGCGGCCGCGAGCGCCTTGATCGCGGTGCGGCGCCAACCCTTGTCCATGCCGAGCGAGATGATCCGGTTCATGCGGTCGTACGACGGCGCGACCCGGTCGAACATCGCCTCGACGGCCTCGCGCTTCTCGTCGCCCTCGAGCAGGCGGCCGTCCTCACCGAGCACGCGCGTGTCGTTGCTCACGACGCGGTCCAGTCGGGCTCGCCGCTCGCCGCCGACAGCTCGGCCACCTCGCCGACCGACTCGAGGTGCTCCTGCGCGACCTCGAGCAGCACGGCGCGGAAGTGCTGCGCGACGAGCGTCGTGACCGTGGGCAGCAGGGTGCGGAACGCGTCGACCAGCTGCTCGGCTCGTTCGGCATCGGAGAGCTCGGTCTCGCGGAGCGGCTCGCGCACGTAGGTGTCGAACATCGCCACCGCGTCCTCGGCGACGGCGCGGGTCATCTCGGTGTGGCGGCGGCCGAGCGCGAGCAGCTCGGGCAGCGGGAAGCCCGCGCCGAGCAGGCGCAGTCCGGCGCGCACGAGCTCGACGTCCCCGACGCGGTACACGTCCGCACCGTCGCGGTGCTGCGGGACGAGCAGGCCGGCCTGCACGACGGCGTCCAGCACCGGCTCCGGGACGTCGGCGCGGGCCGCGAGCTCGGGCAGGGTGAGCACCTCGTCGTCGCCGACGACCGCGGCGGCGAGCGGCTCGTCGGCGGGGTCGAGCTCGCCGTCGAGGAGGCGCCGGATGACCGCGAGCGAGAAGCCCCGGTGTTGCAGGTCGCGGATGCGACCGAGGCGGTCGACGTGCTCGGGGCCGTACCAGGCGATCCGGCCGTCGCGCGTGGGCGGCGGGAGCAGCCGGCGCTTCTGGTAGAAGCGGATCGTGTCGACCGAGACGTCGGCGGTGCGGGCGAGATCCTCCACCCGCAGCTGCTCGTTCGTCACACCCCGATTGTAGGAGCGATCACTCCCACGATGCCCGCCGGCGCCGCTATGACTGCGGCGGGTTCCAGACGGCCGGGCGCTTCTCCGCGAAGGCGGTGGCGCCCTCGATCGCGTCGCCGCTGCCGAAGACCCTCATGGCGAGCTCGTTGGTGATCTTCCAGCCTTCGGCCTCGTCCACGCCGGCGGACCGCAGCACCAGCTCCCGGCCCGCGCGCACCGCCGTTGGGGAGTTCTCGTTGATCCGCTCGGCGAGCGCGACGGCTTCGTCGAGCACCCGGTCGGCCGGCACCACCAGGTTCACCAGGCCGAGCTCGTAGCCGCGCTGCGCGGTGATCGGGTCGCCGGTCATCACGATCTCGAGCGCGGCAGCGAGGGCGATGCGATGGGAGAGCCGGATCGGGCCGCCCCCGCCGGCGAGGAGCCCGCGCTTGCTCTCGGGGAGGCCGAACGTCGCGTCGTCGGCCGCGACCACGAGGTCGCACGACAGCGTGAGCTCGAAGCCGCCCGCGAGCGCCGGCCCCTGCACCGCGGCGATCACCGGCTTCGGGAAGGTGCGCTTGGCCAGGCCGCCGAAGCCGCCCTTCTTCGTCTCGATGCCGGCACCGCCGCCGGCGGCGATCACCTTCAGGTCGGCGCCGGCGCAGAAGATCGGGCCGGTGCCGGTGACGACGACGGTCCAGACGTCGGCGTCGGCCTCGATCTCGTCGAGCGCGTCCTCCATGGCTTGCGAGAGCTCGGGGCTCATCGCGTTGCGGGCCTCGGGCCGGTTCAACCGGAGGATCTCGACGCGCCCGCGCCGCTCACGTTCGAGGATGCTCATGGGCGCGCACGCTACCGGCTCTGTCGGGTGAGGCACACTGGGGACACCGAGCCAGGGAGGCGCACATGACGCAGGTCACCGACCACACCCGGACCGACCACGCCGGCAGTGAGCGCGAACCGGTTGCCGCGCCCCTCGACACGCGCGACTGGCTCCGGCAGCGGATCGCGCGGCCCTGGGCGGCCGGCATCGGTGCCGCGTGGTGGTCGCTCTACCTCATCGCCGCGGCCATCGAGCCGTCGACGCACCATCCCGAGCCGTCGTTCGCGGTCCTGCTCACCTACGCGCTCTTCGCCGGGATGCTCGTGACCGCGGCGGGACTGCTCGCACTGCGGCGCTGGGCGTTCGTCGGGTCATTGGCGACGGCAGGGTTCTTCAGCGCCTTGGTGATCGCGTGCCCCACCACCGGCCATCACACGATCGGCGCGTGGTGGTTCGTGCAGCTCGCGTGCGCCGCGGCGCTCGTGGTCGGCAGCGTGGTCGCGCTCAGACGAGCCTGATCTCCTCCTCCTCGGCGGGCTCTTCGCCGGGGGCATGCGGGTCGTCCATCGCGCGATCGAAGCCGGGGCGGAGCGTCCGGATCGCGAGCAGCGAGAGGGCGAGGAGCACGGCCGCGCCGGCGGTCGTCGCGCGCATGCCGATCTTGTCGGCGACGGCTCCCTGGATCACCGCCCCGAGGGGGTAGAGCACGCCGAGCAGGACCATCAGCGCGCTCATGACTCTGCCGCGCAGCTCGTTCGGCGCGCGGAGCTGCGCGATGGTCGTGAAGCTCGACAGGCAGCCGAGGTAGAAGAAGCCGACGACGAAGATCGCTGCCGCGCCCAACGCGAGGGTCGGCGCGATCGCGTAGAGCACCAGCGCGCCCGGGAGTGCCGCCAACGACCCGAGCAGCACCCGTCGCGGCCCGTGGCGCGCCGCGAGTCCCCCGAGCGACAGCGCCATCAGCACCGCGCCGATTCCCTGCGCGGTGACCAGGACCGACGTGCCGACGTCCTCGTTGTGGAAGACCTTGAGCGCGACCGCCGGGACGAGCGCGATGAAGGGCGCCGCGAGGAGCGAGTTCAGGGCCAGGTACGTCATCGCGGCCCGGATGCCCGGCTCGTCGCGCGCGAACCGGATCCCGCTCGCGATCGACGAGCGGATCGACTCGCCACCGTGCGGCTTCGGCGCGGGAAGCTCGAGCGGCGCGATCGCCGCGATGACGGCGAGGAAGCTCACCGTGTTGACCGCGAAGGCCCATTCGAAGCCGCCGACACCGATCACGAGGCCGGCGAGCGCCGGGCCGATGACGCGTCCGAGGTTCCACTGCGCGGAGCCGAGCGCGATCGCCCCCGGCAGCTCTTCCCGGGGCACGAGGTCGGGCATGAGGGCCTGGTACGAGGGGAACCCGAGCGCGCCCGCACAGCCCGACGCCAGGACGATCAGCGTGACGACACCGGGCTCCGCCGCATCCGTGGCCGCGAGGATCGTGAGCACGCCGGCGAGCACCAGCTGCACCGCGGTCGTCGAGAGCAGCAGACGGCGTCGAGGGATGCGGTCGGCGAGCGCGCCGCCCAACGGCCCGACGAGCGCGTTGGGGACGAACCCGGCCGCCGCGACCAGCCCCGCCCACGTGGCGTCGCCGGTCGCGCTGGTGACGAGGATGCCCACCGCCACGGTCTCCATCCACGTGCCGATGTTCGACGCGAACGCGCCGGTCCAGATCGCGGCGTAGCGGCGGTGCCGGAGCGGAGCGAGCGAGCGGGGGAGACGCAATCGGCTATTCGATGATGTCGACGGGCGACGGGGTGAAGAAGGTGTTGGCGAAGAGCACCTGGTCGAGCGCGACGCCCTGCGCGCCGAGCGCCCGGATCTGGGCGAGCGAGCGTCGGCCGGTGAACGCGCGCAGGAGCTCGAAGCGCGACGCCTGCACGGTCGCACCGATCTCACCGGCGGGGCCGAAGCGGAACTCACCGGCCTCGGTCTCGACGAGCAGCGGCGGCACGGCCATGTCGGGGACGACGCCGGCGGGCGGCCTCTGGTTGGACTCGACGAACCAGACCCACGCGATCTCGAGCGCCTCGGACTCGCGACCTCCGGGTGCGCCGACGGTGCCGCGGATGTCCTGCTCGTGGGTCCACGCGTCGAACACCATCTGGCCGATCGGGGCGCCGATCGAGTTCATGAACGACTCGACCGTCGTCGCGTGCGTCGACCAGTCGGCGAGCAGGGCGTCGGGCGCCAGGTCGCGCCGCTTGTCGACCTGCGCGGCGGTCCAGTCGTCCGACGGCGCGCCGGCCATGTTGCCGTTGGCCACGTCGTCGCAGACACCCGCGAGGTGGGCGACGACGTCGCGCACCCGCCACTCGGGCGTGGCCGGGGCGACGCGCTCGAAGTCGTCGACCGGCCGGTCGCGGAGCAGGGCGGTGAGCTCCTCGCGCACGCCGCGGTACGCGCCGGCGTAGTCGACGCCCGCGTCGGTCATGGCGGCGCTACTCCGCCGCGGTCAGACCGACCGGGCACGCCACGCCCGTGCCACCGATGCCGCAGTACCCGTACGGGTTCTTCGCCAGGTACTGCTGGTGGTAGTCCTCGGCGTAATAGAAGGGCCCCGCGTCGGCGATCTCCGTCGTGATGTCGCCGTAGCCGGCCTCGGTGAGCATCGTCTGGTACGCGGTGCGTGAGCGCTCGACCGCGGCGCGCTGCTCTGCCGACGACGTGAAGACGGCCGAGCGGTACTGCGTCCCGACGTCGTTGCCCTGGCGCATGCCCTGGGTCGGATCGTGGTTCTCCCAGAACACCCGCAGCATGTCGTCGAGCGACGCCCGCTCCGGGTCGAAGACGACGAGCACGACCTCGGTGTGCCCGGTGCGCCCACTGCACACCTCTTCGTACGACGGGTTGGGCGTGAAGCCGCCCGCGTACCCGACCGCGGTGGTGAGGACGCCGGGGGCCTCCCAGAACTTGCGCTCCGCGCCCCAGAAGCACCCCATCCCCACGACGAGCTGCTCGGAGCCGTCGGGGAACGGCGGCGTCATCGGCGTGCCGAGCACGTAGTGCGCGGCGGCGACGGCGATGGGGGTGTCGCGCCCCGGCAGCGCGTCCTCGGCGGTGACCATCTTCGTCTTCGCTCCGAACATGGGAGCTCCTTCCGGTCGCTCCGGCGACCTTAGGGCTGGCGCAGCTTGTCGAGTGCCGACGTCAGCGCGTCGAGCTCGGCCGGCGTGAGGCGATCCACCAGCTCGCGCTGGAGGTCGGCGAGGTGGACGGTGAGCGCCTCCTCGAGCTTGGCGCGTCCCGCCGGCGTGAGCACGACCCACTGCACGCGGCGGTCGCCGGGGCACGCGGTGCGCTCGACGAGGCCGGCGGCCGAGACGCGGTCCACGAGGCGGGTCACGCCGCCGCTGGTCAGGCCCAGCTGGCACGCGAGCTCGCTCATCATGAGCCGGCCGTCGGGCGACCGGCCGATCCGCAGGACCACCTCGAAGGCGACGTCACCCACGCCGCAGTGCTCCTGGAGGGACCGGTCGAGCGTCCGGCTGAGGCGCCGGTGCGCCTCGTGGAGGAGCCCGAAGGCGGTGATCCGGTCGTCATCGATGCCGACCACTCGGGGCTCGGGCCGGCCGGGCTCGGTGGTGGTGGAGGGCCCCGTGGCGGTCATGGCGCCACGGTACCACCCAAAGGTTGACTCGTCAGTCAATGAGTGCTTGAATAATGATCAATTGATCAAGCAATGAATGACACCGCAGCAATCGGCCCGCCCCCGGGCCCGACCGAAGACACGAGGAGCCACCCATGAGCACCACGACCGCCCCCGACACCGGCCTGGCCACCGCCTTCCCGAGCCCCGGCACCTGGGCCATCGACACCGCCCACTCCACCGTCGGCTTCGTCGTCCGCCACCTCGTCGCCGCGAAGGCCCGCGGCCGCTTCGGCGAGTTCGGCGGCGACATCCACGTGGCCGACCGGCCCGAGGAGTCCTCCGTCGTCGTGGAGATCGCGGCGGCCAGCATCGACACCGGCCAGCCCGACCGGGACGCCCACCTCCGCTCGCCCGACTTCTTCGACGTCGAGCAGTTCCCGACCATCGGGTTCCGCTCCACGGCGGCTCGGGTTCGGGACGAGCACCGCTTCGAGGTCGACGGTGACCTCACCGTGCGCGGGGTCACCAAGCCGGTGACGCTCACCGTGGAGTACGGCGGCGTCGTGCGCGACCCGTTCGGGAACGAGAAGGCGATCTTCTCGGCGGAGACCGAGGTCAACCGCGAGGACTTCGGGCTCACCTGGAACCAGGCGCTCGAGACCGGCGGCGTCCTCGTCGGCAAGACGGCGAAGATCGAGCTCGAGATCGAAGCGACCCGCCAGGCGTAGCGCACGCCCTCCCCGCGCCTCGGGCTCCTCACCTCCGGGTGAGGAGCCCGGTCGCGTCCAGTGCGAGCAGGGCGGCGAGTGCGGCCCCGAACGCGGGGAGCCCGACCCTGATGCCGGCACGGGTGAAGTCGCGCGGGTGCGCGTCGACGCCAAGGCGGTGGCTGAGGTCGAGCCACAGGATCGTCGAGAGTGATCCGGTCGCGATCACGATCGCGCCGGCGTTCACGCCGAGCAGCAGGGCCCAGAGCGTCGTGCCGGCGTGCGGCAGCAGCGAGAAGCCCGCGAGCGCGACCGGAAGGTTGTTCGCCGCGTTCGACGCGAGCGCGGCACCGCCCGCGACCCCGACGAGATCGGCGGTCGAGCCGTTCGGGGGGAGGGTTCCGGGCTGGAGCGCGGCGACGCATGCGGTCGCCAGCACCGCGAGTGCGGCGACCAGCAGTGCCGCGCCCAGCGGAACGTTGCGCCACGGCACGCGGCGCTCGCCGATCGAGAGCAGCGCGAGGGCGACGCCGGCGACCACCCACGGCGGGATGCCCACACTCGGGCCGACCAGGAGCCCGACGGCGAAGCCCACGACCGCGAAGGAGCCCGCGACGAGCCGGTCGTCGCCGCGGCCGGCCGGCGGCAGCATCACGGTCGGTCGGACGTCGTAGGCGCGGCGGTAGCGCCACCAGCCGACGGCGACCGCGACGAGCGTCGGCAGCCCGAGGTTCCGGAGGACGTCGACCGCGTCCACCCCGTAGATGCCCTGCGCGGTCAGGTTGGTCAGGTTCGAGACCGGCAGGAGTGACGATGCCAGGCACGCGAGCAGCGCGGGCTGGATCACCAACACCAGTGGGGCGACGCCGACCCGACGCGCGGTGCGGACCGTGAGCGGCACCAGCAGGACGACGGCGGCGTCGAGGTTGAGGAGCGCGACCGCGGCGATCCCGATGCACCAGCACGCGGCCGCCGGATGCGGCGACCGCTCCACCCGCTCGGCCACGGCCTCGAAGAACCCGGTGCGGTCTACGGCAAGGGCGAGGGGCACCGCGAGCACCACGAAGGCCAGCGGCGCGAGCAGAGGATCGAGGGCGTCGACCGCGGCTTCGGCGTGGATCGCGCCGGCGGCGATGCCCAGGACCGCGAGTACGACCGGCAGCAGCCACCGCGGCAGGCGGCGCGGGGCGAGGGCACCGGCGACCCCCGCCGCCAAGAGCGCTGCCTGCACCACGGGCGGCAGCATGCCCCGCCGGGCGGCCGCGCAAGCACCGGTTGCCGACGGCTACCGTGCGCGCATGGCGGCCATCACGGACTCCTCGCCCGTCGCGCGCCAGGAGCCGGTCGTGCTGAGCAACGAGCAGCGCCGGCACTACGACGACGAGGGCTGGCTCACCATCCCCGGATTGGTCGACGACGCCTGGCTGGCCCGGCTGCGCGCGGTGACGGACGAGTTCGTCGACATGAGCCGGGAGCTCACCGAGTCGAACGTTCTCTTCGATCTCGACCGCGGCCACTCGGCCGAGCAGCCGCGGCTCCGCCGCCTCTCGTCGCCCACCGACCTCCATCCCACGTACTGGGAGCTCGCGTCGCAGTCGGTGCTCGTCGACGTCGTGGTCGACCTCATCGGGCCGAACGTGAAGTTCCATCACTCCAAGCTCAACTTCAAGGCCGCGCGCGGCGGCGAAGAGGTGAAGTGGCACCAGGACATCCAGTTCTGGCCGCACACCAACTACGACCTGCTGACGATCGGCGTCTTCCTCGAGGACGTCGAGCCGGGCATGGGCGAGGTCGGCTTCGTGCCCGGCAGCCACCGCGGTCCGCTCTACGACCTCTATGGTCCCGACGGCCGGTGGACGGGCGCGCTCCGCGACGACGACGTCCCGAGAGCACGGGTCGACACCGCCGCGTTCCCCGTGGGTCCGGCCGGGTCCATCACCGTCCACCACTGTCGGACGGTGCACGGCTCGGCACCGAACACCTCGGACCGGGCCCGGCCGCTGCTGCTCCAGACCTACGCCGCGGCGGACGCGCTCTCCTATACCGACCTGGTGCGCCAGTCGCCGCACGGCGAGGAGCTCATCCGCGGCGAGGCACCGCGCTGGGCGCGCCACGACCCGCGCCCGTGCCTGCTCCCGCCGAACGGCCCGTACCGCCCGATCTTCGCTGCCCAGCAGGGCGAGGACCCACCCGAAGGAGCGCGCTGATGGCCGAGCCCGGGGGCACCGGACCGATCGGGCCGTACCCGCCCGAGGTGCAGTGCGTGGAGCAGGAGGTCGAGTACGACAAGCTCCGGCGCCGGGTGCTCTGGACGATGCCCTCCGGTCTCTACGTCCTCGGTTCCACCGACCGCGGCGAGCGCCGCAACGGCATGACCATCAACTGGGTCACCCAGCTGTCGTTCGACCCGAAGCTGGTCGGGGCCGCGGTCGAGCAGACCGCGTTCACGCACGAGCTGATCGAGGCGGGCGGCTGCTTCGCCCTCTCGCTCATCGACCGCGAGGACCGAGCCATCGTGCGCAAGTTCACCAAGCCGGTGGAGGCCGACGTCGCGGCCAAGACGCTGAACGGCTTCGAGTACGTGGAAGGCGTCACCGGCGCGCCCGTGCTCGCACAGGCCGTCGCGTTCGTCGACTGCGAGGTGCGCGAGCGCGTCACCGTCGGCCACCACACCCTCTTCATCGGTGAGGTGGTCGACAGCGGCTTCCGCAAGCCCGAGGACACGCCGGTCCTCCGCATGGAGGACACCCGGATGAACTACGGCGGCTAGTCGACGAGCGCTTCCTGGCGACCACGTCGGAGGCCGACGAGCGCAACGACCGCGGCGACGACGAGCGCACCGGCCATCACGTAGAAGACGACCTGCGACGACTCGGCGAAGTCATGCCGCACCGCGTCGAACACCTTCGCTGCGTTCTTCCCCGCGGCGTCCGCGAAGCCGCCGCCCTGCTGGCCCCCGTTCGACTGGGTGAGGCTGTGCGCGATCGCGTCCGCCTTCGACGTCGAGATGCCGAAGCCCTGGAGCGACTCCTCGATGTTCGAGCGGTTCTGGGTGATGAGGATCGTGCCGAGCACCGCGAGACCGAGGCTCGAGCCGTAGTTGCGCACCGTCTGGGTGATCCCCGACACCTCGCCGTAGCTCGCCTGGGGCGCGCGGTTCACCGCGTCGGTGTTGGCCGGCCCGAGCATCAAGCCGATGCCGGCGCCTGCCATGACGATGAAGTACCACTGCGAGTTGTAGTCGAGGTCGGTGAGCTGCCCGGCCCAGAGCGCGAACCCCGCGGCCGCGACCGCGCAGCCCACGACCACGGGGACCTTCGCCCCGCTCGAGTCGAACATCCGCCCGCCGAACTGCGACGCGACGGCGAACCCGGCGAAGAACGTCAGCAGGTAGAGGCCCGCTTCGGAGACCGAGTTCCCGAGCGCGATCTGGGCGTACATGCTCGCGAAGAAGAA
>CAZKTS010000202.1:0-3871 GCA_964555735.1 uncultured Bifidobacteriaceae bacterium
CAGGTCGACAACGAGGTCGGCGGGTTCACCGACACCGCCACGCAGACGAGCCAGGCCGGTCCGGACGCCCCCGTGCGCTACCTCGAGAAGGAAGGCGTCGTCATCCAGACGACCGCCGACCGGCCCGAGATCCAGGCGGACGCGCTCTACGGCGTGCAGTGCGGCACCTTGTCGCTCGGGGAGGGCATCTCGATCGTCAGCCCGCCGCCGAACTGCCCGGGCGGCGAGAACTCCTACGTCATCGGCTCGTTCGTGATGGTGAACGCGGCGCCCAAGGTGGGTGACCGGACGTTCTACAACTACAAGAGCGGCATCCTCGCCGACACCGTGACCGAGACACGCGACGCGATCGCGATGATCGGCGGACCGTCGACCGTCGTCGCCGGCGACTACCCGACCCGGGCGCAAGAGGTCGGCAACCTCTTCGCTCAGGCGGGCAAGTACGTCGTCGGGTTGCTGGCGGTCGCGGCTCCCATCCTGCTGACCGCGGCGTGCGGCCCGTGCGGCGTCGCGATCGCCGCGCTCACGCTCAGCGCGGTGCTCATCGACTTCATCCCGGGTGTCGACGGCAAGGCGACGGCCGCGCTCCAGGGCACGATCTTCGCCCCGCTCCACATCGCCGAGTGCAGCGCGCAGTGGGGCTTCGCCAACGGGAAGTCGGCGGGGTACGACCCACCACCACTCGGCTCACCGACGATCGGACAGACCGTGTCCGCGGCCGGCAACGTCGGGCAGAAGGGCCTGTCCGCGGCCTTTGCGGCCGGGAAGGCCGCGTTCAAGCCGGTCCAGGGACCGGCCCTGGCCAGCGGAGTCGGTCCGGGGGCCTCGCCCGGGACCGCCGCGCTCCGGAGCCTGCGGCTCGAGAAGACACCGGAAGGCTTCCAGGCGACCGGCGCGCTGCAGTCGAGCGCGGCGGGATGGCGCGCGTTCCGCTTTGCCAAGACGTACGGGGTCCCCGCGGCCGCGTTCGGCTACGGCGTGTACGCGAACGGTGGCTTCGACACCCGGTTCGACGACTTCAAGACCGTCGACGAGCTCCGCGACACGAGGACCTTCGAGAACTGCATGGCCAAGCCGTTCCAGACCCTCGGCGGCTAGCGCCGCTCACTCGGGTTCTTGTCACGTTCGACCACCGTTGCGGTGGTCGAACGTTCCGAGAACCCGTGATCGGGGACGAGGACGCCCGCGCCGGACAGCGCACCCTGACGCAGCGCCGCGAGGGCTTCGTTGGCCGCAGTGAGCGGGAACTCCTTGGTGGTCGTGTGCACGGGCACGGCGGCGGCGAGGCGGAGGAACTCGTCGCCATCGCGTCGGGTCAGGTTGGCGACGGAGCGGATCACTCGCTCCTGCCAGAGGTCGGCGTACGCGAACGACGGGATGTCGCTCATGTGGATGCCGCCACAGACCACGGTGCCGCCCCGATCGAGTGCGCGGAGCGCGGCGGGCACGAGGGCCCCGTCGGGCGCGAAGACGAGCGCGGCGTCGAGCGGCTCGGGCGGCGCGTCATCGGAGCCGCCGGCCCATGAGGCACCGAGCGAGCGCGCGAAGTCCTGCGCGGTGACGTCGCCGGGCCGGGTGAACGCGTAGACCTCGCGGCCCTCGTGCCGCGCGACCTGGGTGACGATGTGCGCGGCGGCGCCGAACCCGTAGATGCCGAGGCGGGCCGGGTCGCCCGCGAGGCGGAGCGTGCGGTGCCCGATGAGCCCGGCACAGAGCAGTGGCGCGGCGGCGACGTCGTCGTGGGAGTCCGGGATCGGGAAGCAGAACCGGGCGTCGGCCACGGCCATCGTGGCGTAGCCACCGTCGAGGTCGTAGCCGGTGAAGCGGGCGCGCTCGCACAGGTTCTCGCGACCGGTGGTGCAGAACCGACAGGCGCCACAGGTCCAGCCGAGCCACGGCACGCCGACGCGGTCACCCACGTCGAGGGTGTCGACGGCCGGACCGCGGTCGAGGACCGTGCCCACGATCTCGTGGCCGAGCACGAGTGGCAGCTTCGGATGCTCGAGCTCGCCGTCGATCACATGCAGGTCGGTGCGACAGACCGCACACGCGCCGACCTGCAGCAGCACGTCGTCGGGCCCGAGCGGGCGGAGCGTCACGCGCTCGGACACCAGCGCCTCGTGCGCGGCGTGCAGAACCATCGCGAGGGCGCGCTCGTCGGTCATCGCGGGACCACGCTAGGGGTCACGAGCGGGCGCTCGACGCGCGCCTACGCGGCGGCTTCGTCGTCGTCGGGATGGCGGTGGATCACGACGACCGGGCACGGCGCGTGTTCGGTGAGGTGCTGGCTCACGGACCCGAGGAGGAGGCCGGCGAAGCCGCCGCGGCCGCGCGAACCCACCACGACCATCGCCGCGTCTGCGGCGAGGTCGAGCAGCGCGAGTGAGGGCGTGCCGGTGAGCACCTCGCGGGTGACGACGATGTCGGGCTCGGGGCCGAGCACCTCGGTGATCGCGGCGTCGACGACCTGGCGGGCGTTGGCCTCGAGGTCCTCGCCGGAGATCGGCGGTTGGTACGGCCCGGGCAGCATCGCCGGGAACTGCCAGCAGGTGACGACGTGGAGGGGGAGTCCGGTCCGGCGGCAGTGGTCGGCCGCCCACCGCAGGGCCTCGATCGCAGTGCGGGAGCCGTCGACGCCGACCACGACCGGGTCGGTGGGAGGTGTTGAGGTGGGGGGTGCTGAGGAAGCGTCCATCCGGGCATGCTCGACCCGGGCCGGGCGCGTGCCCAGGGCCGAAGGTCCCTCCCGCCAGCGGGCGGGACCATCGTCCCGCGAGAACCTTCCCGTCGGCCCATGACGTCGGGTGAGCGGATCGCCACCATGAGCCGCACCGCAGCCGCGGTGGTCAGCCGAGGAGAGGCGCAGGAGCATGGACAGCCCTCTGATCGTGGTGCTCCTCGGCCCGCCCGGGTCAGGCAAGGGCACGCAGGGCGCCCGCCTCGCGCAGCTGCTCGGGTTCGAGCACCTCTCGCTCGGCGATGCCCTCCGTGAGCAGATCGAAGCCGGGACCGCACTCGGTCGGCGCGTGGCCGCGGCCGTGCAGGACGGCCGGCTGGTCGACGATGGCGACGCGCTCTCGGTCGTCGTGTGCGCGCTCCGGGCTCGGGCGGGGTCCCGAGCCGTCTTCCTCGACGGGTTCCCCCGCACGGTGGCCCAGGCCGAAGCCTTCGCCGCCGACGGCGAGCACCAGGTGGCACTGGCCATCGTGCTCGAGGTGCCCGACGGCGTCGTCGAGGATCGGCTCGGCGCTCGCGGCCGAGCCGACGATGGTCCCGCGACGGTCCGCCGGCGTCTCGACGTGTACGCGGAGGAGGGCGCCCCGTTGCTCGCGTGGTACGAGGCGCAGGGCGTGCTGCGCCGTGTCGACGGGACGGTGCCCCCCGACGTGGTGACCGCGAGCGTGCTCGGCGCGCTGCTGGATCCGAGCGCACCGTCGCGCTGAGCGGTCAGCCCGCGTCGAGGGGCGGGGTGTCCTTCTCGAGGCCGGCCGCGAACACCGCAGCTTGGGTCCGGCGCTCCATTCCGAGCTTGCTGAGCAGGTTCGACACGTAGTTCTTCACCGTCTTCTCGGCGAGATGGATGCGGTCCGCGATCTGACGGTTGGTGAGCCCTTCGGCGATGAGGTCGAGGATCCGGCGCTCCTGCTCGGTGAGGCGCTCGAGCCGCTCATCGACCTTCGGCGGCGTGCGCAGCCGGTCGAGCACGCGGGCCGTGAGCGAAGGATCGAGCAACGACTGCCCCGCGGCGATGCGTTGCACCGCATCGACGAGGTCGGTGCCGCGCACCTGCTTGAGGAGGTAGCCCGACGCGCCGGCCATGATCGCTTGGAAGAGCGCCTCGTCGTCCGAGAACGACGTGAGCATCACGCAC
>CAZKTS010000203.1:0-3569 GCA_964555735.1 uncultured Bifidobacteriaceae bacterium
GTCATCGAGTGGGCGGGTCTCCTGCCCGCACCGGCGACACCCCCCGCCGCCAGCTGAGCGCGAGGGCTCGCTCAGACGCCGACGCGCGCCAGGTAGTCGTCGAACGCGGCGACCTTCTGGGTGTCCTCGTAGACGGTGCCGGAGACGATCTTCCCCCAGCGCATCCGGAAGAGCAGGACGCCGTGGTTCTCGTAGACGACGGTGCCGGCCTCGTCACGCGCCCGGTCGGTGAAGTGGACGCAGACCGTCGTGGCCCACGGTCCGCCCTTCGTGAGGATCTCGTCGGGGTCGATCTGGAGCTTCGCCGCCGCGAACCGCTGGTACCACTCGCCGATCGCGGCCTTGTCGTGGAGGTCGGCTGCCCACGTGGAGTCGCCCGGGAACACGAAGTGGCCGTCGTCGGCCCAGAGCGCGAGTGACGGCGCCATGTCGCCGGCCCGGGACGCGGCCATGACCTTGCGCACCTGCTTGTCGACCAGCCAGCGGAACAGCATCCCGACCTCCCGGGCTCGTGACTAGATAGATCGCTCTAGCGAGAGACTAGGCTGCCCGCATGGCGGCCACCAACCCGGGAACGCGCGACCGGATCCTCGACGCGAGCGGCGAGCTGTTCCGCCGGCAGGGCTTCGTCGGCACCGGCGTGAAGCAGATCGTCGAGGCGGCGAAGGCGCCGTTCGGCTCGCTGTACCACTTCTTCCCCGGCGGCAAGGAGGAGCTCGGCGCGGCCGTCATCCGGTCGTCGGGCGACCTCTACCGGCAGCTGTTCGAGGTGATCGTCGATCCTGCGCCCGACCTCGTCACCGGTGTGGCCGACTTCTTCGCCGGCGCGGCCGAGACGTTACGGGAGACCGACTACGTCGATGCCTGCCCGATCGCGACCGTCGCCCTCGAGGTGTCGAGCACGAGCGAGCCCATGCGCGAGGCCGCGGCCGAGGTGTTCGAGTCGTGGATCTCCGCCGCGACCGAGCGCTTCGTCGCCGCCCGCATCCCCGAGGCGCGAGCCCGAACCCTCGCCATCGAGATGATCGCGGTGCTCGAGGGCGCGTTCGTGCTCAGCCGCGCCCTGCGCAGCACCGAGCCGGTCGAGATCGCCGGCACCGCGGCCGTCGCCGCCCTCGAGCTCGCCCTCGCAGAGGCTGCCTCCTGAAGAGCTGTGCACCGCGCGCCGAGGGTCGCGGCCGGTTAGCGTGCGGCGACTCGAACGCGGTGGAGGCACGGTGCGCACACGACGGCTGCTGGGCGTGACGACGGTGGGCGTGCTCGCGGGCGTCGGGGCGCTCGTGGCCGCGGTGCCGGCCGGCGCTGCCCCGGTTTCTCTGTTCGCCTCGACCGCCCCCGGCTTCGCGGCCGACGTCGCGGAGGTGCCCGCCGGCATCTGCTTCGTGACGATCACCGCCGACGGTGGCCGGGGCGGCACGGCCTTCACGGGTGGCGCGCCCACGGCGGGTGGCGCCGGCGCCGAGATCTCGGCCCGCGTGCCGGTGTCGCCGGGCGACTCGTTGTCCGTCCACGTCGCGGGCGCTGGGCAGAGCGGCGCGTTCAACGCGGGCGGCAACGGTGGCGTCGGCGGTGGCGGTGCCGGCGGCGCTCTCGGTGGCGGTGGCGGTGGGGCAACAGCCCTCAGCGTCGACGGTGTCGCGCTCGTGGTCGCGGGGGGTGGCGGCGGCGCGGGTTCCGGCGACGCGTCGACCGTGGGCGGCAACGGTGGCGCGGCCAATGCCGCCGGCGGAGGCGGCACCACGTTCGGCGGCGGCACCGCGCCCACCGGCGGGCTCGCGAATGGCGACGGTGGCAACGGCGGCGTCTCCAATGGCACCGGCGGTGGTGGCGGTGGCGTCGGGAGCGCGGGCGGGACCGGCGGGTCGTTCGGCGCCGGTGGTCCCGGTGCGGACGGCGTGGGCGGCGGTGGCGGTGGCGCCAACGCGACCCCTGGTGGCAACGGCGGGACGGGCGGCACCGGCACCGGCGCGGGCGGCGCGGGGACCGACGTCGGTGGCGGCGGCGCGGGGCACCCCGCCGGCGGCAACGGCGGCGCGGGTGGCAACGGTGGCGGCGGTGGCGGCGGCGGTCTCGGCTTCGGTGGTGGTGGCGGCGGTCGAACCCAGGCGGGCGGCGGTGGCGGCGGCTACGGCGGCGGCGGCGGGGCCGGCATCAACGGTGGCGGCGGCGGCGGATCGTCGTTCGTCATCGCGGGCGCCACCGGCGTGAGCTCCGGGATCAACGCCGGGAACGGCGGGAGCATCGCCATCTCGTACGACCCGGTGACCGACGGATGTTCCGGGCCCACGCCCGCAACGGCCGTGGACCTGATCCCCCGATTCACCGGGTAGGCGTTCACCGGAAGCTGCGACAGGTTGACCGTGAGACGATCTTCGTCGTATCGTCTCAGGAGTGACCGCAACGCTCGCTCCGCCCCGGAAGCTGGAAGGGGTCGAGACCCCAGCCCAGGATGGGGTGCAAGCGCGGGCGGTCAGCGCCACGCTCGTCTGCATCGCCCGCTACGGCGTCGGCAAGACCACGATCGACGACATCGCCCGTGAGGCCGGCTGCTCGCGGGCCACGCTGTACCGCTACTTCGGGGGCAAGCCCGACCTGATCGCGGCGGCAGTCAGGAGCGAGGCCGAGCGCATCACCGGCGCGGCAACTGCGGCCGCCGAGGCCGCCGTCACCCTCGAGGATGCGGTCGTCGCCATCCTCGGGACGGCCGGCACGCTCGTGGCCGAGCACGACGCCCTGCGCTTCGTCGTCACCAACGAGTGGGAGCGTCTGCTCCCGCACCTCACCTTCGCCGGCGGCGATCGCTTCCTCGCTGCGGCCGGCGCGGCCATCGCCCCCGCGCTCGAGCGGTTCCTCGACGCCGAGCACGCGGCGCGCGCCGGCGAGTGGATCGCGCGCATCGGCATGTCGCTCTGGTTCGCTCCGACGGCGCCGTGCTCGCTCACGGATCCTGCCTCGCTGCGCGCCTACGTGCGCGCGTTCGTCCTGCCTGCAGTCGACCACTCCGTCCCCACGCTCACGCCCGACCCGACCCCCAGGGGGTAGTCATGGCCGTCACCAACGAAGAGCTCATCGGTCGCGCCGACCTGAACGACGTCGAGGCGATCCTCGCCGTCACCAACAGCGACGTCGAGGAGGTGGCCCACACGATCCGCGCCGAGTCCGACGCGATCTTCACGTGGGACTACGAGCAGTCGCGCCCTGCGCTGGTGAAGCTCTACGAGAAGGCCAAGACCTCGCAGTGGAACTCCCAGGACCTCCCGTGGGACACCGACGTCGACCAGGAGGAGGTCGTCCGGGCCAACCGCGCCCAGAACGACATGCTCTACGGCGCCATGGACATGACGGGCACCCCCTTCGAGAAGTGGGGGGAGAAGGAGTGGACCGAGTTCGGCGTCGAGTCGCAGAACTGGACGCTCTCGCAGTTCATGCACGGTGAGCAGGGCGCACTGATCTGCACCGCGCAGATCGTCGAGACCGTGCCGTGGATCGACGCGAAGTACTACGCGTCGACGCAGGTGATGGACGAGGCTCGTCACGTCGAGGTCTTCGCCCGCTACCTCGACTCGAAG
>CAZKTS010000204.1:0-2236 GCA_964555735.1 uncultured Bifidobacteriaceae bacterium
CTTCCAGACCATCTCGGCGACGTCGGGCGGCAGGTCGTCGGACTCCATCGCCTCGACGTGGCCGGCGCTCAGCTTCGGGATCTCGTCGAGCGACGGGGTCTCCCAGACCTGCTCGACCTTCTGACTTCCGGGTGCGGGTGCCTCGGGCATGACGGCACGGTACCCCGCCGCGCCCGTCTTGGTCGCGGGGCTACCGACCCTGGGAAGCGGGGCTCGCGGGAGGCCGCTGGAAGCTGACCGTGACGTCGGTGTACCCGAGCCGCCCGAGGAGGCCTTCGAGCATGACCCTGGTGTTGCGCTCGGCCTTCGACACGAGGTTGCTCTCCTTGGCCGCGGCGGCGAGCTTCGTGCCGGCCACGAGATAGAGGTCGCGCTCGTTGTTCGTGTCGTCACCGAACACGCTGCCGACCCGGTCGATCAGTCCCCGGTCGCGGTCGACGACCTCACTGCGCGTCGGGTCCACGATCGCCCGCCCGTACGCCGGGGCCGGCAGCGTGACGCTCACCGAGTCGCCGTTCACCTGGACGGCATCCGCCGGCAGCTGCGAGAGGTCGACGGTCGCGTCGACCGTGCCGACAGCCTTGAAGATCGTGCGCTCGCCGGCGATGAACGAGGGCAGGATGTCGACGTCGTCCTCGACGTCCACCTGCACGAGGAACGTGCCCTGGGCGGCGTGGTACTCGGACAGGTCCGAGAGCTCCTTGAGCAACGCGGGCGAGGAACGGTCGACCCGCGTGGTGCCGAACGGGTTGCCGATGCTCAGCAGCCCGGAGACGGCGCCCACTACGAGGAACGCCAGCACGGCGAGCCCACCGATGAGGGCGGTCGTGACCACGCCACGGAGCGTGAAGCCCCGGCGCGGCCGGCCGCCACTCGGGGCGGGCGAGTCGCCCGTCACCCGTACGACGAGCTCGTGCGAGCCGTTGCTGGACACAGGGCGGTCTTCGAGAAGGGTCGGCATGCAAGGACTCCGGCATCGACGATGAGAACGAGCGGACACCGCCGGCGGCAGAACGCCGCAACGGTTCGCTGCACCACGACAACGTCGTACGGCTGCGCACGGTTTCCGTGGTCGTCCGCACGGCTGGCGACACACACCTGCACCCAGGCGAGGGTCAGACGTACTCCCGCTTCCGGAGCCAGCGCAGGGTCGGGTAACCCGCGAACGGGGGCAGGACGAAGGTGACGCCGCGGAAGACGACGACGGACGCGATCGCGGCCGAGCTGTCGATCCCGAAGCTGGTCAGCCCCGCGACGAGCCCGGCGCCGAACACGCCGATGCCGCCCGGCACGGGCGCCACCGTCGCGAGGAGCCCGGCCCCGACCTCCACGACGATGAGCTCGGCGAAGCCGAGGTGCTGGTCGAACACGCGGAGCGAGATCCCGAGCAGGAGCGGATAGATGAGGATGCCCACCAGGTCGCCGCCGAGCAGCTGCACTGCCTTGCGCGGTGAGCGCATGACCGCCCAGATGTCGGTGGCGGCACGCGTGATGGCGGGCAGGACCTTGTGCCGGACGCGCGGGATCGCGGCGACGACCCCGATCAGCGCGGCGCCGAGCGCGACCGCCCACAGCTCGGCGTTGCCGGTGTCGCCACCGATCTCGACCTCGGTGGCGGTGATGCTCGCCGCGACGAGGAACAGGGCGCCCTGCAGGCCGCTCGCAACCGTCGTGCTCACGAACATCGCGGTCGCCGCGGACGCGACCGGGACGTCTCGCTTCTTGAGGTAGTCGAGCTGCAGTGCCGTCCCACCGATCCCGTTCGGCGTGACCAGGTTCAAGAAGCTGCACGCGAGCTGCACGAGCACCGTCGGCTTCAGCGGGATCTCGGCGTTCACGCAGCCGCGCAACGCCGTCGCCCACGCGATGGGCACGAAGGGATAGCCGCAGAGCACGAGCGCGACCCACGCCCACTCGGCGTGCTCGAACTGACCGGCGACGGAATCCCAGCTGATCGACTTGAGCGCCGGGATCGCGATGCTGAGCGCGATCACCACGCCCACGAGCATCAGGACGTTGAAGAGCGACGGCCGCGGGATGTGGAGGTGGTGCCGCTTCTCCGCGTCGTCCGTCGCCGGGGTCGGCGCCGTGGGATCGCTCACGCGGCGGCGTCGCCTCGCCACGTCGGCCAGCCGAGCAGGTTCGGCCGTTCGAGCACCCACACCCTCCGGTCCTCACCGATCTCCTCGGTGATGAGCGCTTCGAGCTTGGTGCTGCACTCGACCACGAGATCGCG
>CAZKTS010000205.1:0-3390 GCA_964555735.1 uncultured Bifidobacteriaceae bacterium
GCGTCCTCGAGGTCCAAGAAGACCATGTCGGCACCGAGCCCCGATGCCTTGGTCATCATCTTCATGCTGGAGCCGGGGACCGAGAGGCACGCCCGGCGGGGCAGGTTGCGTGAGCGCTCCGACATGCTCCGAGGCTATCCAGTCGCCCGCTCTCGGCTGCCGCCGGGCCGCTCGGGCCACGGCTCACTGCACCGCAGGATACCTGCGGCGCGGTCGCTCGCCTCTGGTGCCCGTGCATACGCTGGCGCAGTGGTCACGAAACTCACCGAACTCGCCGACGGTGTGTGGGCGTGGCTCCAGCCCGGCGGCGAGACCGGCGTCAGCAACGCAGGGATCGTCGCTGACGCCGACGGTCTCACGATCATCGACACCCTGATGGTGCGGTCGCAGTGGGAGCCGTTCGCCGCGGCGGTGGCCGAGCTCGACCAGCCGGTGAAGCGCGTCGTCCTCACGCACGCGCACGTCGACCACGTCGGCGGCACGGTGGCGTTCCGCAACGCCGCGATCTACGCGTCACCGCTCACCAGCGAGCTGCTCGACCACTCGATGCCGATCGACGCGTACAAGGCGTTCATGCCCGCCTTCGAGGAAGAGTTCGACGACCTCGCCGAGCTGGGCACGCGGCCGGTGAGCCACCTCGTCGACGCCGCCGCGCAGCTCACGCCGCGCCTCGAGGTGCTGCCCGCATCCGGCCACACGCCGGGCGACCTGCTCGTGTTGGTCGCCGACGCCGACGTGCTCTTCGCCGGCGACCTCTGCTTCTTCGGGGTCACGCCGCTCGCGTTCCAGGGCGACCCTGCGGAGTGGGCGACGATGCTCGACGCCGTGGCCGAGCTCGCCACGACGATCGTGCCCGGCCACGGCCCGATCGGCGGCGAAGACGAGGTGCGCGAGCTCCAGGCGTACCTGCGGCACTGCGTCGCCGGCTCGGTGCCACCCGGCCCGTGGGACGAGTGGCTCGACCGTGACGTGCGCGACGCCGTGAACATCGAGCGGGCGGCCCTGCTGCGCGACGGCCGCGACGAGCTGCCCACATCGATGGCCGCCGCGCTGGGTCTGGGCTGACGCGCGCGTCCGCGCGCCGCGTCAGTTGACGTTGGCGCGGAAGAACTCGAGCGTCCGGTCGCCCGCGGTCTCGCTGTGCTCGGCGTGGTGGACCTCGGGCCGGTGGTGGTTCGTGAACGCGTGCTCCGTGCCCGGGTACGTGAAGATCTCGACGTCCTTGCCGAGCGCACGCAGCTCGTCGGCGAACTTCGCGACGGCTTCGGGGCTCGCGAAGTCGTCGTTCTCCGCGTAGTGGCCCTGCACCTTGGCCTGCATCTTCGACCAGTCGGGGGTCGCTGCGGGCCAGCCGATGACGCCGTAGTACGGCGCCACCGCGGAGACGACCTCCGGGCGCAGCGTGGCGAGCCAGAGCGCGAGGGCGCCCCCCATGCAGAAGCCGACCACGCCCAGGTGAGCGCTCGTGACCGCGTCGTGACCGACCAGGAAGTCGACCGCGCCCACCATGTCCTTGGCGGCCTGCTCGATGTTGAGCGACATCATGAGCTTGCCGGCCTCATCGGGCTCCTTGGTGACGACGCCGCGGTAGAGGTCGGGTGCGAGGGCGACGAAGCCGTCGCTCGCGAACGTGTCGCACACCTCTTTGATCTGGTCGTTGAGGCCCCACCACTCCTGGATCACGACCACACCCGGCCCGGACCCGGACTCGGGGACCGAGAGGTACCCCGACCCGTCGGTCCCGTTGCTCGGAAAGCTCACGTGGTCAGTCATCTGTCTTCGCTCACTCTCTGCGAGCCGGGATACCCGGCTCGCGGCCGTTCGTTCGCTGGCGAGTGACTCCGCTTCGCTCCGTCACCGCGCCGCGAACCCTACGCGCTACCTTGCGCACCGTGGCGAAGAACCCTGATCCCGCCCTCGAGCTCACCACGACCAAGGGCGTCACGCGCACGCTCGACGACTGGACCACCATGTTCCACCTCTGCATGGTGATCCTCCCGGACCGCCCCGAGGCCTCGGTGTTCGTGCCGATCGCCGAGCGCATCTTCGCCACCTTCGGTGACTCCGACGCCAACACGTGCTTCGTCGTCACCGGCCCGGCGACCGTGGCCGACCGCCTGCTCGGATCCACCGAGCGGCGCGAGATGGTGTTCGTCGATCCCAAGCGCGAGCTCGTTCAGAGCCTCGGGCTCGAGCGGCTGCCGGCGATCGTGCACCTGGCCCAGGACGCCTCGGTGCTCGCCGCCGCCGAGGGCTGGGATGCGTCGGCCTGGAAGGGCGTCGTGCACGAGGTCGCCAAGGCGATGGCCTGGACCACCCCCGAGGTGAGCGGCCGGGGCGATCCCCCGTCGTTCGAGGGCTGGCCGGCCGCCTGAGCCCCGGCCCGGCCGGGCCGAGATCCCCGCCCGAAATCGTGCGGCGGGGTCAGCGTTCCCCCGAGCAATGCCCCGTCGCCGCCTCCGCTTCGTCGCGCTCGCGCTCTTCGCCCTGACCGCCGTGGGCCCGCCCGCCTTGGCGGGAGGCGCCACGCCGGCTGCGGCGGCGCCCATCGACGACAAGCGGGCCGAGGCCGCCGCGCTCGAGGCCGAGATCAACGCCAACGCCGAGCAGCTCTCGGGCCTCAACGAGCAGATCAACGCCAACCAGGAGCAGCTCGACCAGGCGAACGCCACGGTTGCGGACGCCGAGGCCCGCATCGCCGCGGCCCGGGCCGAGACGAAGCGCCTGCTCGGACTCGTGCGCCAGCGCGCCGCCTCGGTGTACCGGGGCTCGAGCACCGGAGGCGCCGAGGCCCAGATCTTCGACCTCGACGTCGCCACCCTCAATGCGCAGCAGCACTACGCCGCCGCGCAGTCGGCGCGTGACGAGCAGGTGATGGACGACCTCGCCGACGCGCGAGCCGAGCTCGCGGTCCGGCGCGACGAGGCGCAGAACGCGGCGAAGGCCGCGGCCGAGGAGAAGGCCCGCCTCGACGCGACACGCGCCGAGTTCGAAGCTGCGCAGCACGCGCGTGAGGCGCTGCTCGCGCAGGTGCAAGGCGAGATCGCCACGCTGGTCGCGCAGGCCACCGCGGCGCGCCGGCAGCAGGAGACCGCGGGCATCGACCTCTCGGCCATCCCTGCCGCGAGCGGCGACGCCGGTGCGGTCGTCGCGTTCGCGCAGGCGCAGCTCGGCAAGCCCTACTGCTACGCCGGCTCGGGTCCGGACTGCTTCGACTGCTCCGGGCTCACCATGAGCGCGTGGGGCGCGGCGGGCGTCGGCATGTCGCACAACTCGGAGTCGCAGTACGGCGCGTTCCCGCACGTGCCGATGAACGCGCTGCAGCCCGGCGACATCGTGTGGAAGCCCGGCCACGTCGGCATCTACGTGGGCGGTGGCGCGGTGATCCAT
>CAZKTS010000206.1:0-1525 GCA_964555735.1 uncultured Bifidobacteriaceae bacterium
CTCCTGCACGGGATCGCGTCCGATGCCTGAAGGGACCAGCCTCGACGATGCCGAGCGGGAACGGGTCCTCGACGCGGCTCTGGAGCTGTTCACCCAGCGCGGCCCCAACCAGTTCGTGCTCCACGACATCGCGCGCCTCGCGGGCGTCGACGCCGCAACCGTCGTGCGCTCCGGCATGACCGTGGGCAGCGCGACGTCGGATGCGATCACGCGTGAGTTCGGCGACTCCCCGGACTGCCCGGACACCGGCAGCCTCCGCAGCGACCTCTGCTGCATCCTGAGGACGATCGTCGAGCGCATGGAGCGCCAGCCCCGGCTGCTGGAGCGGCTGGTCGAGGCCGTGCGCGATCCGCACTACATCACCGACGGGGCCGATCGCGCCTTCGGTCGGTTCGAGGTCTACCGCCCGGTGTTCGAGCGAGCCGTCGCGCGCGGCGAGGCCCCGGCCACCTACGACCTGCGTGCGTGCCAGGAGCTCCTGATGGCGAGCGCCTGGGCGCGATGGCTCCGTGGGAGTCGGCTGCCGCCGTCGGAGATCCCGGCCGTGGTCGACATCGTCATCGGGGGCATCGCCGTCGGCGACACGGCGACGCAGGGCTGACTACAGCCCGACTGCGTCCGCCACGGGGCCGGCGGCGGCCTCGACCGGCTCACCGACCCGCACCTCCTCGATGGCGCGGTTGGGATCCTTGAGACCGTGCCCGGTCAACGTGCAGACGACGACGTCGTCACCGGCCACGAGCCCTTCGTGCGACGCCCGCAGCAAGCCGGCGACCGATGCCGCCGACGCGGGCTCGACGAACGTGCCCTCCACCGACGCGAGCAGCTTGTACGCCTCCAGGATCTCGGCGTCGGTGACCTCGCCGATGTGCCCACCGGACTCGTCGCGCGCCGCGATGGCGCCCTGCCAGCTCGCGGGGTTGCCGATGCGGATCGCCGTGGCGATCGTCTCGGGGTGCGCGACCGGCTCGCCCCGCACGAGCGGCGCCGAGCCCGACGCCTGCCAGCCCAACATGCGCGGCGTCCGCGTGGCCTCGCCGGCGTCGGCGTACTCGCCGTAGCCCCGCCAGTAGGCCGTGATGTTGCCGGCGTTGCCCACCGGGATGCAGTGCACGGTCGGCGCGTCACCGAGCGCGCTCACGATCTCGAAGGCGGCCGTCTTCTGGCCTTCGATCCGCACGGGGTTGATCGAGTTGACCACCTCCACCCCGGGGCGCTCGCCGAGCTCACGCACGACGTCGAGCGCTTCGTCGAAGTTGCCCGTGACCGGCACCACGCGCGCGCCGTGGATCAGGGCTTGCGCGAGCTTGCCCACCGCGACGTGTCCGGCAGGCAGGACCACTGCGCAGATGATCCCCGCGCGCGCCGCGTACGCGGCCGCGGACGCCGAGGTGTTGCCGGTCGACGCACAGATCACGGCCTTGGCCCCGTGCTCGGCCGCCTTCGACACCGCCATCGTCATCCCCCGGTCCTTGAAGGACCCGGTGGGGTTCGCGCCCTCGACCTTGAGCAGGACGCGCGCGAC
>CAZKTS010000207.1:0-6828 GCA_964555735.1 uncultured Bifidobacteriaceae bacterium
GACAAGGGCACGTCGCTCGTGCACACGCTCAACGGCACCGGCTGCGCGGTCGGGCGCACGCTCGTGTTCCTCTTCGAGCACTGTCAGGACGGCGACACGTTCGTCGTGCCCGAGGTGCTGCGGCCCTACACCGGGTTCGAGTCCGTCACCCGCGCCTAGCCTCGGTACCGGGCCTCGTGCCCGGAGGGGTGCCGGAGCGGCCGAACGGGACGGTCTTGAAAACCGTTGAGGCGCGAGCCTCCGTGGGTTCGAATCCCACTCCCTCCGCTGCCCGGCCGACGATCGGATGCGCATGGTCGATGTAGGGCGATTCGCCGAGCTGGTCCCGCTGGACCACGGGCTCAGTGTCGTGGTGACGCGCCGTCCCGACCAGACGCCGCATGCCAGCGTCGTCAACGCGGGCGTGCTGCCACATCCCGTGACCGGTGAGGACGTGGTGGCGTTCGTGGCCGCGGGCGGGTCCCGCAAGCTCGTCCACCTCCGTGCCGACCCGACCATCGCGGTGGTCGTGCGCGCCGGCTGGCGATGGGCATCCGTCGAGGGGTCGGCGCGGCTCGTCGGCCCGGAGGATCCCGACCCGGCGATCGACGCCGAGCGACTGCGGCTCCTGTTCCGCGAGGTGTTCACGGCCGCCGGCGGCAGCCACGACGACTGGGACGAGTACGACCGGGCGATGCGCGAGGAGCGTCGAGCCGTCGTGCTCGTCGCGCCGAGCCGCGTGCTGACCAACCCGGGGTGAGCCCGCCCGAGCATCTCGCGACGGAGCGGTTGCTGCTCCGGCGGTGGCGCGACGAGGACCTGGACCCGTACGCCGCCCTCAATGCCGATCCCGTGGTGATGGAGCACATGCCGTCGCTGCTGTCGCGCGAGGAGTCGGCCGCGCACATCGTCGCGATGGAGCGTGGGTGGGACCAGCGGGGCTTCGGTCTGTGGGCGGTGGAGCGCAGAGACACCGGCGAGCTGGTGGGCTTCGTCGGCTGCAACGACCCCGGGTTCGAGGCGCCGTTCATGCCCGCGGTCGAGGTGGGTTGGCGGCTGGCCCGGTCGCACTGGGGCCACGGCTTCGCCACCGAGGCCGCGGTTGCGTCGCTCGACGACGTCTTCGAGCGCGTCGGGCTCGAGCAGGTGGTGTCGTTCACGACACCGCCGAACCATCGCTCCCAGGCCGTGATGACGCGGGTCGGGCTGCGCCGCGACCCCGCCGGCGACTTCGAGCACCCGCGGCTGCCCGAAGGGCACCGCTTGCGGCACCATCTCCTCTACCGGGTGAGCGCGGACGAGTGGCAGGAGCGCGAGTGACGACGTGGTGGAACGACGCGGTGCTGTACCAGATCTATCCCCGGTCGTTCGCGGACACCAACGGCGACGGCATCGGCGACCTTCGCGGCATCACCGCGCACCTGGACCATCTCGCGTGGCTCGGCGTCGACGGGGTGTGGATCAGCCCGACCTTCCCGTCGCCGAACGCCGACTGGGGCTACGACGTCTCGGACTACCTCGGTGTGCACCCCGATCTCGGGACGCTCGACGACCTCGACGAGCTCGTGCGCGCCGCGTCGGCGCGTCGCATCGCGATCCTGCTCGACCTCGTCCCGAACCACACGAGCATCGAGCATCCGTGGTTCGTCGACGCGCGTTCGTCGCGCGACGCGAAGCACCGCGACTGGTACGTCTGGGCGGATCCTGCGCCCGACGGAGGACCCCCCAACAACTGGATGAGCACGTTCTCCGGATCGGCATGGACGCTCGACGAAGCGAGCGGGCAGTACTACCTCCAGAACTTCCTGCCCGAGCAGGCCGACCTCAACTGGTGGAACGACGAGGTGCGCGCCGAGTTCGACCGGATCCTCGAGTTCTGGTTCGCCCGTGACATCGCGGGGTTTCGCATCGACGTCGCGCACATGATCGTGAAGGACCGGGAGCTGCGCGACAACCCGCCGGCCGGTCCGGACGACCCGTTGCTCGACCAGGTCCGCGGGCAGCGCCAGGTGTACAACTCGAACCGGCCCGAGGTCCACGACGTCCACAAGCGGTGGCGACGGAACGCGAGCTCGTATCCCGCGCCGCGGCTCTTGATCGGCGAGACCTTCGTGGAGCGGGTGGAGGAGGTCATCCCCTACTACGGCGACGGCGACGAGCTCGGGCTGGCGTTCGACATCCCGTTCCTGCTCGCGCCGTTCGAGGCGCCGGTGCTGGCCGACATCGCCGAGCGGATGATCGACGGCCTGCCACCCGGATGCGCGCCCGTGTGGACCGGGAGCAACCACGACGTGTCGCGGCTCCCCACCCGTTGGGCGGATGGCAACCCGGCGGCCGCGCGGTGTGCGCTCGTGATGCTGCTGACCCTGCCCGGGGCCGCCGTCCTCTACTACGGCGACGAGCTCGGGATGCCGGACACCCCGCTCACGCCGGAGCAGCGCGTCGACCCGGTGAGCAAGCTGTTCGCCCCGGTGCACGACCGCGACGCGGCCCGCACCCCGATGCCGTGGAGCGGCGGGCCGGGCGCGGGCTTCACCACCGCGGCGGCCGAGCCGTGGCTGCCGTTCGGCGACGTCGCCGCGTGCAACGTCGCCGACCAGCACGTCGACCCGACCTCGACGCTGCACCTCGTGCGGGCGCTCATCGCGCTCCGCTCAGGCGAAGAGGAGCTCCGCACCGGTCGTTACCAGCGCCTCGCGCTCGAGGGCACGGTGTGGGCCTGGCGGCGGGGCGACTCGATGGTCGTCGCGTGCAACCTCGGGGACGCGCCCGCGACCGTCGAGGCGGGCCGCGGCCACATCGTGCTCGCCACCGACCGCGCCCTCGACACCACCGAGGTGACCGGTCCCCTCACCCTCCCCGCGTGGACCGCGGTCGTGATGCGCTCCTCAGTGCAATAGGGCAACAAGAACGGACGCACCGTGGGGGTGGGGGTGTGCCTAGGCCGCGGCGTGGGAGGCGGTCCAGGCGAGGAGGTCGTCGGCGGACCAGGTGTTGACGATGCGCTCGATCGGCACCTTGGCCTCGGCGGCGCGGTGGCAACCGTAGGGCTGCCAGTCGAGCTGCCAGGTGGCGTGCGCGTCGGAGTCGATCGAGACCTTGCAGCCGGCGTCGACGACTCGCTCGAGCAGGCGCATCGGCGGGTCGAGGCGCTCGGGCCGGGAGTTGATCTCGACGGCCTTGTCGAGGTGGGCGGCAGCGGCGAACACGAGGTCGGCATCGAACGCCGACTCTTCGCGACCCCGGCCCACCACCATGCGCCCGGTGCAGTGGCCGAGGATGTCGACGTGCGGGCTCGCGAGCGCGGCGATCATCCGCTCGGTCATCGCCTTCGACTCCATCGCGAGCTTGCTGTGCACGCTCGCGACCACGACGTCGAGCTGCTCGAGCAGGTCGCGCTCCTGGTCGAGCGCGCCGTCGTCGAGGATGTCGACCTCGATGCCGGTGAGGATCCGGAACGGGGCGAGCTCCTCGTTGAGCCGGGCGACGACCTCGAGCTGCTCGCGCAGGCGATCGGGCTCGAGCCCGTGCGCCACGCTGAGCCGCGGGGAGTGGTCGGTGAGCGCGATGTAGTCGTGCCCGAGCTCGATGGCGTGGCGGGCCATGGCCTCGATGGTGTGGCCGCCGTCCGACCAGTCGGAGTGCAGATGGAGGTCGCCGCGCAGCGCGGCCCGCACCGGACCCGCGTGCTCGGTGGGCGGGGCGGCGTCCGCACCGATCTTGCTGAGGTACTCCGGCGTCTGGCCCGCGAGCGCCTGCTCGATGACCGTCGCCGTGCTCTTGCCGATGCCGGGCAGGTCGACGAGCTTCCCGGCGTCGGCGAGGCGCTGGAGCTCCTCGCGCGGGACGTCGCGGATCGCGTCGGCCGCGCGCTTGAACGCCTGGACCTTGGGGCGCGAGTTACGGACGCGTTGCAGCACCTCGGCGATGCGCTCGAGCGCCTCGATCGGTTCCATCGCGGGCGGTTCCATCGCGCTCGCTTCGGGTGTCGGCTCCATTCCCCCGAGCGTACGTGGCCGCGTACACTCGTCGGTCCTACGGAGGGATGACCGAGAGGCCGAAGGTGCTCGCCTGCTAAGCGAGTAGGGGGTGAAAACCTCCTCGAGGGTTCAAATCCCTCTCCCTCCGCCACTGTGCCGACCGCGAGACCGGGGACGCATGCCGACCGAGACCGAGCGCGACCTCGCCGCTGCACTGCTGACGCTGGGCAGCGCGACCCTCGGCGAGTCGGGCGGCCATGCGCTGCGGGCCCGCATCAAGCCCGCGTACCCCGGAGCGGCGTTCGCGGCGCCGGCGTACCCGGTGGTGTGCACGCCGGGCGACAACCTGGCGGTGCACGTCGCGGTCACCACCGCGCCGGCCGGCAGCGTGCTCGCGGTCGAGGTCGGCGACGAGCGCGAGCTGGGCTACTGGGGCGAGGTGCTCACCACCGCGGCCGAGTCGCGAGGCATCGAAGCTCTCGTGATCGACGGCTGCGTGCGCGATGCCGCGGCGCTCGAGGCCCACGGCTTCCCGGTGTTCTCGACGGGGCTCGCACTCCCGGGTGCGACCAAGAACCGGCCCGGACAGGTCGGTGGCGTCGCGCGCGTCGGTGACATCGAGGTCGGGGCCGGCGACTGGCTGGTCGGTGACGTCGACGGCGTCACCTGCATCCGAGCAGCCGAGCTCGTCGCCGTCATCGCCGCGGGGCGGGCCCGCGAGCAGAAGGAAGCCGGGTTCTTCGCGGAGCTCAGGAGCGGGGCGACGACCCTGGACCTGCTCTCGCTGGACGCGTCGCTCATCGAGCGAGAGTCGTGACCGTGCCGGCAGGCGCACGCCGTGCCCGGCGCCCGTTCGCCGCACTGACGGCGGTGGTCGTGCTGGTGGTCGGCATCCCGGCGTCGTCGGCCGGCGCCGAGCTGTCGGGTGCGCCCGCGCCGGGGTTCTGCGATCCACTCGCGCAGTACTTCGACCTCAGCTTCCAGATCCAGTTCATCAAGGCGTTCGCAGGTGCGACGGGCGACGATGACGCCGCGAACGCGGCCGGTGATGCGCTCGTGCTGGTCCTGGCGCCCAAGCTCGAGCAGCTCACGAGGTCGATGGCGGCGACGGCACCGAGCGCGCTGCGTCGTTCCCTCGAGCGCCAGGCCACGAGGTTCGCCGAGGGCACCGCGCTGCTCGAGGAGGCGGGGCTCACCCCGCAGCAGGTGGCAACGCTGGCCGCCGCGCCGCTCGACCTCGACGCCACGAGCCTCGACGCGCTGCTGGGCCAGGTCGACGTGCCCAAGGACGAGCTCGAGGCGGCGGCCGCCGAGTTCGACGGCGACCGGCTGCTGGAGCCCACGCGCGGCACGGCGGCGCAGCGGAAGGCCTTCGAGCGCGCGGTCACCGACTGCGGGGTCGTGCCGATCGCGGGCCTCGACTGCGACGAGCTGGTGAAGCCCTCCGAGGCCGCGGACGCCGTCGGCAGTCCGGCCACCGTCGAGCGCCGCAACGGCACCTGCGTCTACGTCGGCTCGGCCCAGGACACCGGCGATCCCGCCCAGATGACGGTCGAGGTCTACCGCGGCAACCGTGCCTACGGCCGGCTCACCCAGGGCGCCCAGAACCAGGACGTGCCCGGCCTCGGTGTCCGCGCCACCGCGATCGACGGCTACACGACGTTCTCGAGCACCAAGACCTGCGGTCGCACGATCGTCAGCGACGACGGTACGCGCACGGTCGTGGTCGCGCTCTGCATCCCGGACGCGGAGGACGAAGGGCCGATCGCGACGGTCACCGACGTCTCGCGGCGCGCGTTGGAGCGCGTGGGCTCCTAAGGCAGCGCGGAGCCCGGCACGAGGTTCGGCGGGCGTTGACCGGCGAGCACCGCCACCGCGCCCTCGCACGCGAGGCGCGCCATGCGCGTGCGCGTCGCGACCGACGCGCTGCCGATGTGGGGCAGCAGCACTGTGCGCGGCGCTGCGAGGAGCTGCGGGTGCACCTCGGGCTCGCGTTCGAACACGTCGATGCCGGCGGCGAAGATCGTCCCGTCCTCGAGCGCGGTGGCGAGCGCGGCCTCGTCGACCACCGGGCCGCGCGCGGTGTTGACGAGGACCGCCGACGGCTTCATGAGCGCGAGGCGCCGGGCGTCGATGAGGTGGCGGGTGCCGTCGGTGAGCGGCACGTGCAGCGACACCAGGTCGCTCTCGCGCAGGAGCGCGTCGAGGTCGGCGGTCCATCCCGGCGCGCCCGTGTCGGTGCGCGTGTGGTGGACCACGTTCATGCCGAACCCCGCGGCACGGCGCGCGACCGCCTTCCCGATGCGGCCGTACCCCACGAGGCCGAGGGTGGCGCCGTGTACGTCGCGGCCGAGGTACTGGTTGATGCCCCAGCCGGCCCACCGGCCGCTGCGCAGGTCGGCCTCGGCGGTCGAGCCGAGGCGCGCCGCGCCGAGGAGCAGGAGGAACGCGAGGTCGGCGGTCGTCTCGTCGAGCACACCCGGCGTGTTGCAGACCGCGACGTCCGCCTCGCGAGCTGCCTCGACGTCGACGTTGTCGTAACCCACCGCGACGTTCGCCACGACCTTCAGCCGGGGCGCACCGGCACCCACGACCGCGGCGTCGATCCGGTCCGTGAGCAGGCAGACGATCGCGTCGACCTCAGCAGCGGCGGCCGCGAGGTCGAAGGGTGAGAACGGCGTGTCGTCGTCGCGTGCCACGATCTCGTGGCCGGCGTCGACGAGGGGATCGGTGCCGCCGTCGGGCAGACGGCGGGTGACGAGGACGCGCGCCACGCGTCAGTGGTTGGTGTAGTCGATCTCGCCGGCGCCCTCGACGCCGACGGCGAAGCAGAAGCAGTGGATCGGCGCGTTGTCGCTGACCGGCCGCA
>CAZKTS010000208.1:0-7424 GCA_964555735.1 uncultured Bifidobacteriaceae bacterium
TCCGTCGTCCCACCACGTGATCGCGACGTGCGATCCGTGGAGGTGCCAGTTGATGACGTCGCAGACCGGGCGCAGCGTGTCGGCGGTCGACGTGCCGCGGAGCAGACCGTCGAGGATGCTGGCGGACGCGCTGTCGTCGGGTCGGCAGTAGAGCGCCATGCAGCGTCGACCGTCGATCTCGAGGTCGGCGCCCGACGCGTCGTAGCGCGCCCAGGTGCCGTCGGCGAGCGCCACCCGGTAGGTGGAGTACCCGGGGACCGTGCCCCGGGTGGAGTACAGCTCGAGATCGAAAGCGGCGCGCTCGAGGTCGTCGGGGTGCACGAAGTCGACGATCGTGCGGCCGATGAGGTCCTCGGGCTTCCACCCCATGCGGACGGTCACCGACGGGCTGGCGTAGGTGATCGTCCCCGCGTCGAGCACGACGATGATGTCGGGCGAGCTGTCGACCAGCGCGGCCCGCAGCGCGTCGTGATCCGCCACCGGCCCATCCTGGCAGGCCGGGCCGTGCCTAGGGTGCGGCCGTGCAGATCCTCACCACCGACGGCCCGTTCCCGGCCGCGCTGCTCGCGGAGCACGTGGCGCCGCCGCACACCCGCCCCGAGGGCCGCGCGCTGGTGCGGCTCAACATGATCACGTCGGTCGACGGGTCGAGCGCGGTGGCGGGCGTCTCGGGTGGGCTCGGCAACGAGAACGACCGGGCGGTGTTCGCAGGGCTGCGGGGGAAGGCCGATGTGGTGGTGGTGGGCATGAGCACCGCGGTCGCCGAGCAGTACGCCGTGCCGCCCGACGACGGCCCCGAGCTCTACGTCTGCCAGACGCATCCCGACGTGACCGGGGCCGAGTGGCTGTTCGAGTCCGATCGCGTCGCCCTGGTGGTGCCCGAAGACGCCGGCGACGCACCCGGGCACATCCGCACCGTCCGGGCCGGCCGGGGTGAGGTCGATCCGGGCGCGCTGGTGGCCCAGCTCGCGGGGAGGCTCGTCCTGCTCGAAGGCGGCCCGCGCCTCGCCGGCGCCTTCGCGGCGAGCGGCGTGCTCGACGAGATGTTCGTGACGATCGCGCCGCGCGTCATCGCGGGCGACGCGGCGCGCATCGTGCACGGCGACGCCGCCGCCGACCCGGCTCCGTGGCATCTCGCCCACGGCGTCCTCGACGACGCAGGCTTCCTCTTCCTCCGCTACGAGCGCGCGGCCTCGTAGATCCGCACGAAGTCGTCGACCGAGGTCGCGGCGATCGTCTCGGCGACGAGGTCGAGCGGTAGGTCGTCGAGCGTCCGGAACCGGACGCACGACTTGCCCATGTCGAGGCGCTTGCCGGTTGCCAGATACGCGGTGCGGAATCGCTCCAGCGCGTCGGCGTCGGCGTACACCGCCGAGAGGTAGAGCGAGCAGTAGCGCTGCTGGGCCGCGAGCGCGGCGTACATGAGCGGCTTGCCGTTGTACGTGTCGGCGTGCCGGGCGAGCGGGACGTCGTAGGAGATCATCCCCCACGCCATCTCCTCCTCGTAGCCCGTGGGCAGCGCCGCGACGACCACGTCGCGCACCAGCTCGATCGTCTCCCGACGATCGGCGGGCAGTGCAGCGAGGTACTCGTCGACGGTGGCCGCGTCGGACCGCACGTCAGGCCTTCGTGAAGAACAGCTGGAGCTCCATGACACCGGTGTCCTCGACGGAGAGGACGGCAGCGCTCCGGGGCTTCTCGATGTCGAAATCGGCGAAGGTGATGTCGATGGAGCCGGTGACGACGATCGTGTCGCCTTCGAGCTTCGCTTGCAGCGGGACCGTCACCTCCTTGGTCACGCCGTGCAGGGTCAGGTTGCCGACCGCGTCCACGCTGATCGTCTTCCCTTCGGCGACGTCACCGAAGTCGATCGGCTCGGTGAGCTCGAACGTCGCGGTGGGGAAGCGCGAGGTCTCGATCGCCTGCTGGCTGAGCTGGCCGTCGCGGCGGCCGTCGTCGCTCTGCAGGGTGGTGAGGTCGGCCTCGACCGTGGTCGCCGTCGCCTGGGTGCCGTCGATGGTGAGCGTGCCCGAGACGTCGGGCGTGCGCCCGAACGCGGTCTTGGCGCCGATGCCGGCGAGCTCCTCCTGCACGCGGTAGCCGACCCACGCACTCGAGTAGTCCTCGGCGTCGACGTCGAAGCTCCCGATGGTGGTGTCGACCGTCCAGCTGCCGTCGAGGTCGGTGCTCGCGCCGTCCTTGTCGTTCACCGACTCCGACGCCGACTCGATGTTGACCTTGTCGGGCGCCGTGTCGCGGAAGACGAAGTACCAGACGGCCGCCCCGCCGAGGAGGACGACCACGAGCACGACGCTGGCGACGATCCAGAGCGTCCGGTGCCCCCGCTTCGGGGCCTCGGGCGGGGTGGTGTCGGTCGGGGTCATGCAGGGAGTCCTCTCGTCCTCGTGCCGCGGGGAGTTCAGGCTAGAGCCAGTTCTTGGCACGTTCCGTCAGTCCATATGACACGCAACGTGCCAAGAACGGGCCCTCGTGGGATCGGGTGGGCCGCCGCCGGGCCAGGCCCCAGGTCGCGCTCAGGTTCCTCCCAGGTGGACCTGGGAGGCTGGTCGCCATGACGGTGGGAGATGCCGGGGCCGGGCTCGACGAGCGACGGGTCCTGGTGGTCGACGACGAGGTCACGATCGCCGAGCTGGTGAGCGCAGCGCTGCGCTACGAGGGCTTCACGGTCAAGCAGGCCCACGACGGCCGCAGCGCGATCGGCGAGGTGGAGCGGTTCCGGCCCCACCTCGTGGTCCTCGACATCCAGCTGCCCGATCTCGACGGCTTCGAGGTGCAGCGGCGGCTGCGCAGCGACGGGCGGGCGGTGCCCGTCCTCTTCCTCACCGCGCGCGACGCGACCGACGACAAGGTGCGCGGCCTGACCCTCGGCGCCGACGATTACGTCACCAAGCCGTTCAGCGTCGACGAGCTCGTTGCACGTGTGCGGGCGGTGCTGCGCCGCGCGAGCGGCGACACCAGCTCGAGCTCGTCACTCCGGGTCGCCGACCTCGAGCTCGACGAGGCGTCGCACGAGGTCTGGCGCGGCGAGCGCGAGATCCGCCTGACGCCGACGGAGTTCAAGCTCCTCCGGTACCTCATGCTGAACGCGCGCCAGGTCGTCTCGAAGTCGCAGATCCTCGACCACGTGTGGGAGTACGACTTCGGTGGCGAGGCCGGCATCGTCGAGACGTACATCTCCTACCTTCGCAAGAAGGTGGACGCCGACGACCCGCCGCTGATCCACACGATCCGCGGCGTGGGGTACTGCCTGCGGGCCGACCGACGCGACTGACGTGTCCCTGCGACTGCGCCTCGCGCTCGTCACCGTCGTCGTGGCCGCGCTCGCGCTGGTGGTCGCCAACGTCGCGGTCTACGAGCTGGTCACCTCGTACCTCGACGACCGCTTCGACGAACGCGTGGAGTCGGTCGTCGGGCCCGGCACCGAGATCATCGTCGCCCCCAACGACTTCCCCGGCGGCTTCGACGAGCCCGGTCGGGGGCGGGGACGACCGCGCTCGGACCTCACCGGCGCGTACGCCGAGATCCGCGACGCCGACGGTCGACTCCTCGCCGCGGGCTACCTGTTCGGCGACCGCGACGACTCCCCGCCGATCATCCACCGCAGCGATGTCGCAGACCTCGGCGACCGTCCCGGTGACGTCATCTTCTTCGACGCCACCGCACGCGAGGACGACAAGGACGTGCCGTACCGGGTGCGCGCCTCGCGCCAGTCCGACGGCGACATCGCCATCGCGGCCATCCCGTCCACGGAGCTCCTCGACAACAAGCACCAGATCGTGCTCGTGCAGATCATCGTGTCGGTCGTCGTGGTGCTGGGCGGGCTCGCGCTCACGTGGTGGCTCGTGGGGCTCGGGCTGCGGCCTCTCCGCCGGATGGGCGACACCGCGGGCCGCATCGCCGAGGGCGACCTGTCGCAGCGCGTCGAGCCGGCCGGCGACCGCACGGAGATCGAGCGGCTCGGCTCGTCGCTCAACGCCATGCTCGCCGAGATCGAGACGGCGTTCGCCGCCAAGGACGCGTCGGAGCAGACGCTGCGCCGGTTCGTGGCCGACGCGTCGCACGAGCTGCGGACGCCGCTCACGTCGATCCGCGGCTACGCGGAGCTGCTGCGCCGGGGAGCCGACGCCGACCCGGAGGAGCGACTGGCGGCCGCCCGGCGGATCGAACGAGAGGCGCAACGCCTCGGCGTGCTCGTCGAGGACCTGCTCCTGCTCGCGCGGCTCGACGAAGGCATCGCGCTCGACCAGTCGCCCGTGGACGCGGTCAGGCTCGTCGAGGATCTCGCGGCCGACGCCCGGGTCGTCGACCCCGAACGCGAGATCACCGTCGACGCGCCGGCACCGGTGGTCGTGCGGGGCGATCGCGACCGTCTCACCCAGGTGGTCACCAACCTGCTCGCGAACGCGCGGGCGTATTCACCGGCGGGTACGCCGATCGAGCTGCGCGCCGCGACGGTCGGTGGGAACGGTCGGATCGAGGTGATCGACCACGGCCCCGGCATCCCGCCGGACCTCGCGCCCCACGTGTTCGACCGCTTCTGGCGCGCCGACGACTCGCGGTCGCGCGACCGCGGCGGGGCCGGGCTCGGCCGCGCCATCGGGGCCGCCGTCGGCGGTGCGCACCACGGTCACTGCGAGGTCGTCGAGACCCCCGGCGGCGGCGCCACCATGCGCGTCGACCTCCCCCTCACGTCGACCTGAGCCGCCTCGAGCAGGTCAAGGGCTCAGAGCCACTTCTTGGCACGTTGCGTCAGTCCATATGACACTCAACGTGCCAAGAACGGGCCCTTGAAGAAGCGGCGGGCGGCGGCGGCGCTCCAGTTGTCGTGGTCCTCGCCGAAGGCGGTGACGCCGTCGAAGGTCCACTCGGTGAGGCAGTTCACCGTGAACAGGTTGGGGTTGATGGTGAACGCGAGGCCGTTGTGGCACTCGCCCTCGGCGTGGAGCGTGCGCCCGCGCTGATCGACGCCGTCGAGGACGACCCGCCGCGGGTACCCCGTGCTGTCGTCGCGCTCGACGACCTCGCGGCGGCCCTCGGCCAGCTTCGACCACTCGCCGTCGCGCAGCAGGTAGCCGTGGATGTTGATGCACTGGTCGTCACCGAAGTCGAGCGTGATCGAGTGGAACGCGTCCGACGGTGACGCGGTCGCGTAGCTGTAGCCGCCGCGCGGTGCCGCCGAGCTCGTGAGCCCCTGGCCGAACTGCCGCCGCACGCCCCACGATCGATCGCGGAACCCGTACGCGTCGACGGCGATCGTCTCGCCCTGGAGCACGATCGTGCCCTCGTAGCGGCCGGGCTGATCGAGGTGAGCGTCGCCGAGGTAGTGCGGCGCTGTCACCGCGGTGAAGGTGAGGTCGACGTGGATCTCGTCGCCGCCGTCGGGGTCGTCGTACCCGATCGCGTAGCGCGTGAGCGGCTCGACGCAGCGGTAGCGGATGCCGTTGGGGAGCGCGATGTCGGACAGCGGTTGATCGGGCATGGGCAGGTGCCAGAAGTTCTTCGCGTACCGGCAGGACCACGGCACCGAGTTGGGCTCGTCCCAGAAGTACGCGCCGCCCGCGAGCACGCCCTGGTTCGGTCGGAAGAACGGGTAGAGCTGGCCCGACAGGCCGCGCTCCGGGACCGTGAACGTGAACCAGCAGGTCTCGGTCCAGTACGGATCGTCGCTGGTCGGCGGGTGGAACTCGTCGTCGGGATGGGTTGCGACGCCGGTGTCACCGGTCATGTCGACACGCGTTCCCAGTAGGCGCCGTCGAGCATGGCCTCGAACATCGGGCGGTGGGTGATCATGTCGTCGACGTCGTCGGGCTGCTCGGCTTCGCCGAAGTGGATCGCCCGTCGCGCGATGCGGAACATGATGATCGCGTGCCGCAACGACGCGTACGTCGTGAAGAAGTCGAGGTCGCGCGGCCGGTAGCCGGTGAGCTCCTCGTAGCGCGCGACCACGTCGTCGGGCCGCAGCAGCGCTGGGAGGCCGGGGAGCTCGAGCTGCTCGGCGATGTCCTGGAAGAAGCGGTGGAGCGTGATCAGCCACGCGATGTCCACCTCGGGCGGGCCGAGCGTAGCCATCTCCCAGTCGAGCACCGCGACCGGCTCGAACTCTCGGTAGAGCACGTTGCCGATGCGGGCATCGCCCCAGAGCAGGACGGTGGGCCCTTCGTCGTCCGGCCAGTGCTCGTCTAGCCACTCGAAGCCGCGTTCGATGAGCGGCGAGCGCAGGCCGTCCTCGACGACCCACTCGTAGTACGTCCGCTGGTCGGCGACGTGGCGGCGCAGGGGTGAGTCGCCCTCCGTGGGCGGTGCGACGAACGCGGCCTGCTGCTCGGGCCGGGGGAGCGCGTGGATCGCGGCGAGCGTGCGCACGGTGGTGTCCTGGAGTCGCAGCCGATCGGTCTCGGATCCGGCGGTCACCCAGCTGTCGAACGTGTACGGGAGGATGTCGGGCGGCACGATGCCGTCGACGCGCTCCATGACGAAGAAGGGCGCGCCCAGGTGCGCGGCGTCCGGCTCCGACCAGCGGACGGCCGGCACCGGCACGTCGGTCTCGGATGCCACCAGCTGCATCACCCGCGCCTGGACGTCGAGGTCGTAGCGGGGGAACACCGGCACCGCGGTCGGGTCGGGCGCGATGCGTGCCACGAGCGCGTGCACGGTTCGCTCGCCGTCCTCGGTCCATTCGGCGTCGAAGAGAACCGTCTCGCTCGACATCCCGTTGGTCTCGGGCGCGTCGAAGCCGGTGATGCGGGCGTCGGTGTCGGCACCGAGCGTGGCGCGCAGCCAGGCCTCGAGCCGAGCGCGGGTCTCGTCCGGGTCGCGCGTCGAGCGCGTGGGCAGGCCGTCGAGATCAAGGGGGTTGTCGCTCACGCCTCGAACGGGCCCTTGCCCATCTGGTCCCGAACGGTCACCACCTCGGGGTTCGTGAGCGATCGACGCTGCCAGTTGGCGCCGTCGACGACCATCGTGTGGCCGGACACGAAGCGGGCGTAGGGCGACGCGAGGAACGTGGCCGCCCAGCCGAGCTCCTGACGCTGGCCGACGCGCAGCGCGGGCTGGCAGCTGTCATTGTCGTGCGTGCGCTCGAGGTTGCCCTGGATGTCGCTGGTCATGTCCTCGTGCGGGAACAGCCCCGGCACCAGCCCGTTCACCTGGATGCCATCCGGGCCCCACTCGACCGCGAGCGACTCGGTGAGGTTCTTGACGCCGGCCTTCGCGGCCGCGGAGTGCGCGAAGCCCGGGCCACCGGTCCAGGCGTAGGACGCGCCCACGTTGACGATCGAACCCGGGGTGCCGGCGAGCAGGTGCCGACGGCCGAACTCGCGTGCGCAGAAGAAGGTGCCGTTGAGCGTGATGTCGACGACCGTGCGCCAGGCATTGGGCGACATGTCCTCGGCCGGCACGGGGAA
>CAZKTS010000209.1:0-9666 GCA_964555735.1 uncultured Bifidobacteriaceae bacterium
CTCCTTCTTGCGGTCGACGATCGTCAGGTAGCCGTCGTCGTCGAACACCCCGATGTCGCCGGAAGAGAACCAGCCGTCGTCGCTGAGCGACTCGGCCGTGCGGTCGGGATCGTTCAGGTAGCCGCGGAAGATGTTGCCGCCCCGGGCGAGCACCTCACCGTCGTCGGCCAGGCGCACCTCGCAGCCCGGGATCGCCGGACCCACCGTGCCGGGCTTCACGCGGAACGGGGCCCAGGTCATCGGACCCGAGGTCTCGGAGAGCCCGTAGATCTCCGACATCGGGACGCCCAGCGAGCGGAAGAACTGCAGCACCTCGACCGGCAGGGGCGCGGCTCCGCTGATCGCCGCCTTCACCTGGTCGAGCCCGAGCAGGCCGGTCACGAAGTCCAGGACCGGCGCGTGCTGCTCGAGCTTCGCCGCGAGGTCGGCGTCGGGCTCTTCGCCGCGTGCCCGCGCCTCGGCGGCCGCCCAGCCGACCGGGAGCGCGGCGTCGAGCATCGCCTGCTGGTTCGGATCAGCGCTCGCGAGCGTCATGACCGCGGCGTGCATCTTCTCCCACACCCGCGGCACGGCGAAGAAGATCTCGGGCCGCGTGTCGGGCAGGTACTTCGAGACGAGTGACGGCTCGGGGCAGGTGGTCACCTCGAACCCGGCGACGATGCCCTGGTAGTGCGACGTCATGCGTTCGGCGATGTGCGCCATGGGCAGGTACGAGACGAGACGGCTGCCCATCGGGTCGACATCGTCGTGCTGGGTGAGGGTGCGCAGCAGGCTCTCGACCGTCCACACCACGTTGGCGTGATCGAGCATCACGCCCTTCGGCGGGCCCGTGGTGCCGGACGTGTAGATGATCGTCGCCAGGTCGTCGACCTTCGCGGTGGTGGCGGCGCGGTCGAGGTCGATCGGCTCCGACGCGAGCAGGTCGGCCCACCGGAGCACGCCGTCGGGCGCGCGACCGTCGTCGTCGATGATCGCGACGTTCGCGAGCGTCGGGATCTCGTCGCGCACCTTGAGCATGCGCTCCAGGTAGTCGACGTCCTCGACGATCGCACACACCGCGCCGCAGTGCTGGGTCAGGTACTGCACCTGCTCCGGGGCCGACGAGTTGTAGATCGAGACCGGCGTCGCGCCGAGCAGCATGACGGCGACATCGGCGACGTGGAACTCCGGCCGGTTGCGCGTCATGAGGACGACGCGCTCTCCCTGCACCACCCCGAGACCGGCGAGCGCGGTGGCGACCCGGCAGGCCTGGTCGGCGTACTCGGACCAGGTGAGCTCACCCCAGCCGTCGCCCTCCTTCCACCGGAGTGCGACCGCGTCCGGCACGCGGCGGACGGTGTCGCGGAAGGCCGTCGTGACCGTCTGACCTGCGACCGCTGCGGCGATGTCGTCGGCTGCCATCGGGCGGGCCCCCCTCGAAAGCGAGCGAACGCCTGGAGTCTCGCACGGCCGTCGGCCGCCGTCACCGGGCGCCCGCCGCAAGTTCTCCACAGGCACGGTGGACAACTGCGCACGTCGGCCCACTCGACCGACTGACCGCCGGATCGACGGTGGAATCGGTGGACAACCCTGTGGACAACCGGGGGAGGAGCGGTGGAGAACGCGGGCGGGGGGTGGAAAACCTGGGGATGATGGTGGATACTCCACGGGCGCGTCCCGAGGAGGCCGTTGGGGCACCCTGGCGAGCGCACCACCCGACCCGTCGGGGGGTCTGCGCACTGGCTGGGCCGGGGGATCTCTCTACAGCCGACCTCCTCGGGGCGTGCTCACGTCCCGGGACGGCCCTCCGAGCGCGGCTCGCCGTCGTCCCGGCCGAGCTCGGCGAGCACCTCGGCGGTGTCGGCACCGAGTGGACGTCCGGCGTGGCGGATCCGCCCCGGCGTGCGCGAGAGGCGGGCGACCGGACCCGGCATCTGCACACCGTCGACCTCGACGATCGCTTCCCGCGCGGCGAGATGGGGATCGGCCAGGACGTCCTCCATGGTGTAGATCGGCGCGATCGCAGCGTGGGCGTCCTCGAACGCGGCGAGCACCTCGGCCGCCGGCCGGGCACCGATCCACGTGCGCACCAGGTCGTCGAGCTCCTCACGGTGCTCGACGCGGTCGGCGAACGTCGCGAAGCGCGGGTCGTCGCCGACGCCGAGGAGCGTCATGACGCGGTGCGCGACGGACTCGGCGGACGTCGAGACCGCGAGCCACTCGCCATCGGCGCTGCGGTACGTGCCTCGCGGCACCGAGTACGGGATGCCGGAACCGAGGCGCTCCTGGAGCACACCCAGATGGGCCCACGCGCTCGGCAGCGCGCCCATGATCTGGAGCATCGACTCCAGCAGGTTGACGTCGACGACCTGCCCCTCGCCCGTTCGGTCGCGGTGACGGAGCGCGACCATCACCGCGAACGCGCCGACGATCGCGGCGAGCTCGTCGGTGAGGGCGATCGGCGGCAGCATGGGTGCGCCGTCCGGCTCGCCGTTGATCGCCGCGAAGCCGCCCATCGCCTCGGCCATCGTCGCGAAGCCGGGGCGGGATGCGTACGGTCCGGTCTGGCCGAAGCCGGTGACGCGCAGGATCACCAGCGCCGGGTTGCGCGCGAGCAGGTCGTCGGGCGCCAGCCCGAGCCGTTCGAGCGTTCCCGGCCGCAGGTTCTCCACCAGCACATCGGCGCGGTCGACGAGCCGCCGCATCGCATCGAGGTCGGCGTCCTGCTTGAGGTCGAGGACGACCGTGCGCTTGTTGCGGCCGAGGATCTTCCACATGAACGACGTGCCGTCGCGCGGGTCGGTCCAGCCCATGCCGCGGGTGCCGTCGCCCGAGGGCGCTTCGACCTTGATGACGTCGGCGCCGTAGTCGCCCAGGTACTTGGCCGCACCGGGGCCGGCGAACACCGTGGCCATGTCGACGACCGTGAGTCCCTCGAGCGCGTCCACCGCCCGAGGCTACGGCCCGCCCGGGCCAGGCCCTAGCGTCGCCGCCCATGCAGCGGCTGGGCCGGTGGATCTCGGTGGTCGAGTGGCTCCCGAGCTACCGACGCGCCGACCTCCGCGGCGATCTGATCAGTGGCCTCACCGGCGCCGCGGTCCTGGTGCCCCAGGGCATGGCGTACGCGCAGATCGCGGCGCTGCCCCCGGTCGTCGGCCTCTACGCCTCGGTCCTGCCGCTGGTGGCGTACGCACTGCTCGGCCGCTCGCCGCAGCTCGGCGTCGGGCCGCTCGCGTCGATCTCGGTGCTCTCGGCCGTCGGCGTGGCCCGGCTGGCGCCCGACGGCACCGCCCGGTTCGTCGCGCTCGCGGCGACGCTGGCGCTGATCGTCGGCTTGGTCCACATCGGAGTCGGCGTCAGCCGCCTCGGCTCGCTCACCCGATTCCTGTCGGAGCCGGCGCTGCACGGCTTCCTCGCCGGCGTGGGCGTCCTGGTGATCGCGACCCAGCTCGGCGCACTCACCGGGTTCCGCGTGCCCACCGCGCCGCGCGTGGAATCGATCGTGAGTGACTGGTTGGACGGCCTCGACGGCTTCAGCGCGACGTCGCTCGCGCTGGGCATCGCCACCGTCGTCGCGTTGCTGCTGCTCAAGCGCCGGCACCGCTTCCCGGGCACGCTGGCGGTGCTCGTCGTCGCGACGATCGCCTCGGCGATCTTCTCGTTCGACACGCACGGCGTCCTCACCGTCGGCCGCGTGCCGTCGGGGCTGCCCGGCTTCCAGCTGCCCACGTTCTCGTGGGGCGACCTCGACGTCCTCGGCCCCACCGCGCTCGCCATCACGATGGTGAGCATCATCGAGTCGCTCGCGCTCGCCCGGCGCTACGCGCAGGAGCACGGCACGGAGATCGAGCCCAACGCCGAGATCGCCGCACTGGGCGGCGCCAACGTGACCGCCGGCTGCTTCCAGGGGATGGTCGTCACGGGCGCGATGACGCGGTCCGAGATCATGGACGAGGCCGGCGCCCGCACCCAGCTCGCACTGCTGGTGTCGGCGGCGGTCGTCGCTCCACTGCTCCTGTTCGCGACCGACCTGTTCGACGCGATCCCGCTGCCGGTGCTCGCGGGCATCGTCGTGGTCGCGGTGCTGCCGTTCGTGATGCCGGAGCGGTTCCGAGCGCCGTGGCGGGAGAGCCGGCTGTCGGGTGCGGTGATGCTCCTGACGTTCCTGTCGACGATCCTCCTCGGCGTCGACGTCTCCGTCGCGGTCGTCGTCGTCCTCTCGGCGCTCGTCGCGATCATCGATGCCCGTTCTCGGCACGTTGCGTCAGACATGGACTGACGCAACGTGCCAAGAACCGGATCTCAGAAGCGCTGGGTGAAGCAGCGGTCGTCGAGGGCGCCGAGGGCGTAGTCGCGGTAGAGGCCGGCGAACATGCCGCGGGTCTGCTCGGCCCAGGCGAAGGCCGCGGGCTCGGTGACGCGGCGCACCACCTGCGTGTAGCCCGTCTCGTACACCCGATACTCGGCCCAGGCGCCCGGATAGTCCTTGACGCACGCCACCTCCACGAACGGCACGTTCCGGACGCGCGGGTAGCGGCGCACCCGGTTGCGATGCGTGTGGCCCGCGAAGTACCCGGCGACGGCGGGCCGCCGGGCGACCACGTCGGCGAGGGCCTCGCTGTCGTCGGGCGTGATGCCGAACGTGTGGGGGTTGCGCGTCTCGGCGTCGAGATCCCAGAGGTAGTGGTGGCCGAACACCAGGATCGGCACCGCGCTTCGTGCCGCGAGCTCATCGAGCCACGCCACCTGGTCGGCGCGGAGCTGCCCGCCGTCGGTGCCGGGGATGACGGTGTCGATGATCGCGAGCGTGATGCCCTCGAGGTCGACCGCGTACGGCGCGTCCTGCAGTGCCATCGAGGGGTCGGTCATCGCGTCGTGGTTGCCGCGCACGTGGTGCACGCGGGGCCCGAGCCGGCCGTACGCCGCGAGGAAGGCGTCGTACTCCTCGCGGCTGCCGACGCACGTGAGGTCCCCCTTCACCACGACCGCGTCCGGATCGAGGGCCGCGATCTCGGCGACCGCGGCGCGACTCATCGTCTCGGGATACGGCGGATCGCCCGGTGCCGAACGGAAGATCGGCCCGATGTCCTCGTGCTCCGAGCCCAGATGACCGCACTCGGTCTCACCGAAGTGCACGTCGTTGGCCGTCGCGATCGTGGCGAGGAGCCGGCCTTCCGGGCGGCTGAGCGTCCGGAACGCGGCGGGTAGGTACTCACCCGGCTCGGAGCCCTCGACGGCCAGGGTGTACTCGGTGTCGGGGTCCAGGCCGAGCACCCGCGCGACGTGCTGCGGGCCGGTCGTGACGATCTCGTGCGCACCCACCGAGGTGGTGACGGCCTCGTCGGTCTCGGTGGTGAAGGTGACGACCGCTTCGTCCGGCCCGACGCTGAACAGCTCGGGGTCGCGGACCGTGGTCACACGCGGGCGCGACGCCCGATGCGCCCGGACAGGCGCCACGGCCCGCGTTGGAGGCCGGCGCCCCGAGCACCCAGACGCGCACCGCGCACCCACTCGTGCAGCGTGTCGTCGCCGACACCCACAGCTGGGCCTGCCGCCGCGGCATCGGCGGCCGCGCACGCCTCGATCGCGGCGACGATCGCCGCAACCTCTTCGGGCGTCGCCGATGGTGACACCACCTGCAGCATCGGGCAACTCACAGTGGCAGGTTGCCGTGCTTGCGCTGCGGGAGCTGCTCGCGCTTGGTGCGCAGCATCGCCAGCGACCGGATGAGCACCACACGCGTGTCGCGCGGGTCGATGACGTCGTCGACGTAGCCGCGCTCCGCCGCCACGTACGGGTTGGCGAACTTCTCGGTGTACTCCTCGATCAGCTCGGCCCGACGGCCCTCGGCGTCGTCGGCGTTCTGGATCTCCTTGCGGAAGATGATGTTGACCGCGCCCTGCGGTCCCATCACCGCGACCTCGGCCGACGGCCACGCGAAGGCGAGGTCGGCGCCGATCGACTTCGAGTTCATGACGACGTAGGCGCCGCCGTAGGCCTTCCGCGTGATGATCTGCACCCGCGGGACGGTCGACTCGCAGTACGCGTAGAGCAGCTTCGCCCCGTGGCGGATGATGCCCCCGTACTCCTGGTCGGTGCCCGGCAGGAAGCCCGGCACGTCGACGAACGTGACCAGCGGGACGTTGAACGCGTCGCACGTGCGCACGAACCGTGCGGCCTTCTCCGACGCGTCGATGTCGAGCGTGCCGGCGAGGTTGGCCGGCTGGTTGCCGACGATGCCGACGACATGCCCGTCGAGCCGCGCGAAGCCGCACACGATGTTGGCGGCCCAGTACTGGTGCACCTCGAAGAAGTCGCCGTCGTCGACGACCTGCTCGATGACCGCCTTGATGTCGTAGGGCTTGTTCGGCGCGTCCGGGATGAGCTCGACGATGTCTTCGCACCGCCGCTCCGGATCGTCCTCGGCGTCGAACGCCGGCGGGTCCTCGAGGTTGTTCTGCGGCAGGAACGACAGGAGGTAGCGAACCTGCTCGAGGCACGACTCCTCGTCCTCGGCGACGAACGTGGCCACGCCGGACTTCGACGCGTGCGTCATCGCGCCGCCGAGCTCCTCTTGCGTGACGTCCTCACCGGTGACCGTCTTCACGACGTCGGGCCCCGTGATGAACATGTGCGACGTGCCCTTCACCATGAAGATGAAGTCGGTCATCGCGGGCGAGTAGACCGCCCCGCCGGCGCATGGCCCCATGATCACGCTGATCTGCGGGATCACGCCCGACGCCTTCACGTTGCGGTGGAAGATGCCGCCGTAGGCGTCGAGGGAGACGACGCCCTCCTGGATCCGGGCGCCGGCGCCGTCGTTGATGCCGATGAAGGGCGCGCCCACCGACTCGGCGAGGTCCATCACCTTGTGGATCTTCTCGGCGAACACCTCGCCGAGGGCGCCGCCGAAGACGGTGAAGTCCTGGGAGAACACGAACACCTTGCGGCCGTCGATCGTGCCCCACCCGGTGACGACGCCGTCGGTGAGCGGCCGGGAGTTCTCGATGCCGAAGCCGTGGGCCCGGTGGCGGGCGAGCATGTCGAGCTCGACGAAGGACTCGGGGTCGAGCAGACGCTCGAGGCGCTCCCGCGCGGTGAGCTTGCCGCGCTCGTGCTGGCGGGCGACCGCCGCCTCGCTCCCGGCGTGCAGCGCTTCGTCGCGGAGCCCCGCGAGCTGCTCGAGGCGCTCCTCGATCGGGTGCACCCCCGCGGGGACGGCGGGCGCGCCTTCGTCGCCGTGCAGCGCCTCGGCTTCGGCCTGCTCCTGGATGTCGGACTCTTCGACGGCCATGCGCGACGAAGCGTAGCGGTGACCGTCAGCCGTCGGCCGATGCAGGCGGAGCCGGATGCGTCGGGGTCGACGGCTTGCCCCACGGCAGTGCGAGCGCGCCGATGATCGCGAGCACCCCCGCCCCGATCGTCACGTAGACGCCGGTGCCGAGGTAGCTCGTGAGGTCGAGGTCGGCCTCGGCAGGCAGGCGGTCGATCCTGCGCTGCGACTGCACCGCGAAGAGCACGCCGACCGCGATCGCGGCGATCCCGGCGCCGATGCCGAAGCCGCGCATGTTGCGCATGCAGGCACTCAGCACGAGCACCGCCGCGATCGGCACGAGGAGGACGAGGATCGAGGTGCCGCTGCGCGTGTCGAGGTCGTAGAGGTACGCGACCGGCACGTCGGATGCCGACTCCGTGAAGCCCAACGGGTCGGCGACGTCGACCCACGGCAGGAACATGCCGACCACGGCCGCCAGGGCCGAGACGGCGAGGATGACCTGACCGACCGCGATCGGCGCACGCTCGGTGGGTCGCCGAGCGCTCGACTCGGACGGCGTCGGCCTGGTCGCTTCGTCGGTCATCCCGGTCCCCCGTCCGTCGCGCCCGCGTGGCGGCGGCGACGCTACCGCGGCCGCACGCGACGGGACCCCGCCCGCAGGCGGGGTCCGCGTCCGTGAGCTCGGGTGCGCTACTGGTAGTGCGCGACGGCGAAGTAGTGACCGGCGTTGCAGATCACGCCGGCACCGACCACCGAGTGGCTGTCGATGTTGGCCTTGTGACCCGCGCTGGCCAGCCAGCCGTTGACCGCCTTCACCGCGCCGAACGACGCCGACGGGCAGTTGGCGGAGCCGTTGTACCAGCAGTAGAGGTTCTCGGCGACGCCGGCCGGCGGGCTGTGCACCAGCGCGCCGCTCGTGCACTGCATGCCCGCGCGCTCCTGCGCTTCGGCCTGCGCGCTCGCGTTCAGCGTGCTCGACACGGTGTACGCCTTGTAGTTCGAGTGGCACTGGGCGATCGCGTTCGAGACAGACGCAGTGCCGTTCGGGGTGACATCACCCGCGCTCGGGCAGCTGCTGACCTGCGGCGGTGGGGGCGGGGGCGGGGGCGCGAAGCAGCCCGCCAGACCCAGCGATCCGACGGCCACGAGCACGACCGCCCCTCCGGTGATCCGACCTCGACGACGCATGGTGCTCCTCCGCTCCCGGGACCCCGGTCCCGTTGGCCGTGCCCCATGGACGTATCGGCGCCGCCTCACCGAATCTTGAACCTCGAACCGAGCGATCGGTCCCATGTTGGTCTCTCGTTGGGAACGGCGCACGGACCGATCGCTTTCGATCCATCCGGACTCCTTGCCCACTTCTTGCCTGGCCTTGATACGACGCGACTCGACCCTGTCCCGAGGACAGGGTCGAGCGGGAATTCCGTCGGATCGGAGCGATCAGGCCGAGGCACCGACCTCGAGGGGCTGGCTCTCGCCGACGCGGATCTGGACCTTGCGGGGCTTGGCCTGCTCGGCGACCGGGATGACCACGGTCAGCACGCCGTGCTCGTAGGCCGCGTCGAGCCGGTCGACGTCGAGGGCCTCCCCCAGGAACACCTGGCGCACGAACGAGCCCTGGGGTCGCTCCTTGGCCAGGGACTCCTCACCCTCGCCCAGGAACCACGACCGCTCGGCCTTGATCGTCAAGACGTTGCGCTCGACGCTCACGTCGATCGAGTCGGGCGCGACGCCGGGGACGTCGAAGCGCAGCTCGACGCCCTCCTTGGTACGGACGGCGTCCATGGGTACCCAGGCCTGGCGGCCGCCGGAGCCGAAGAGCTGGTCGGTGTGCCGGTCGAGCTCGCGGAACGGGTCGTAGCGCATCAGCATCTGCTGCCTCCCTGTGTCGGACAGGAGCTCGTGCTCCCGGACGTGGAAAACGGCACCGCCGTTCGAGTTGTTCCGGGTGACAGTAGAAAACTTGATGGCTACGTTGTCAAGTCCGGCCTCACTCCTGCACCAGCTCGATGAGGGTGCCGAAGGCGGCCTTGGGGTGGACGAACGCCACGGTGGTGCCCCGGCTGCCGGGCCGCGGCTGCTCGTCGATGACCTTGTGGCCCTGGGCCTTCACCTGCTCGAGCGCCGCCGCGCAGTCGGCCACGCGGTAGCCCACGTGGTGCAGGCCCTCCCCCTTCTTCTCCAGGTACTTGGCCACGGGCGAGTCGTCGCGCACCGGCGTGAGCAGCTGGACGTAGGAGTCGGCGACCTTCAGGAGCGCCTCCTCCACACCGTCCTTCTCCACCACCTCGCGGTGGTCGACCTCACAGCCGAAGGTGTCGCGGTAGTAGGCGATCGCAGCCTCGAGGTCGTTGACCGCGATGGCGATGTGATCGATCTCGGTGAGCGCGGGTGCGCTGCTCATGCGTGCC
>CAZKTS010000210.1:0-3671 GCA_964555735.1 uncultured Bifidobacteriaceae bacterium
GACGAGTTGAGCCGGGCTCCACGCCGTCGTCCGGACGACGGGCTCCTCGACGACCGTGCCTCGGGAACGAGTGCCAAGCATGGGCAGCACCTCCGTGTGCACCGGACCGGCGGTCCGATCCGGTGGGCGAGAGGTACCCCGGGGCGCGGGTCGTCAACCCGGCCGTTCGTGCGCTACCCGAGCGCGGACTCGATGGCGCTCACGAGGGCGGGGTCGGACGGCTCGACCTGGGGGGCGAAGCGGCCGATGACGTTCCCGTCGGCGTCGACGAGGAACTTCTCGAAGTTCCAGCGGATGTCGCCGTCGTGGCCCTCGGCGTCGGCGGTCTTCTCGAGCTCCTCGTAGAGCGGGTGCTTGGCGTCGCCGTTGACCTCGATCTTCTCGAACATCGGGAACTGCACGCCGTAGTTGACCTGGCAGAACTCCGCGATCTCGTCGGCGGTGCCGGGCTCCTGCTCGAGGAACTGGTTGCACGGGAACCCGAGGACGGTGAAGCCGCGGTCGCGGTACTGCTCGTACATCTTCTCGAGCCCCTCGTACTGCGGCGTGAGGCCGCACTTGGAGGCGACGTTCACCATGAGGCTGACCTTGCCCTTCTGCTCGGCCAGCTGCCCCGGCTTGCCGGTCAGCGAGTTGATCGGGATGTCGTATACGCCCATGCGCGTGCTCCTCGTCGGCGAACGGCCGAAACCCTAATCGCCGACGCGGGCGTCGCCCCACGAGTCGGGTGTGGCGCGCGCGCAAGTGACCAACAGGTAACAACGCCCCGTCGCGTGACGGCCGCGGCACGCGCGGCGCGTAGCCTGGTGGCAGATGTTCATCGACGGCTTCGTGCACCAGCTCCCCGACATCGACCCGGCGGAGACCCAGGAGTGGCTCGACTCGCTCGATGCCGTCGTCGACGCCAACGGGCGCTCCCGGGCGCGGTACCTGCTCGCGCGCCTGATGGAGCGCGCGCGTGAGGCGGGCGTCGGCGTGCCCGCGATGGTCACGACCGACTACATCAACACGATCCCGCCCGACGAGGAACCGTGGTTCCCGGGCGACGAGTACCTCGAGAAGCGCATCCGGGCGTTCATCCGCTGGAACGCGATGGCGATGGTCGACCGGGCGAACCATCGCTTCGACGGCCTGGGTGGTCACCTCTCGACGTTCGCGTCCGCGGCCGCGCTCTACGACGTCGGGTTCAACCACTTCTGGCACGGCAAGCGAGACGGCCGCTTCGGCGACCAGCTCTTCATGCAGGGCCACGCCGCACCGGGCATCTACGCCCGCGGCTTCCTCGAGGGGCGCCTGACCGAGGATCATCTCGACCGCTTCCGCCGCGAGGTCTTCGGCGGGGGACTGCCGAGCTACCCGCACCCCCGGCGCCTGCCCGACTTCTGGGAGTTCCCGACGGTGTCGATGGGTCTCGGCCCGCTGAACGCCGTGCACCAGGCCCGGTTCAACCGGTACCTCCTTCACCGCGAGGTCGCCGACACCAGCGACTCGAAGGTGTGGTGCTTCGTCGGCGACGGCGAGATGGACGAGCCCGAGTCGACGGCCGGCCTGTCGATCGCGGCGCGTGAGCAGCTCGACAACCTCATCTTCGTCGTCAACTGCAACCTCCAGCGCCTCGACGGGCCCGTGCGCGGGAACGGGAAGGTCATCCAGGAGCTCGAGGCGACGTTCCGGGGCGCGGGTTGGAACGTGATCAAGGTCGTCTGGGGTCGCGGCTGGGACGAGCTGCTCATGCGCGACGTCGACGGCGTGCTCGTGAACCAGATGAACACGACGGTCGACGGCGAGTTCCAGAAGTACGCGGTCGAGAGCGGCGCGTACATCCGGGAGCACTTCTTCGGGCCCGATCCCCGTCTGCAGAAGATGGTCGAGCACCTGACCGACCAGGACCTCCAGCAGCTGCCGCGCGGCGGGCACGACTACCGCAAGCTCTACGCGGCGTACAAGCTCGCGGTCGAGCACAAGGGCAGCCCGACCGTCATCCTCGCCAAGACGGTGAAGGGCTGGACGCTCGGGCAGGGCCTCGAGGCGCGCAACGCGACGCACCAGATCAAGAAGCTCGACGCTGACGCGCTCAAGCAGTTCCGCGACCGGCTCTACCTCGACATCCCGGACTCCGAACTCGAGGACGGCGACCCGCCCTACTTCCACCCGGGCAAGGACTCACCCGAGTACGAGTACCTGATGGCGCGCCGTCAGGCGCTCGACGGCCCGATGCCCGAGCGCGTCGTGCGCCACAAGTCGCTGCCGTTGCCCACCGACCCGTACGCCGAGGTGCTCGCCGGGACCGGCGAGAAGGTGCAGGCATCCACGACCACCGCGTTCGCCCGCCTGCTGCGCGGCCTGCTGCGCGACCCGGGCATCGGCCGGCGGATCGTGCCGATCGTGCCCGATGAGGCGCGGACCTTCGGGCTGGACTCCCTGTTCCGTGAGGTCAAGATCTACGCGCCGTTCGGCCAGCGCTACGAGCCGGTCGACGCCGCGCTGCTGCTGTCGTACCAGGAGGCGAAGGACGGCCAGATCCTCGAGGAGGGGATCAGCGAGGCGGGCTCGATGGCCGCGTTCACCGCGGCCGGGACGGCGTACGCGACGTGGGGCCAGCCCATGATCCCGTTCTTCATCTTCTATTCGATGTTCGGGTTCCAGCGCGTCGGCGACCTGATCTGGAGCTTCGGTGACCAGCGCGGCCGAGGGTTCCTGCTCGGCGCGACGGCCGGTCGCACCACGCTCACGGGCGAAGGCCTCCAGCACTGTGACGGCCAGAGCCTCGTGCTGGCGTCGACCGTGCCCAACTGCCGCGCCTACGACCCGGCGTTCGCGTACGAGGTCGCGGTGATCATCCGCGAGGGCATCGAGCGCATGTACGGCGACGACCCCGAGGACGTCTTCTACTACCTGACTCTGTACAACGAGAACTACTCCATGCCTGCACTCCCGAACGGTGCCGACGCCGCCGCCGTGGAGCAGGGGATCGTGCGCGGCCTCTACCGGTACCGCCCGGCGAGCGAGGCGCGCAAGCACCGGGCGCAGATCCTCGCGTCGGGCACCGCGATGCTCGCCGCGCTCGACGCGCAGCAGATGCTCGCCGACGAGTTCGACGTCGCGGTCGACGTCTGGTCGGCGACCAGCTACAAGCTGCTGCGCGAAGACGCGCTCAGCGTCGAGCGCTGGAACCGCCTGCACCCCGAAGAGCCGGCCAGGACGCCGTACGTGACCGAGCAGCTCGCCGAGAGCGAGGGTCCGGTCGTCGCGGTCACCGACTTCATGAAGGCGGTGCCCGACCAGATCGCGCGCTTCGTGCCCAACCGCTTCGTGCCGCTCGGGACCGACGGGTACGGCTACTCCGACACCCGGGCCGCGCTGCGCCGCCACTTCGAGGTCGATGCGCCACACCTCGTGGTGGGCGTGCTCGACGCACTCGCGCGTGACGGCGACGTGAAGGCCGAGGTGGTCACCGAGGCGATCCGGCGCTACGACCTCGATCCCGACCGGGTGGACCCCCGCACGGCCTGAGCGGCTACGAGGCCTGGCGACCGCCTTCGTCGAGGCGGAGCGGGTCGTCGTCGTCCCAGCCGGCGCGGTCGTCGACGTCGTCGTCGCGCCAGGTGGGCTCGTCGTCGGTGTCGTCGGCGTCGGCGAGGGTCTTCTCACCCTCGGAGAACAGGCCGTCG
>CAZKTS010000211.1:0-3151 GCA_964555735.1 uncultured Bifidobacteriaceae bacterium
CCGCCGCCGCCGGCGGATGTCCCAGCCCCACCAGACCGCGAGGAACGCTCCCGCACCGATCATCAGCACCAGGCCCACGACGCTCACCGCGGTCGACCGCACCCGGAAGCTCGAGTCGGTGATGGGCAGCGCGCCGTCGGCGGACCGCACGCTGAGGTGGAGCGGGAACGAGCCGGACGTGCGGGCGTCGACCTCGAACCGCACGGTCGTGCTCTTGGGCGGCAAGTCGACGAGCCGGGACGAGCCGTCGGGGAAGAACAGCTTCGGGCTCTGGAGCTCGACGAGCACGCTCACCGTCTGGCCGGTGTCGTTGCGGAACGTGAGCGGGATCTCACCCGACTGCGACGTGAGGGTGATCGTCGACGGATCCGGCACGTGGATCTGGGAGAGGAACGAGTCGATCGACGCGTCGACGGCCTCCAGCTCGGCGTTCGCCCGGAGCGCGCCGCCGGGCGAGTTCCACGCCGACGACACCGAGGACAGCAGCGCCTCCTCGGCGGCGGCGACCCGCTCGTCGCCGGGAGGCACGAGCGACCGGAAGGCGTTGAGCCGCGTCTGGGCGTCGTCGTAGGCGGGCGCGCTGACGGGCGCGCGCGGCGGAGCGTACGGAGCGAGCTGTCGGGTGAGCGCGGTGCCGTTCGAGGCGGTCGCGGGCGCGACGGTGTCGAACACCGTGGCGACCGACGCGGGCGCGAGCCAGGGGTTGCCGCGCAACCCCGCGAACACCGCGTCGAGCAGCTCGGGTTCGGGGTCGAACGAGTCCGGGTTCACGAGGGTGATCGCGTGCGACTGGTCGGGGTCCTGGAGCGCGACGAGCGACAGCCCGGCGAGGAGGCGCTGGGCGCGAAGCGCGGGCTCGGCGTCGCCGGTGAGCAGCGACGTGAGCTCCTCGTCGCCCGCGACGGCCGACACGGGCGCCGACGGGGTGAAGCCGGCCGCGGTGTCGAGCAGGAACGGCCGATCGACCGCCGTGCGATCGGTGCTCGCAGCAAGGGCCGAGCCGCTCACCACGACGCGCTCCACGCCCCCGCTGCGGAGGCGGGTCAGGGACCCGACGTCGACGGGACGGGCGACGGCGGTCCGCGCGTCCGGGTCCGTGTCGAAGACCCGGTCGAGCGTCGCCGAGCCGACGGCGAGCTGGGTGTCGGCCGCGCCCGCGAGCCCGGCGGCCAGCAGCGACGGCAGGTCGATCGGCACGTAGGCGCCGTCGAGCACCTGCGTGCGGCGAGCGGCGTCCTGGACCGCGGCCGCGCCGTCCGCCACCACCGGTTCGTCGCGCCCGACCGCGAGCCAGGTCTTCATGGTCTCGGGGCCCGGCACGAGGGTCACCGGGATGTCGGCGTTGCGGCGCAGCGCCGCGGCCTGGCGACCGAGGCGTCCATCGGGGCGGAGCGCGGCGACCACACCGGGGTCGACCGTCCCGGACGGAAGCGTCGCGGGCGCCGCGCTCAGCGGCCACACCCACGCGACCTCGAGCCTCGCGTCGAGCGGCGTCGCCCCGGTCGGTCCGGGCTGCACGACCACGAGGTAGGTCACGAGCTCGTCGATGACCGCATCGTCGGCATCACGCAGGGACACGACGAGCGGGTAGACGCCCGCGCGGCGCGCGCCCAGCCGGGCTGCGTCGCGAGCGCCGGTCGGACTCTCGAGTCCGAGGGTCAGGGTGCGCACGGTGCTCGTCACCGTGGGCAGGGAGGTGAGCGGCACGTCAACATCGTCGATGACCGAGCCCAGGCTGCCGCCGCTCAGCGTCCGGGTGAACGCGGCGCGCGAGGTGATGGCCTGGTGCAGCGTCGAGACGACCTCGAGTCCGGGGGTCGACGGCTCGACGCGCAGCTGGAGGTGCGCGTCGCCGCCGAGCGGGGTCCATGCGTCCTGTGCGGCGAGCTCGAGCGGGCTGGCGGCCTGGACACCGGCGCGTGCGTCGGGGGTGCCGATGCTCGCGAGCGTCGCGAGCCCGAGGAGCGCGACGGCGCCGGCAGTGGCGACGCGTCGGGCGACGCTCACAGCTCGCGGTCGAGCACGCAGAGGCCGACCGGAAGCCGTCGGAAGCCGCACGACTCGTACAGCGCGAGCGCGCCGTCGTTCTGCCACTGGGTGTTCACCAGCGCGCGGCGGGCGTCGTGGCGTCGCAACCAGACGAGCGCGTCGCTCACGAGCACGCGTCCCCAGCCACCGCGGCGTGCGTCCGGGTGCACCGCGACCCGCTGGAGGTAGCCGCGCCGACCGGCGCGACCGGTGATCGCGTAGGCGGCGATGTCGCCGCCGGCCGAGTCGCCGACGCGGAACCGCACCGACGGTGTGGCCTGGAGGGCGTCGCGGAGCGCCTCGGCGTCGAGGCGCCAGAAGTCGTCGAAGGCGAGGGCATCGAGGGTGAGCACCCGGCTGCGGTCGGTCTTCCACGCCCGCCGCAGCGCCGGCGCCGACGGACGCGCGGGTGGGATCTCGGCGAGGTCGTGCTCGAGGAGGTGGAGCCGCTCGCGAACCTCGAACCCGGCGTCGACGAACGGCAGCGAGTCGGCGGCGGTGAGCGCGCTGGTGACGACGGCCGTGTAGCCGGACCGGCGCAAGCGGACCAGCGAGTCCTCGACGGCAGTGCGGTCGGGCGGCGAGCCCTCGGCGAGCACGAGGTGGGCGACCTCGCGCTGGCCTCGCCACGGCACGACACGCGCCCAGCCGAACGAGTGATGACGCGCTCGGTCACCCCTGATGCGCTCGGCCACGGCAGACGAGCGTACCCGCCGGTCTCGTCACGCCCCTGGGCGGATACCGTCGCCGTCGTGCCGACGCTGCTCCTCGCAGAGGATCCGATCTTCTCGGCGCACGAGCCCGGCCCGGGTCATCCCGAGCGGGTCGCCCGGCTCGGTGCGGTCGCCGCGGGTGTCCACGCGGCGGGCGTCGACGACGCCATCGGTCGCCTCCGGCCGCGCGACGCGACCCGCGCCGAGCTGGAGCGCGTGCACGAGCCGCGCTTGCTCGACCGCGTGGCGTCGCTCGCCGAGCGCGGCGGCGGCGCGATCGACCCCGACACCGTCATGTCGGCAGGGTCGTGGGCGGCGGCGATCCGCGCGGCCGGCGCGGGCCTCGCCGCGATCGATGCGCTGGCGGCGGGCGAAGCCGACGCCGCGTTCCTCGCGCTCCGGCCCCCGGG
>CAZKTS010000212.1:0-11212 GCA_964555735.1 uncultured Bifidobacteriaceae bacterium
GCGATGCGCGTGAGCTCGACGAGCAGCATCCGGATCCACGTCGCGCGCTCGGGCACGTCGATGTCGAGGAGCCGCTCGACCGCGAGCGACCACACCAGCTCGTTCGAGAGCGGCGCGAGGTAGTCCATGCGCGTGACGTTGGTGGCGCCCTGGACGTAGGTGAGCTCCTCGGCCGTCTTCTCCATGCCGGTGTGGAGGTAGCCGATCACCGGCTTCGACCGCAGCACGGTCTCGCCGTCGAGCTCGAGCATGACGCGCAGCACCCCGTGCGTGGAGGGGTGCTGCGGCCCCATGTTGACGATCATGGTCTCGTCGCTCTCGGGCCACGGCCCGCCGCCGACCACGACCTCGCGCGGCTGGAGCAGCTGCGCGCCCTCGTCCGTCTGCGACTCGAGGATCACCTCTTCGCGCGCGTCGTGCTCGCTCATCGCGGGCCTGGGTCTTCCTTGAAGGTGACGGGTACGCGCGCGGGGAAGTCGTCCTTGCGCAGCGGGTGACCGACCCAGTCGTCGGGCATGAGGATCCGGGTGAGCTCGGGGTGGCCGGCGAACGTCATGCCGAACAGGTCGAACGCCTCGCGCTCGGCGAAGTCGACGCCGGGGTAGAGCGGCACGAGACTCGCGACCTCGGTCTCGTCGGCCGGCACCTCGCAGATCACGCGGATGCGCCGGTTGCGCGGGTGCGACAGGAAGTTGGCGACGACCTCGAAGCGCTCGGGGTTCACCCCCTCGACGACGAGGCGCTCGATGTCGAGCAGGTGGTCGACCACGGTGACGTCCATGCACTGGGTGAAGCGCTGGTCGTCGCGAAGGAAGGTCGCGACGTCGAGCCACGCGCCCCGGTCGACGTAGACGACCGGCTGGCCGTGCGACTCGTGGAACACCGCGTCGGGGAACTGGTCGAGGACCGCCGCGGCCACCTCGTCGCTCGGCTTGTGAACTTCTTCACGAGCCTCGGCATCCTCGGTCGCCACGGGTGCTTCGTCCGGGCTCACGCGCGGCCACCCGCAGTGGGAGCAGCAAGGGGAGCGTCGATGCCGTCGACCTGGTCGATCCGCAGGCCCGCGCCGGTGCGGCCGTCGGGGCCCTCGCTGCGGCGCTTCATCAGGTGGCCGTCGCGGATCTGCTCGTGCAGCGTGAGGATGCCGTGCATGAGCGTCTCGGGCCCCGGCGGGCAGCCCGGGACGTAGACGTCGACCGGCACGATCTGGTCGACGCCCTGCACGATCGCGTAGTTGTTGAACATGCCGCCGCTGCTCGCGCACACACCCATCGAGATGACCCACTTCGGCTCGACCATCTGGTCGTAGACCTGGCGGAGCACCGGCGCCATCTTCTGGCTCACGCGACCCGCGACGATCATGAGATCGGCCTGGCGCGGGCTCGCGCGGAACACCTCCATGCCGAAGCGCGCCAGGTCGTAGTGCGCGGCGCCGGTGGCCATCATCTCCATCGCGCAGCACGCGAGCCCGAAGGTCGCGGGGAACACCGAGTTCCGGCGGGCCCACTTCACGAGGTCTTCGAGTCGACCCGTGAGGAAGTTGTACGGGATCTGGTCGAGGCCCACTACGCGGCTTCCTCCGCGTCGGCGTCCTTCGCGTCCGGGTCGAGGCCCTCACGGCCCGGCAGCCCCGCCGCGTGCAGCACGCGCGCGCCGACACGCGAGACCGTCTGGCGAACCGGACCCCAGGTGACCGCGCCGGTGGACAGGAGGTACGCGAACGGCACGAGGAGCACGAGCAGGAACACGCCCATCGCGATGAGGCCGTACTCGCCCAGGTCACGCAGGATCGTCGTGAACGGGTAGAGGAAGATGATCTCGACATCGAGGACGATGAACGCCATGGCCACCAGGTAGAACTTCACCGGGAACCGTTCGGCGGGCTCGATCTCGGGGACGATGCCGCACTCGTAGGGCGCGTCCTTCGCGGCGTGTGGGCGCTTCGGTGCGAGCAGCTTCGCCGCCAGGAACGACAGCGACGCGAACAGCATCACCAGCACCATCAGCGACAGGATCGGCAGGTACTGGTCCACCGCGACGCGCTCTCCTCCCCCGGCCGACGGCCGCGCGGCGCAGGCTATCCGACACCCGGCGAGTGACCCCAACGGCGCGTGCCTCGGTCGTGCCTCCGCGGCCGTCCGAGCCCCGCTCGGTACGCTCCGGCCGGTGGGGGCACTCCTGAGCCGGGTCCCGGTGCACGACCCCGGGCGCGTGAACCTCCGGAAGGCCGTCCGGGTCGCGCTCCTGATGCCGATCCTGCTGGCGATCGGCACCGAGGTCCTCGACGACCCGATCGTCGGGCTCTTCGCCGCCTTCGGCGCCTTCGCCTGCCTGGTGTTCGCGGACTTCAGCGGCGAGCCCCTCGTCGTGCGGCTCCGGGCCTACCTGGTGCTCGGGGTCGTGGGCGGGGCGCTCATCGCCCTCGGGACCGTCCTCTCCGGCGACGTGCTCCTCGGGTCCGTGGTGATGCTGGTCGTCGGCTTCGCGGTGCTGCTCTCCGGCGTGATGGGCGGCGCGTGCTCGGCGGCCGCGTCGCCCCTGATCCTCGCCTACGTCCTCGCGGTCACGGTCCCCGCGCCCGCCGGCCAGGCCGGCGACCGCGCGCTCGCGTGGTTCGCCGCCGCGGCGGTGAGCGGGATCTCGGCAATCCTGCTCTGGCCGCGCCACGAGCGGGCCGCGGTGCGAGAGGGTGCGGCCGTGGCGCTCGTCGCCCTCGGGGCATCCGTGCGCGCACCCGCCGACGCGGCGTTGGCCGACGCCGCGCGAGCGGCCATCGATGCCGTGCGCGTGCGCGCCGCGGGCGTGCTCTACCGGTCGGGTGGGTCACCCGAGCAGACCGCGGCCACCGCGGCGGTCATCGCCGGTCTCGTCCGCGCGCGCGCGTTCGTCGACCGTCTCGCCGCGGGTGCCGCGATCGACGACGCGCAGCTCCACGCGCTCGACGCCGAGCTGCGTGACGAGATCGCGCGCGCGTTGGAGGCCGCGGCGTCACTGCTCCGCGGCGAGCGCGTCGACACGCCCGACCTGCGCGGCCTCGAGGCCGGCCGCGCTCGCCATCGCGATCAGCTCGAGCAGTGGGCGGCCGCGCAGCTGGCCGACGGCGCTGCTCCCGAGGACGTGCTGGTCACCCTCGATCAGTCGTTCCCGATCCGCGTGCTCTCCCACGTCGCGCTGACCGTCGCCGCCTACGCGTGGCTGGTGATGGGCGGGCCCGCGTCGATCCCGGATGCGGCCGAGACCCCGCTCCTCGCCGACGCCGAGCCGCTCGAGCACGATGCCCGCAGCCGGATGCGCACCCTGCTCCGAGCGCACCTGAACCTCGGGTCGGCCTCGTTCCAGAGCGCCATCCGCGGCGCGGTCGGCCTGGCCATCGCCGTCGCCATCGCCACGTCGTTGGACCTGGAGCACGCGTTCTGGGTGGTGCTCGGGACCCTCTCGGTGCTGCGGTCCAGCGCGCTCGGCACCGGCGCGACCGCACTCCGTTCGCTGGCCGGCACGCTGATCGGCTTCCTCGTCGCGTGCGGCGTGATCGAGCTCACCCGCGACAACGCCGACCCATTGTGGTTCCTGCTGCCGGCCGTCGTCTTCCTCGCGGCCTACACGCCGGGAGCGATCCACTTCGTCGTGGGTCAGGCGTCCTTCACCGTGTTCGTCGTGGTCCTGTTCAACATCGTCGAGCCCGCGGGCGTGGTCACCGCCGTCACCCGCGTCGAGAACATCGCCATCGGCAGCGCAGTGAGCGTCATCGTCGGCGTGCTGCTCTGGCCGCGTGGCGCGCGGGTCGCGTTCTGCGTCTCGCTCGCGGAGCTGTACCGGGTCGGCGCGGAGCACCTCCGTCGCGCGTTCGCGTTCGGCCTGGACGAGACCGATTCGCCCGAGGTTCCCGACGACGCCCGCGACCGCGCCGTGGTGTGCCACCGCCAGGCCGACGACGCGTTCGCGCAGTTCGTCAACGAAAGGACGTCGCAGCAGCTGACCGCCGAGACGTGGGCGGTCGTGCTCACCGCGACGACGAAGGTCCGCCTGGCTGCCGACGCCGTCGTGTTCCACGCCGCGCGCGACTACCACCGCCGCGGCTGCGCGGACGCCAGCACCGCGATCGACACGCAGGTGCACGCGGTCGCGGACGGCTTCGACCGGATCGCCGAGCGACTCGAGGGCCACGCCACGCCCGCGCTGGTCGTGCCGGAGAGCGACGAGGTGCGCGCCGGCGTCCTCGCGTGCATGCGCGAGCACATGTCCGAGGGTGCGTCCGGGATGGCACCGGCGTTCGCGGTGGTGTGGATGGCCGACTGGCTGCGGTTCCTCGACCACGTGCTCGACACGCTCGACGAGCCGACCACCGCGATCGAATCGATCGTCGACCGCCCCTGGTGGCGATAGCTAGACGTCCGGGCCCACCGCGACGACCCGCTCGACCACCTTGTACGCAGCCTCGGCCGGGCCGATCTCGTCCGGGCGCAGCAGGTTCGCCATGATCCGCAGGATCCACTCCATGAGGGTGTGCGACTGGAACCCGATGCGGGTCAGCTCGCGCATGACCGCGGGGTTGCCGATCGCCCGCACGAACGTCCGGGCGACCTTGAAGTAGAGGCCGTACTCCTCGTCGAGCCGGCTCGCGTAGCCCCGCAGCGCCAGGCCGTCGCCGGTGCGCAGCGCCTCGTCGAGCGCCTCGGCCGCGAAGCGCCCGGTCTCGTACGCCACCGAGATGCCCTCGCCGTTGAACGGGTTCACCGAGCCGGCGGCGTCGCCGACGCTCACCCACGTGGGTCCGACGCTCGGGCCCACCGAGAGACCGGTCGGGAGCTTGCCGCCGGTGGCGGGACCGCACGACGACTCGGGGGAGATGCCCCAGTAGTCGGGGGCGGTCTCGCAGAACGCCTCCATGAGGTGGCTGGTGTTGACGTCCTTCCAGCCGGCGAAGGTCGAGAGCAGCCCGACGCCCACGTTGATGGTGCCGTCGCCCACCGGGAAGATCCAGCCGTAGCCGGGCAGGTTGTTGCCGTGCTTGTCGTGGATGTCGAGGTGGCTCTCGATCCACGGATCGTCGTGGCGCGGGCTCTCGTAGTAGCCCCGGACCGCCATGCCCAAGGGATAGGTGCGGTTGCGCGACGCCCCGAGCGCCCGGCCGAACCGGGAGTTCGAGCCGTCGGCCACGACGACGTAGCGGGCCGAGACGTCGAGGCGGGTGTCGTCCTCTTTCCTGTGGACCGTGGCCCCGGTGACGATCCCGCCGTCGACGACCGGGGCGACCGCCTCGGTGGCCGGCCACAACGTGGCCCCGGCCTTGACCGCGGCGTCGGCGACCATCTCGTCGAGGTCCCGCCGGCGCACGACGTAGCCGTAGGACGGGAAGAGAGGATGGTCCGGCCAGCGCAGCTCGAGCGTCACGCCGTGCGCGATCGAGCGGAGCCCGTCGAAGCGCTGGTGCTCCATGAGGCGCTCGCCCAGCCCGATGTCCTCGAGCTGCTTGACCGCCCGCGGCGTGAGCCCGTCCCCGCAGGTCTTCTCGCGCGGGAACCGCTTCTTCTCGACGACGAGCACCCGGTGCCCCGCCTCGGCCAACCAGTACGCCGCCGCCGCGCCGGAGGGCCCGCCCCCCACCACCAGCACGTCGTACCGGTCCGAGCTCATGGCCGCGCTCATCACCGAAGCCTCCCACGTCCACTCTCCCCACTCCCATGCGGGGTCTCTCCGGGGCGACAAAGAGCGGGGTGCGTTCCTGGGGCCAATCGCACGAGGCCCGCGAGCCTCGCCGTTCCCTGAGCCGGACCGCCCGAGATGGTCGACGTCGGGGACGCATCGCTGCGCAGATGCGTGCCCCGCCGCCGAGCGAGTGGCCCCAGGCACGCACCTTCACGCGCCTGGCGATGTGACGGAGGGTCGGGTGGTCGCATCCGGAGCCGTTCGGCCCGCCCGGAGGAGACCCGGGTCGAAGACCCGACCGAGCGCAGCGAGGGAGCAGGGGCTCCGGAGGATCCGCGGGCCGTGCGGAGGAGGCGTGCCGCCCGACCCGAAGAGACCCCCCGGTCGATCCCTGAATATGCCGCTTTCCCCGTTAGCGTGGTAGGAAACGCCGCGGCGACGGCGCCGCCAGGCGCACCGGGGAGGACGTCGGGGACATGCCCAACCTGCTGCCCGACTGGACGCTCACGCTGCCGTGGGATCTCGGCGACTGGAACCTGCGGGCGTCCGGCCGATTGTTCTGGTCGACGTTCCTGCTCGTGGTCGGGCTCATCTTCGTCATCGCGATGATGAAGAAGCCGGTGCTGCGGCGGCCGTACCCGCTCTGGGTCGGCATCGTCCTCTATCCCGTCATCATCATCGGCACGTTGCTGCTGGGGGCGGTGTTCACCGGCATCCAGCGCGGCATCGTGTGGCTCGGCATCCTCGCCATCATCGGGCACACGCTGCTGCTCATCGCGAGCCGTGCACCGCGTGACCCGGAGCAGAAGGCGACCTGGGCCGAGTGCTTCCTCGGCGCCACCGGCGTCTTCGCGATGTTCACGCTCGCCTACGCCATCATCCCGTCGGAGTGGCTGACGTTCGCCAACGCCGACCTCGAGTGGGGCGACTCGTCGAAGTTCATCTTCAAGAGCAACCAGGACATCCTCGGCATCCTGCCGGTGCACTACCCGTTCAACATGGACTACCCGGCGCTGCGCGACATCGTCGTGACGCTGATCTACGTCGCGGTGCTCGGCCTGAACCTGAAGCTGTTCGTCATGTGGCAGAAGCGCAACGACGAGCCGGCCGCGGCGGCCGCCGAGGGCACGCCCGAGAAGAAGTCGCGCTTCGGTCGTCCCCTTCGTGCCTGGAGCGCGCGACGCGCCGAAGGCGCCAACGCACCGGAGGCGCAGGTGCCGACGGCGCCCGCGCCCACAGGGGGTGGGTGACGGTGGCGCGCACCGATGCCAACCCGCCCATGCCCGACTTCGCGGTCGACTACGAGCTCCAGGAAGTCGACCCGGCGTACCTGACGCAGTCGGTCAAGCCGAAGCAGTTCCTCCACATCGACCAGGCCGAGTGCATCCTCTGCGAGGGCTGCGTCGACATCTGCCCCTGGAAGTGCATCCACATGGTCTCGGTGTCGGCGATCGCCGACGCCGTGGGGACCGAGCAGCCGGGCGAGGACCCCCACGACCACGTCGCGTTCATCGTCGACGAGGACGTCTGCACGCGGTGTGCGCTCTGCGTGGACCGCTGCCCGACCGGCGTGATCATCCTGGGCAAGCTCTCGCCGCCGGGCGCGGTCGGCGACCCGCACGTTCGCACCAACCGGCACGGCTACTCCTACGGCGTCCGGTTCTGACGCCGACCACCGCCGGCACGTAGGCACCAGCACCACCCGCCAAGCAGCACCAGCAGGTCCGAGGAGACAGGTTCGTGGCCAACGGCAACGGCAAGAACGGGAGCAACGGACGCGGCGACCGCGTCGCTGCGGCGCTCGACAAGACCGACGAGAAGATCCGCGGGTCCCAGGCGTGGAACGCGATCTTCCGGCCGGGCTCGGTGTACCGCCGCGGCTACACCGACAGCCCCCGCAACCGCTCCTACGTCGTGATGAACAACGTGCTGTACCACCTGCACCCGGTGAAGGTGAAGCGGCACGCGGTGAAGGTGTCCTACACGCTGTGCCTCGGTGGCCTGTCCTTCTTCCTGTTCATCCTGCTGACCGTCACCGGCATCTTCTTGATGTTCTTCTACCGGCCGACCCAGGCGTCGGCCTGGACCGACATCCAGACGCTCGAGACCGCGGTGACGTTCGGCTCGCTCGTGCGCAACATGCACCGGTGGGCCGCGCACCTCATGGTGCTCTCGGTGTTCCTGCACATGTGTCGCGTCTTCTACCACGGGGCCTACAAGGCACCTCGCGAGTTCAACTGGGTGATCGGCGTGATCCTGCTCACGCTCACCCTGCTGCTCTCGTTCACCGGCTACCTGCTGCCGTGGGACCAGCTCGCGCTGTGGGCCGTCACCGTCGGCACCAACATGATGGGGTACACACCGGTCTTCGGCAGCAGCGTGAAGTACGTGCTGCTCGGCTCGAAGGAGATCAGCGGCGACACGCTGCTGCGGTGGTACGTGCTCCACGTCTTGTTGCTCCCGTTCGTCATCGTCATCTTCATGGCCGTCCACTTCTGGCGCGTCCGGAAGGACGGCGGCATCTCGGGTCCGCTCTAGGCCGCGCGAAGGAGCACTCCAGACATGGCCGAGATCCCCGAACACCTGCTGGCCCGCTCGAAGGAGCGGCGCAAGGCACTGGGTCTCCCCGTCCCCGGTGAGGAGGGCGGCGAGGCCGAGGCCGCCGCGGGCGCGCCCCCGGCCGGCGGTGGTGGCGAGACGCCGCCGCCCCCCACGGGTGGTGGAGGCGACGCCGGTGGCGGCGAGGGCGACGACACCGGTGGTGGCGACGGCGCGAGCGATGGCGGCGACACCGGTGGCATCCCGGCGCACCTGCTCGAGCGGTCGAAGAAGCGGCGCGCCGCGCTCGGCGGTGGCGGTGGCGGTGGCGACGCCGGTGCACCCGCCGCGGCTGCGGCCGGTGGTGGGGGCGGCGGCACCGCGACCGCGGTCGCAGCACCGCCCTCGACGGCCACGGGCCCGGGCGGTCACACCCAGCGGCTGCTCACGGTGGTCAAGTCGGGCTCGATCCAGCAGACCCGCGCCGAGGCACAGGACAAGGTGCACACCTGGCCGCACCTCCTCGCGATCGAGCTGGCGTCGATCCTGATCCTCCTCGGCGCCCTGACGATCTTCTCGGCGCTCGTGCGCGCACCACTGCTGACCCTCGCCGACTTCAACAAGACCCCGAACCCGTCGAAGGCGCCGTGGTACTTCCTCGGTCTGCAGGAGCTCCTGACGATGTTCCACCCGATGGTCGCCGGTGTGACCATCCCGGGCGTCGGCCTCGGCCTGATCGCGCTCGCACCGTTCCTCGACAAGAACCCCTCGAACAAGCCGAACGACCGCAAGTTCGCCATCGCGATCTTCACCATGTTCATCATGATGTGGGCGGTGCTCGTGATCATCGGCTCGTTCTTCCGAGGCCCAGGGTTCAACTTCGTGTTCCCCTGGAACGACGGCATCTTCTTCGAGCTGTAGGAGCAGATCCCCGTGCTGATCCCCGTCGCGATCATCGTCGTCCTCGCCCTCGCGGCGATCGCGCTGCTCGCCACCGCCCGGCGCCGCACCTCGACCGGTCGGTTGAGCCGCGAGACCAAGCGCGCCGACGCGTCCGAGCCCGGCGCGACGACCTCCGACATCGTGCCAGTCGCCGGTGACGCGACCGACGACGACGCCCGCACCCGCGCCGAGGACGCCCGCCGCAGCGCCGAGTCGGGCGGGCTCCCGGTCAAGGCCGGCGGCACCGGCGTCGTCCGCTACGAGCCCGTCGACCCCGAGGAGCTCGGCGTCACCCGCCGCCAGTTCTTCAACCGGGGCATCCTCACCGGCCTCGCGCTCGGGGTCGGCGGCTTCGGCGCCGCGGCGCTCGCGTTCCTGTGGCCGTCGAGCGCCGGCGGCTTCGGCGGCAAGGTCAACGTCGGCAGCGTGGCCGACGTCGAGAAGCAGTTCGCCGACAAGGTGCCCTTCTACAACGCGTCGGCGAAGGTGTACATCGTCGCCTACCCGAAGGCCGACCTGAAGAAGGCGGCCAAGGTGTACCCGTCGACGATCCTCGCCGGGATGGACCAGGGCTACGTCGCCCTGTACCAGAAGTGCCCGCACCTCGGGTGCCGGGTGCCGTGGTGCCAGACGTCGCAGTGGTTCGAGTGCCCCTGCCACGGCTCGAAGTACAACCGGGTCGGCGAGAAGCGCGGCGGCCCGGCGCCTCGGGGCATGGACCGCTTCCCGCTCACGGTGAGCGGCGGCGCCATCACCGTCGACACCGGCACGGTGGTGCAGGGTCCGCCGATCGGCACCGACACCACCGGGCAAGGCCAAGAGGGCGCGCCCTGCGTCTGACGTGGATCCCATGACCGACCGACCCAGCAACCACCAGCTCGCAGAACCAGTAGGAGCCTGACGCCTCGTGGACTTTCGTCTCGCGCTGATCCTGATCAACGTGGTGGCCTTCGCCGTCCTCGTGGGAGTGATCATCTGGCGCGTCTTCTCGATGCGCCGCAACCCCGAGACCAAGGAGCCGCAGAACATCGAGCGGTTCATGCCCGACGAGGATCTCGAGGGTCGCCGCCTCGAGCGGGTGCTCGGCTGGTCGCTGCTCTTCACCCTGCTGCTGGCGATCTCGATCCCCGTCTACTTCATCGCCGAGCCGACCCGGCAGGCCACCGCCGAGGAGGGCTTCGAGGAGCGCTCGATCGAGCGGGGCAAGATCCTCTACGCGAACGCGCAGAGCGAGGTCTACGACGCGACCCGCTCGCTGCTGTGCGCGAACTGCCACGGTCTCGACGGCACCGGCGGCAGCGCGCCGTTCGTGCTCCAGCCCGAGTCCGACAAGTGCCTCGAGGAGCAGAACCAGGGCAACGCCGACGTGCCCGAGTGCCTGCCGCTCCAGGTCTCGTGGCAGGCCCCGGACCTCACGCTCGCGGCACTGCGCTACGACCGCGACCAGCTCGAGCAGATCGTCACCTACGGCCGGCCGGGCACGCCGATGCCGGCGTGGGGCGTCGAGAGCGGCAAGGGCGTCCTCAACGAGCAGGGCATCACCGACCTCGTCAACTACATCGACAGCATCACGACCACGCCGGCCAAGGCCCAGAAGGCGGCTGCCGACGAGGTCGACCAGTACCGAGAGGACGCGACCGACCTCGTCACCAACAGCCGGAACTCGCTCACCGAGGCGCAGACCGCGCTCCAGGAAGGGCAGGCCGACGCCGCCACGACCGCGCAGGAGCTGCGCACGCTCAAGGCCGCGGTGGTGACCGCTCAGGCCGAGCTCGACAAGGCGATCGAGCTCCAGGTCGAGGCCGAGGAGCTGACCGACGGTGCGATCCTCTTCCGCCTCAACTGCGCCCGCTGCCACACCAAGGGCTGGTCGTACCACGTGACCGAGCCCAACCGCCCCGACCTCCCACCCCTCCCGCCGCAGGGCAGCGGGGCCTACGGACCGAACCTCCGCGACGGCTCCACCCTCCTGCAGTTCCCGGGTGAGGCCGGCGCCCAGCAGCAGTTCGACTGGGTCGCGCTCGGCGTCCCGGCGAACAACCAGTACGGCGTCCGCGGCATCTCCTCGGGCCGCATGCCGCACTTC
>CAZKTS010000213.1:0-42156 GCA_964555735.1 uncultured Bifidobacteriaceae bacterium
GCGGGCTATCCCCGCGCGGTCGCACTGCTCGAGGAGCTCGCGGCGCTCCCCGACGCCGACGTCACGCTGCTGGCCGCGGGCTTCGCCGACGACGAGGCGTCGGCGGCTGCGCTCCACGCCGTCGGCGTGGAGGTCGTGACCGACGTCCCCCCCGACGACTGGCTCGCCGCCCACCGATTCGAGTGCGACATCGTCGTGGTGAGCCGTCCCGACACCGGGCACGACGTCGCGGACGCGGTCGTCCACACCCAGCCCCAAGCGCGCCTCGTCTACGACTGTGAGGCGCTCTCGTACCGGCGGATGCAGGGCGCCGCCCGGCTGGGCGTGGATGCCGGCGGCGACCCCGAGCGGGTCCGCGGGTGGGAGCTCGATCTGATCGCTCGAGCCGACCTCGTGCTGTGCGTGACCGAGGTGGAGCGCGAGGTCGTCGCCGCGGTGCGCGACGGTCGCCGGGCGCGGCTCGCCACCTACGGCATGCCCGCGGTGGAGAACCCACCCGGTTGGGCGGCGCGCGCCGGCCTTCTCTTCTTCGGCGGGTTCGCCGCCGGCCGATCGAGTCCGAACCTCGACGCGGTCCACTGGGTCGTCGACGCGGTCATGCCGCTCGTCTGGCGCACGCACCCGCACCTCCGCCTGCGCATCGTCGGCGCCGAGGCTCCCGCGTCGGTCGAGGCGCTCGCGTCGGAGCGCATCGAGGTGATCGGCGAGGTCGACGACCCCGCGCCGTACCTCGCGAGCAGCCGCGTCCTGCTCGCACCGCAGCGGTTCGGGGCCGGGCTCAAGCTCCGGTTCGTCGATGCCATGGCGGCCGGCCTCCCCTTCGTGACCACACCGGTCGGGGCCGAGGGGATCGAGCTGGGAGCAGCCCGGCGCTGGCTCGTGGGTTCGTCGCCCGACGAGCTCGCGACCGCGGTGCGGCGGCTCGAGGACGACGCCGGGCTCTGGGACCACTGCGTGCGCCGCCTCCGCCGGGAGCACGAGCGCGCGTTCACGCGCGCCCGGTTCCGTGAAGACGTGGTGCGCGCGATGGCCGAGCTCGGCGTGGCACCGCCCCGGCCGGCGCGGGTCTGACCGAGCCGCGCGGCCCGGCGCTCAGAGCGAGTAGCCGGCGTGCTCGGCGTCGCGGTGGAACATCTGCACGGTCTCGAGAGAGAACTGGTCGAGGTCCTTGCCGAGGCCGGGAAGCTTCTTGAGCAGGTCGTGCGTGACGGTGATCACGTCGCAGCCGATGCTGGCCGCCTGGACTATGTTGAGGAGCTCGCGCGGGCTCGCCCAGATCAGCTCGACGTGGTCGTGCGGCGCGAGCACCTCGAGCGCCTCGGTCATGAGCGGGATGGGATCGCGGCCGGTGTCGGCGATGCGTCCGGCGAACACCGAGACGAAGGCCGCCGGCCCGTCGGCGAGGCACGCGGCGGCCTCCTCGACCTGGGCCACGGTCATCAGCGCGGTCACGTTGAGCTTGACCCCGCTGCCGGCGAGGCGGCGCTGGAGCTCCGCCGAGCTCTCACCGCGCGTGTTCGTGATCGGGATCTTGACGAAGACCTCGGACCCCCAGGACGCGATCTTCGTGGCCTGGCGCTCCATCTCGTCGAACTCGTCGGAGAACACCTCGAACGAGATGGGGAGGTCGGGCACGAGCTGCACGAGGTCGAGCGCGAACGACTCGTAGTCCTCGATCCCCGCCGAGCGCATGAGGGTGGGGTTGGTGGTGAACCCCTGGATGAGCGGGTTCGCCCGGAGGGTGAGGATGCCGTCGCGGTCTGCGCCGTCGGCGAAGATCTTCGTGCCGGAGAGGTCGACGTCGGTCACCGGGCACCGCCTTCCTGTTCGGGTTCCTGGGAGGCGCCGGTGCTGGTCACCTCGAGGATCCACGGCACGGCATCGAGCAGCTCGCGCACCGTGAGGTCAGGCTCGACCGGTCGCTCATCGTAGCCACGGTCCACGAAGACGGTTCGACAGCCGGCGGCCTGGCCCGCCTCGACGTCGCGCCAGCGATCGCCCACCATCACGCTGCCGGTGAGGTCCAGCCCGTGGCGTGCGGCGGCGTCGACGAGCATCCCCGGCGCGGGCTTCCGGCACCCGCAGGCGTCGGCGTCGTCGTGCGGGCAGACCACGATCTCGAGCAACGGCAGCCGCCGGTCGAGCTCGCGGTGCTGCGCGGCCACGACCTCGAGGTCGAGGTGCCCGCGCGCGATGTCGGGCTGGTTGGTCACGACGACCAGCGGCAGCCCGGCGGTGCTGAGCGCGGCGCAGGCTTCCTCGACGCCCGGGAGCACCTCGAGGTCGTCGAGGCCCGATGCACCCTTGGGCACGCCGTCGACGAGGTACGAGCGGGTGAGCACACCGTCGCGGTCGAGGAAGACCGCGGGTCGATCAGCCACCCGGTGTGTCAGTCATCCAGGCGGCCGGCGCGCGCGTCGTCGAGCAGGGACCGGAGCGCGGCCGCGAGCGCTTCGCGGGTGGTTCGCTCGTTCTGCCATCCGAGTGAGCGGATCCGGTCGGTCGAGAGGCGCACGATGGGTACGTCGCCCTTCCACCCGCGCGATCCGCCGGTGTACTCGTACTCGACCGACCCCGGCGCCAGTCCCACGACCTCGGTCGCGAGGTCGGCGATCTCGCGGACGGTGATGTAGTCGCCGGTCGCGACGTTGAACGCGCGGAACGGCTCGTCGACCGTGTCGTGTGCGAGCAGCACGGCGCGCACGACGTCGTCGACGTGGATGTAGGACTTGCTCTGCGTGCCGTCGCCGAGGATCCGCAGCCGGCTCGGGTCGTCGAGCAGCCGGCGCACGAAGTCGAAGCCGACACCGTGCGTCTGGCGCGGCCCGACCACGTTGCCGAAGCGGAACGCACAGCCGCTCATGTCGAACATCGCGGCGTAGGACGAGATCAACGCCTCGCCCGCGAGCTTGCTCGCACCGTAGGTGGACACCGGGATCAGGGGTCCGTGGTCCTCGTCGGGCACCGCTTCGCCGAGGTCGCCGTAGACGCCGCTGCCGGAGGCGTACATGATCCGCGGCACTCCGGCGCGGCGCATGGCCTCGACCACGTTGCGGGTGAGCAGCGTGCCTTCGACGAAGTCGATGTCGGGGTTGGTCATCGCCGCGGCGATGTCGGGGTTGGACGCGAGGTGCACCACCGAGTCGTGGCCGGCCATGGCCGCGGTCAGGGCGTCGAGGTCCTGCACGTCGGCTTCGACGACCGCGAGCCGGGCGTCGTCGGCGTGCGGCTCCAGGTGCCAGCGCCGACCCGAGGTGAAGTTGTCGTAGACGGTGACGCGCGTCGTCGCCGGACGCGCGAGCAGCGTGTCGACGAAGTGTCCGCCGATGAAGCCGGCACCGCCGACGACGATCCAACGGCGCTCGGCAGCGGGGTCGATGCTCAGCGCACCGACTCCCACTTCGTGGTCGTCTGCTGGAGCGCGGGGTGGCTCACCACGAGATGCCACACGACCGCGCACAGCCCCTCGGTGTGCGGTGTGATGCGCTCCTCGAACCGGGGCGGGATCACCACGCACGCTCGGGATGCAGTCGCGGTGTAGCCGCCGTCGCGACCGACGACGCCGAGGACCGTCGCGCCGACCTCGTTCGCGTACTCGATGGCCCGCACGAGGTTCACCGACACGTTCTTCTCGCGGTTCCCGCCGCCTACCGAGAAGATCAGGATCCCGTCGTCGGGTCCGAGGCGCGACCCCTGGAGCCAACCCACGAACGCGCCGTCCCAACCGTCGTCGTTGATGCGCGCGGTGAGCTCGGCGACGTTGTCGGTGGGGGCGTAGGCCTCGAAGCCGCAGATCTTGCGGAAGTCGTTGACCGCGTGCCCGGCGTGGCCCGCGGAGCCGCCGACCCCGAGGACGAAGAGGCGTCCGCCGCGTTCACGGACCGCCGCGAGCTCGGCGACGACGGCCTCGATCGCGTCGGCGTCGAGCTCGCCCACGATCTCGATCGTCTCGGTGAGGAACGATGCGCTGAACGAGGATGCGCTGAACGAGGAAGCGCTGGAGGTGTCGGGCGCGGTCACGGGGCGGGGTCCTTCTTGCCGAGGCGGATGTCGAGCGCGTGCAGGAGCAGGGTGTTCGCGAACACCATGAAGCCGAGGATCATGAACATGCCGCCGGTCACGGCGCGGTAGCTCGTCCGCCCGATGTCGGGGAGGCGGAGCCCGTTCTCGAAGTACTGGATCACGAGGAAGCTCGCGAGGAAGATCCCGAACGCGACGAGCCCGGCGCTGACGGCCATCGCCCGGTTGTAGCGGAAGACCCGGACCCACTTCTGCCGGGTCTCCCCCGTGGGGTCGTAGATCGATTGGGCAAGGCAGCCGAGGAAGAAGCTCTGGAGCCCGAGGATCGCCAGGGTGACGCCGGTGAGGCTCCAGAACAACGAGAAGCCGATCGGCCCGAGCGTCCACGGGCCGAAGGTGGTGAGCAAGGTGATGAGCATGCCGAGGCCGAGCATCGCGATGCCGGGCTTGAACACGAAGAAGTCGGCGCCGTAGACGAACATCGCGCGCAGGTTGATCCAGGCCGCCTGCCACGGCGAGAACCAGCCGGCGCGGCGGTGGTGGCTGACCCGACCCTCGCGGTCCTTCAGGAACCGCACCGGCACCTCGGTGGTGCGCAGGTTCATGTGCACCGACTTGAGCACCATCTCGGACGCGTACTCCCACGACTGCGACTGGAGGTCCATGCGCACGAGCGCCTCGCGCGTGATGCCCCGCATGCCGCAGTGGATGTCGGAGAACTTGCTCGAGTAGAGGCGGTTGAGGATCCAGGTGGTGATCGGTGTGCCGAAGTAGCGGTGGAGCGCGGGCATCGAGCCCGGCTCGATGTAGCCGTTGAACCGCGAGCCCATGACGAACTCGTACCCCTCGCGGAACTGCTCGACGAACGGCGCGAGCTGGCGGAAGTCGTAGGTGCAGTCGGCATCGCCCATGACCACGTACTTGCCGCGGATGTAGGGGAGGGCGTCGATGTAGGCGCGGCCGAGGCCGCGCTTGGGTACCTTGAGCACCCGGGCGCCCCGGGCGACCGCCCGCTCGGCGGTGTCGTCGGTGGAGCTGTCGATGATGAGGATCTCGCCGACGATGCCCGCGGCCGCGAGACCCTCGTGGCACCACTCGACGAAGTCCTCGATCGTGAGCTGCTCGTTGAGCGCGGGCACGACGATCGAGAGCTCGGGGTCGGCGACGTCGGCGACCGGCACCAGGAGCCGGGCCTCGGCGTCGGAGGGCGGAGCCTCCGTGTCGACCTGGGTCACTGGCTCCCGCTCCTCGTGCGCCCGGGGTCCGATCCGAGCGAGCCAGGCTACCCAGTGCCCTCGCCGGGATCGAGATCCGGCGCACCCGAGGCCAGCAGGGCCTCGAGGTCCGCTCGGCCGCCGGGCGAGCCGATCTCGTAGAAGCGCTGGTGCACCTCGTAGCCGGCGAGCTCGCCCCGCCGGCTGAGGTTGCCGAGCGTGGTGGCGAGATCGGTCACCTCGCCCGCCGGGATGGTCGCCACGACGTCGGTGGCGAGGACGAGCAGCCCGTAGTCGACGTGGTGCATCCGCGGGTCGTCGACGCCCTTCTCGTAGCGCTCGACCATGCCGTCGGCGAACACGACGTTGGTCTCCTCCCACCGGCCGTCGTTGCGGAACACGGTCATGAGCGCAGGGGTGCCCGCCTGCTCGGCGGCGCGGTGCACCGGCCGGGCATCGATGGGCAGGTACGAGTCGCCGTAGAGCAGGCCGAACCGGTCCTCGAGCAGGCCGCGGTCGCCGGCGAGCCGCAGGGCGCCACCCGTGCCGAGCAGGGTCTCGCCGTCGTCGGACCAGACGACGTCGAGGCCGTACGCGCGACCGTCGCCCACGTGCTCGCGCAGCAGGTCACCGAGGTGACCGACGCAGAGCACGACGTGCGTGTAGCCCTGCCGGACCGCGAGCTCGAGCTGGTGGTCGACGAACGGGCGGCCTGCCACCTCCAGCAGTGCTTTGGGGACCACCTCGGTGTGGGGCCGCATCCGCGTGCCGAGGCCGCCCGCGAGGATCACGCATTGCATCGGGGTTCAGTCGCGCAGCATGACCGTCGAGCCGTCGTGATCGAACGAGAAGCGAACCTCGTCCAGTCCGGCTGCGGTCAGGGCGCGCCGCAGACGCGCCGGCTCCTCCGCGTAGAAGAGCAGGAACCCGCCGGCGCCGGCACCGACGAGCTTGCCGCCGATGGCGCTCTCGGCGCGGGCGAGCTCGTACCACTCGTCGATCGCGTCGTTGCTCATGCCCTCGGTGCGACCGCGCTTGAGCAGCCAGTGCTCGTGCATGAGCTCCGCGAAGCGTCGCGGCTTGCCGTCCTCGAGCGCGATGCGCACCTCGCCACCGATCCGCTTGATCTCGTGAAGGTTGTCGAGCATCGCGGCATCGCCGGCCTCCGAGCGCGTCTTCTGGTCCTCGAGCACGCGGTCGGCGTCGCGCGAGTAGCCGGTGAAGAACATGAGGAGGTGGTCCTCGAGGTCGTGGAGCGTGTCGTTCGAGACGTTCATCGGCGACACCTTGACCGAGCCGTCGGGCTCGAAGTCGAAGCACGTGAGACCGCCGAAGGCGGCGATGAACTGGTCCTGCTTGCCGACGGCGCGCCCGAGGCGCTCGATCTCGATCTCGCAGGCCTCCTCCGCCAGACTCCCCGCGGTCACGTGGCCGCGGCTCGAGGCGTGGAGCGCCCGCAGGAGCCCGACGGTGAACGTGCCCGACGACCCCAGCCCGGTTCCCGACGGGATGTCGGCCAGGCTCACGAGCTCGACCGCCGGGGCGACCTCGAGCTTGGCGAAGGTCTCGCGCACGATGGGGTGGTCGATCTCCTGCACCGTCGCCGCTCGCTCGAGCGCCGAGTACTTCACGAAGTAGTCGGCGGTGAAGGTGCGGTTGATGCAGATGTAGATGTACTTGGTGATCGCCGCGGCCGCGACGAAGCCACCGTGCTCGCGGTAGTACGACGGCAGGTCGGTGCCGCCACCGCCGAGCGAGATGCGGAGAGGGGTGCGCGTGATGATCATCGCGGTGCGTGGCGGAGCCTGAGTGATCTCGAGCTCGGCCTGGTTAGGGTAGCAACCCATGGAGGAAGCACCTCTGACGGCGACGGCATCGCCGCAGGCGTACGGCGAGGCCGGGGATCTCACGTGGGTCGACCGCTTCGGGGTCTGGCTCTCGTCTCGCAAGATCCGACGGGCGGTGTCGTTCAAGGGCGCGCGCATCGGCGACTTCGGCTGCGGCTTCGACGCGTCGTTCACCCGTTCGGTGCTCGGTGAGGTGGCGCACGCAACGCTCGTCGACGTCGCGCTCGCGCCCGATCTGGCCGCCGACCCACGGGTGACGGCGATCAGTGGCTTCCTCCCCGCGGCGGTGGCAGCGGTCGAGAGCGACTCGCTCGACGTCGTTCTCTGCGTCTCGGTCATCGAGCACCTCGACGACCCGGACGGGCTCCTCGCCGAGATCCACCGGGTGCTCCGGCCCGGCGGCACGTGCTTCCTCAACGTGCCGAGCTGGCGGGGCAAGTGGTTCCTCGAGCTCTCGGCGTTCCGCTTGTCACTGAGCCCGGCCGAGAGCATCGACGACCACAAGACCTACTACGACCCCCGCGACCTCTGGCCCAAGCTCGTGGCGGCCGGCTTCTTGCCGTCGGCGATCCGGTGCCGGCGCCACAAGATGGGCCTGAACACCTACGCGGTCTGCCGTCGTGCGCCGCTCCCCGCCCCGGAGCCAGCATGACCTCCACCGACACCCGCGCGGTGCGCACCGAGTCCTACGGCGCCGACGGTGTGCCGTGGATGGTGCGCGTGCGCGACGCGCTGATCCTCAACGGGCTTCTGAAGCACGGCCGGCCCTACGCGAACCGCCGGGTGGCCGACATCGGCTGCGGCTTCCACGCGACGACGGGCCGCCGCTGGATCGACGAGGTCGAGTCGCTCGTGCTCGTGGACGTCGCCGTCGACCCAGGCTTGGCGTCGGAGAAGGTGCGCATCGTCGAAGGCGCCCTACCCGAGGTGCTCACTGCGCTGCCCGACGAGAGCCTCGACGTCATCGTGTGCTCCGCGGTGCTCGAGCACCTCTGGGACCCGGAAGCGTGCATCGCGCAGCTCCATCGCGTGCTCGCGCCGGGAGGTGTCCTGCTGGTGGCCGTCCCGTCGTGGCTCGGCAAGACCGTGCTGGAGTTCCTCGCGTTCAAGCTGAAGCTCAGCGCCGACGAGATGGACGACCACAAGCGCTACTTCGACCCGCGTGACCTGTGGCCGATGCTCGTGGACGCGGGCTTCCGGCCCCGGCTCGTGCGCTGCCGTCGGCACTGGATGCGCATGAACACCTTCGCGGTGTGCCGACGCGAGGACTCGATCTCGTCCGGCTAGTCCCGCAGCTCCACGTGGAGGTCGGGGATCTTGCCGTCGTGGGTGAGGCGCAACGGCGCGCCCGGCTCGTAGCCGAGCCAGGCGGGGCAGCTCCCGACGCGCACGAGCGATGAGTCATCGCGGCGGTGGAACGTCTTGAACATGATCGCCCGCATCGGGTCGCCGTTGTCGCTGATGCTCCACGTCGACGACGGCAGTGGGCGGTCGGAGCTGACTTCGAACCAGTCGTAGTCGGCGGCGTCGACGGGCATGTCGAGGATGGTGGAGTCGCGCTCGGTGACGCGCTCGACCGCGCCGCGCCGCGCCGCGGGCAGCGGGATCGGCACCTCGCGGTCACCGTCGAGGAAGGCGTCGGTGGGGAGGGGCGTGTTGTCGATCGCCCAGTCGGCCGGAGCGTCCACCTGCACCGCGGTGCCGTCGTCGAGCAGCGAGTAGAGCCGTGTCCCGCGGGACTCCACCCCGAGGCCGAACCCGTACGGCGTCTCGTTGCCGACCTTCCCGAGGAGGTCGAGGCGCGGGCGGTTGCGGTCGGCACGTCCGACGACCGTGCCGTCGTGCACCGCCAGCACCTCGTCCACGATGTGGCCGTTGATCTGCTCCGGCACCCACCCCTCGGTCACGAAGACTCGGCCACCAGGCCGGGTGGGCACGGCCACGCGTCGGTCGCCCGCCGGCTTCTGGTTGAAGAAGTGGGGTGCGTAGCCCCAGTCGCACGTGCCGGCCCGGAACGGGAGGTCGTCGAAGTGCGGCGTGCCCTGCAGCCCGAGCGCTTCGATCTCCTCGGGCGTCGGGTGGAGGTCGTTGCGGACGTAGAGCAGGTACCCACCGATGGAGACGAACGGCCGGTAGTTGCGGAGGATGTACGAGCTCACGAGGTAGTGGCGCACCGGGTTCGCCACGCCGTCCCACGACACGAGGCCGACGTAGCTGTCGTAGATGATCACGCCGGGCGGGTCTTCGCGCAGCTGCTCGATCAGGTCGCGCTGGGTCTCGGCCATGACCGCGATGCTGACGTTGTCGAACTGCGTGACGAGCGGCTCGTGGAGCAGGAACGACGTCGTGGCGATCGAGTTCGAGAAGTCCCAGACGGTGCCGTCGCGCCCCTCGATGGCATCGATGACCCGTCGGAGGTCGCTGTCCGGTCGACCGGAGCCGTCACCGACGCCGTCCAGCGCGTACCCGAGGCGAGGGTCGTTCGGCTCGTGCTCGACCATGGGCCGGAACGCGATCGGCACTTCGCGCCCGCGGTCCTCGAGCACGCCGAGGTGGGGGACGACGAGCGCGACGAGGATGATCGCAGTGACCCAATGCGGGCCGACGAAGTGCGCGGCGCGCGCGCCGGTGCGCGTGCGGCGCAGCAGCTGCTCGACGGCGTCGATCAGGCGGTAGACGACGTAGTAGACGAGCGGCACCGCGACGACGAACACCTGGCTCGCGTGACCGATGTCGCCGCGAGTGATGAACTTCGTGTAGTAGACGAGCAGCAGTGCGGCGTCCGCGATCATCACCCACTCGGCGGTGCCGAAGCCGCGGTTGGCGCGCAGACGGGCCACGAAGAACCAGATCGCGAGCAGCACGAGCACGACCGGGCCGTAGAACGCGATCGTGAACGCCGTCGAGCCGTCGTCGAGCAGGTTGAGGCCGCCCACCAGCAGGTGCGACCCGACGAAGGTGCCGAAGTAGCCGATGAAGTCGTCCAGAGAGTCGTTGAGCGCGAGGAAGACCGCGAACACGACGAGGGAGGCGGCGCCGACGACCGCGCAGCGTCCCACTCTCGGGAACGCGGCGAGCAGGCGCAGCTGCCGATCGCGCTCCACGAACTCGAACACGGCGAGCACCGCGGCGAAGATCGGGATGGTGATCACGAGCTCGGGCACGAGGATGGCCTGCACGACGAGCAGCACGGTGAACGCGCTCGCCCACGGCCACGTGGGTCGCCGGAGCAGCGCGGCGAAGAGCAGCAGCAGGTAGGGGAGGAGGATGAAGCGGACCGGCGGGAGCTGGAACAGCCCGTCCACCAACCCGAGGCGGATCGCGATCAGCGCCACGATCCCCACGAGGAACACCCAGTTGCGGCGGAACAGGTAGACCGCGAGGTAGTAGGTGCCGATCCACGCCGCCGGGAGGACGAGCAGCATCGTGCCGGCCTCGGCGGCCCAGCGGGTCTCGCCGAACAGGACCATGCCGGGCAGGTGCACCAGCCCGTCCTGGAGCACACCGTGGGCGAGGATCACGTCGCGCCAGGGGAACAGGCCGTCGAGCAGGAACTGCGCGCCGGCCAGCAGCTGACCGTCCTCGAAGTCGCTGTAGAGGTTGAGGTCGCCGGGCAGGCGCGACATCAGCATGAAGATCCACAACGGCCCGACGAGCAGCAGGAGCACACCGCGCTCGACCCGCGCGAACCCGGCATCGTCGGGTGCGCGGCGCACCGCGAGCGCGATCGCCGTCGCCAGGGCCGCGCCACCGATGACCGCGAGCCACAGCGGCATCCAGTGGTACTCGTGCACCACGCCGGTCGCGCGCACGGTCACCTGGGTGTGCTCCGACACGATCCAGAGCGCCATGAAGGCGAGCACCGGGCCGAACGCGTTGACCACCGAGCGCGCAGCAGCGTGCGAGCCGCCTCGCCGGCGCGCGACCACCAGGCCGAGCACGGCCACCGCCGCCACGTAGAGCGCGGTCACGCTGGTGATGACGCCGATGCGGCGACTCTCGACGAGCGTGCACGCCTCGACCCCGAGCACCCCGCCCACGAGCAGCACCCGCGCCCACGACGCGATCTCGGTCCGGACCGACCAGGGCTCGACCGGGCGCGGCTCGGGCGCGATCGGCACCGTGACCACGCGCGTCGACGGCGCGGTGAACCACGCGACGAGGCGACCCAGCACGACGTAGGCGGCGAGCACCGCGAGAGGCCCGACGACGACGACCGTCGCGTACACGTAGTAGTAGCGCTGGATGAAGAAGTTGCTGTGGATCGGGAAGCCGACGATGTCGGTCTGGACGTCGAGGCGGTCGGGCAGCAGCCGATAGACGACCCAGGCGACGGCGACGCCGATGCCGAGCGAGAGCGCGAACCGAAGCGTGCGGCGGGCCCAGACCCCGATCGGGACCGCGGTGGTGGAGGCCGTCGACGCGGCGCTCGCCGTTGTGGTCGTGCTCATAGAGGTGGCTCCGCCCCGAGGGGACAGCGAGCGTACCAACGGGCCTCGCCGCGTCGGCCGCAGGGCGTCACGCCAGGACGTCTCGGTACAGCTGGAGGAGCTCGGTGCCGGTCGTCTCCCAGTCGAAGCGACGGCACCGCTCGCGGCCGCGCTCGATGAGGGTGCGGCGAAGCTCCTCGTCGACGAGCGCTTGGGCGATGGCCTCGGCGATCGCCTGCTCGTCCATCGGATCGGGCAGCAGCGCCGAGTCGCCGAGGACCTCGGGCACGGAGCCGGCGCTGGAGGCGACGACCGGCAGGTCGATGCTCATGGCCTCGAGCGGCGGGAGCCCGAAGCCCTCGTAGATCGACGGGTAGATCAGCAGGCGAGCGCCGGCCAGCAGGTCGCGTCGCTGCGCGTGGTCGACGTAGCCGGTGATCCGGATGCGGTCGCCGTGGTGCGCCGCGGCGATGGCGGCGTCGACCTCGTCGGCTCCCCAGCCCCGCGGACCCGCGAGGACGAGGGTGATGTCGCGGTCCTGCGCGGCGACCGCGTCGAACGCGGCGACGAGACGGAGCAGGTTCTTGCGGGGCTCGATGGTGCCGAGCGCGACGACGTAGTGCCCCGCGCCCGCGAGCACGCGGCCGCGCTCGGCGTCTCCGCCGGTCATGGGCTCGAACCCGGGGTAGATCCGCCGGACACGGGTGTCGTCGAGCCCGAACGTGTCGCGGATCTCGACGGCCATGGCGTCGCTGACCGCGTGGATGGTCGCGCCGTCCGCGAGCGTGCGCTCGAGATGACCCCGATAGCTGAGGGTGTCGTCGGTGCAGAGCTGCGGATAGCGGATGAACGTCAGGTCGTGCACGGTCACGACGACCCGGGCTCGCGTCGGCGGTGCCACGAAGTTGGGGGCGTGCAAGAGGTCGATCTCACCCACCCACCACTCGGCGCGGGGGCGGCCGATGCGCGACCACGCCGCGCGCGCGAGACGGGCGGGCATCAGACGTTCGTGGGTCGCGACGCCCGGGGGCACCTCGTGGGCGAGGTCGTGACGACCGCGCCACGTCACGGGAAAGGCGTGCATCTCGACCTCGGGGCGCGTGGCGAGCACGCGGAGCATCTCCGCCGCGACGTACCCGACGCCGGTTCGCTGACCGAGCAGGGACGTCGCATCGTACCCGACGCGGATCGGCGACCGGGTCACTCGTCGCGGATGCCGACGAGGAGCGAGCGCGCCATGCGCTCGATGTAGTCGTCCTCGTCGGTGAAGTCGTACTGCTCGTACACGGAGGTGAACGAGCAGTCCCGCAGGACGCGCACGAGCTCGTACTTGTCGAGCCAGAAGGAGCTCGGGTTCCCGATCGACGCCCAGCGAGGGATGAGCCCCGTCTCGGGGTCGACGTCCTCCGACACCTCGGGATACCAGCGCCCGCGTCGGCCTTCGTGCTCGGTCCACGGGCCGAGCGGCACGCCCTCGGGCGGCGTCTCGGTCGCGACGTGCGTCTCGAGCATGAGCAGGCGCTTCGTGACCCCGCTGAGTTCGGTCAGGAACGCGCTGGGTTGGTCGAGGTGGTACAGCAGGCCCGCGCAGTAGACGGCGTCGAACGGACCGTGCGCGGCGATGTTCCGCGCGTCGTCGAGGACGAACGAGAGGTTGTCGCGCTGCTCCTTGGCGCGTACGTACTCACAGCATTCGATGTTGGCCGCCCGGCCCTCGATGCCGACGGTCTCGTACCCGGCCCGCGCCAGCACGACGGAAAAGCCGCCTTCGAGGCAGCCGATGTCGGCGACCCGGACGCTCGAAGGCTCCCGGTTGGCGAACACGAGCGCCATCGTGCGGAGCATCGCCCGCGCGCGCGCGAGCGACTCGATGTTCGGTTCGGTCGGGCAGGTCTGCTCGCCGTCCGGCAGGACGATGTTGTGTGCAGTGAACGTGGGCACGGGGTCAGATCTCGAGCGGCTCGTGCTCGATCTGCTCGACGAACGACTCGAGGCTGCCCTCCGGGATGCCGGCGCGCAGCTGGCGGAGCAGGAGCAGGCCCATGACGCCCGCCGCCGCGGCCGCGCCGGCGATGAAGCCGAGCTCGACGCGCCGGAACAGGTCGGGGCCGGTGGCTGCCGTCACGCCCACGAAGACGACGATGCCCGACACCCACGCGACGAGGGCCTTGGCGTGACCCATCAGGGCGATCAGTGCCTGCGCGAGCGTGAGGGCGAGGATGAACAAGCCGCTGCCGGCCGCGAGCAGGGCGAGGTCGATGTTGCCGAGCGTGAACTTGTCGCCGAAGAGGATCTCGCCGACGGTCGGGCCGAGCGTTCCCGCCGCCACCACGCCGATGACCGCGATCCCGACGACCACCAGGACGAGCTTGCGGAGGCCGTCCTTGAAGTCGTCGTGGCGGCCGGAGCCGATGAGGTGCGCCAGCTTGGGGAGCAGCGCGGCCTGCACCGCCTGGAACAGGAGGATCGGGATGCGCGCGAGGAAGAGCCCCACGATGAAGTCGGCGACCGCGTCCTTCTGCCCGGGCTTCGCGAGGATCTGCGCGCCGAGGAACGGCGCATAGCTCAGCGCCTGCGCGAGCAGCGACCCGAAGAAGAGGTAGCCGAGGTTCGTGGAGAGCTCCGACCACGGCGCTTGCGGGCCCGGCTCGAGCAGGCCGTGCTGGCCGCGCAGCGACACGAGGCTCGCGAACGCGGGCGGGATCGCGAGGCACAGCCCGTAGTAGACGGGCTGGTCGACGCCGGCGAGCGCGAGCGCGGCGCACGGCAGGATGCGGATCATGCCCTCGGCGCCCAGGATCATCCCGTAGGGACCGAAGCGACCGTTGCCGGCGAGCGTGCCGCGCGTGATGTGCTGCACGCCGTAGGTGAACAGGGCGATGATCAGGCAGGCGACGAGGCCCACCTCGCCCTCGAACAGGTTGTCGACGATCGGCGTGCCGATCGCCGCCGCGATCGTGACGAGCGCGAGCCCGATGGTGAGCCAGAGGCCCAAGAGCGCGGCGCGCTTGACGACCGGACCGCCGCCCTCCTCGATCGCCCGGCGGTGCGAGACCGCCCGGCCGACCTCCTGCTCGAGGGGCAGGAAGAAGCCGGGTGCGAGCACGAACACGAACACCCAGAGCGCGTTCAGCGCCGCGTAGTCGGGCTTGCTGAGCGCGCGGAAGGAGAGGATCTGGAACCCGTACGCGGTGATGCCGGCGACGATCAGGCCCGCGCCGACCACGAACGTGCCCTCGGGGAGCGGCTTCTTCGCGGCTTCGATGAGCCGTTGGGTGCGTTGCGCCATGGAGTGGGTGCGCCCCTCGGGGGTCCGACGCCGGCGCATCGGGGCTCGCGGGGCGTTGCGAGCATAATGGCCCGACCCATGAGCACCCGGATGCTCGTCCTGCTCGCTGCGCTCTGCGCCGTCGCGATCCTCGCCGCCTCGGCGATCCAGATCCTCATCGCGAGGTAGCGAGGCCTTCGTGTCCCCTCCCGTCACGCCCGGTGACGACCTGCGGCTCGGGCTGCTCGAGCCGAGTGAGTCGCTCGACAACCACACCGCTCGCTGGTGCCGGGTCGCGGGCTCGTTCGAGACCGTCCCGCACCGGCGCGCCACCGTCTCGGTGCGCCTCGGGCGCCGCCGGGCGACGGAGGTCGTCGACAGCGGGGAGACGGGCGAGGGCCGGTTCGACCTCTACGTGGCCATGCCCCGGCTGCGCAAGCACCCGGTGCTCGTGGTCGAGGTCGACGACGGCGTGCGCGCGGTCCGGCGACGGTGTGCGCTGGCGACGCCGGTGGCGCCCAAGAGCCGCGCCTACCGCGGGTACACGTCGACGCCGGCCGGGCAGGCGGTGCTGGCGCGGCTCCGCGGCCACGGCCTCGAGTTCGGCGCGCTCCACATGCCTGCGCCGCTCGATCCCGCGCGCACCACCGTCGACTACGCCGACCGGCTCACCCGTGACCAGGCCATCGCCGAGTTCCCCGAGCTCGCGCCGGACGTGGATCGGATCGTGAGCCCGAGCGTCCTCCTCGACCTCGACCGGGACGACCTCGGCGCGATCGACGCGGCCCGGTACGACTTCTTCATCGCGGCCGACGTCCTGGAGCACCTCGCCAACCCGATCGGCTTCCTCGCCAACCTCACCCGAGTCATGCGACCCGGCGCCGTGCTCCTCCTGGTCGTGCCCGACCGAGACTTCACCTTCGACTTCACCCGGCGCCTGACCGCGTTCGAGCACCTCGAGGAGGAGTACCGCACCGGCGTCGACGAGGTCGACGACGACCACATCCTCGACTACCTCGCGCACGCCACCGCCCAGGAGGTGCCCACGGAGCCCGAGGCGCGCCGGCTGATGCTCGATCGCGAACGCTTCATGAGCGTCCACGCCCACGTCTGGAACCAGGTGTCGTTCGACGACTTCATCGAACGGGTGCTGGAGCGTCACCTTTGTGGCGTGCGGGTGGTCGAACGGGTGCCGTCGGTCGAGGCGGGTGGCGCAATGGTGTACTTGCTGCGTCGCGATGCCGAAGAAGAGGGTGCGGCCGGCGCCTGAGGGCCAGGAGTGCCCGGGCTGCGGCCGTAGGATGGATGCGGTTGACGCCCCCAGGCGCGTCGGAGCACAGCAAGCTGATGGATCGCGGCAGGTGAGGGGTTCTCGTGGCTGAGCAGTTCGACGTCGTGGTGCTGGGTGGTGGCCCCGGTGGCTACGCCGCCGCGCTGTACGGCGGCGCCGCGGGGCTGAAGGTCGGCCTGATCGAGGAGCAGCGGGTGGGTGGCACCTGCCTGCACCGCGGGTGCATCCCGGCCAAGGAGCTGCTCCAGACCGCCGAGGTGCTCCGGACCGTCCGCGACGCCAAGGAGTTCGGCGTCGACGCGGGCCAGCCCAACCTCGACCTGCGCGCCAGCCAGACCCGCAAGCAGCAGGTCATCGACCGGCTCACCAAGGGCACCGAGACGCTGCTCAAGCGGCGCAACGTCGTGACCTTCAACGGCACCGGCACCATCGCCGACGGTGCCAGCCGCACGATCCACGTGTCCGACGGCAGCGAGGTCAGTGGCGATCACCTCATCGTCGCCACCGGGTCGCGGCCCCGCTCTCTGCCCGGACTCGACTTCGACGGCACCCGCATCCTCTCGTCGGACCACGTCCTGGCGCTCGAGGAGGTGCCCGGACGCGTCGCGATCATCGGTGCCGGCGCCATCGGCGTGGAGTTCGCGTCGATGCTCGCCGACTACGGCACGCAGGTGACGGTGCTCGAGGCGCTGCCCCGCATCCTGCCCGGCACCGACGCCGACGTCTCCGAAGGCCTCGCGCGCGCGTTCAAGAAGCGCGGCATCGAGACCGTCGCCGGCGCGCGCGTCACCGCGATCGAGGGCACCCGCGAGCTCTCGGTCACGTACGAGACCGGCGGCGCGTCCAACACCGTCGCCGTCGACAAGATCATCGTGAGCATCGGTCGCGACCCGCGCAGCGACGGCATCGGCCTCGAGGCCGCGGGCGTCGAGATCGACGAGCACGGCTACGTGCGCGTCGACGGCCTCATGCACACGACGGTGCCAGGGATCTACGCGGTCGGCGACATCGTCCGTACGCCCCAGCTCGCCCACGTCGGCTTCGCGGAGGCGATCGTGGCGATCAAGGCCCTGCTCGGCGAGGCGTGCACACCGGTCGAGTACGACAAGGTGCCGTGGGGGATCTACTCCCACCCCGAGGTCGCGTTCGCGGGGCTCTCGGAAGAGCAGGCGCGCGAGCGCGGGCACGACGTCGTCACGTCCATGCACCGCTTCGTCGGCAACTCGCGTGCGCTGATCATCGGTGAGCCCGACGGCTTCGTGAAGCTCGTCGCCGACCGCGACGGCACGTTGCTCGGCGTGCACATCGTCGGCCCGTGGGCCACCGAGCTGCTCGCCGAGGGCTACCTCGCCGTGAACTGGGAGGCCACGGTCGAGGACATCGCCGGTCTCGTCCACCCGCATCCCACGCTGAGCGAGCTCTTCGGCGAGAGCGCGCTCGCGTTCTCCGGTCGCTCCCTGCACACCTGACGCGGAAGGCGAAGTCTTGGACATCACGATGCCCCAGCTCGGTGAGACGGTCACCGAGGGCACGATCACCCGCTGGCTCAAGCAGGTGGGCGACCGCGTGGCCGCGGACGAGCCGCTGTTCGAGGTCTCCACCGACAAGGTCGACTCCGAGGTGCCCGCGCCGAGCGCCGGCGTGCTCCAGGAGATCCGGGTGCAGGAAGGCGACACGGCCGCGGTGGGCACGGTGCTCGCCGTGATCGCCGACTCGGCTGCCGCGCCGGCCCCGGCGGCCGAGCCGCCGCCCGCCGCACCCGAGCCGCCCGCCGCGGCACCGCCGGCACCCGCCGACGAGCCGACCCGCCCCGAGCCGGTGCTCACGCTCGCGCCCCAGCCGGTGGAGCCCACCCCGGTGGCGCCCGCGCCGACCCCGGCCCCCCCGCCCCCGGTCCCGCCCGCGCAGTCGCCGCCGCCGCCGCCGGCCGTGCCCCCGGCCCAGCCGCAGCCGCCCGCACCTGCGCCCGAGCCCGAGGTCCCCTCGGCCCCCGCCGCCGCGACCGGCGCTGCGGTCACCGGCGCCGCAGCCCTCACCTCGCCGGTCGTGCGTCGGCTCATCGCCGAGCACGGCCTCGACCCGGCCCAGATTCACGGCACCGGCGAAGGCGGCCGCATCACGCGCAAGGACGTGCTCGAGGCGGCCGCGGCCGCACGCGCCGGTGCACCCGCGCCCGCTCCCGCCGCGCCGGTGGCCCCCGTGCCCATGCCCGCGCCGCCGCCCGCGCCGACCCCCGAGCCGACGCCCGAGCCGCCCGTGGCCGCGCCGCCACCGGCCCCCGCTCCCGCGGCACCGGCTCCCGCTCCAGCAGCACCGGCACCCGCACCGGCGCCCGCGGCGCCCGCGGCCGTCCCCACCGAGCCGGTGCCGAGCGCGGCCGAGATCCGCGGCGACGAGGTCATCGCGTTCTCCAACATCCGTCGCCGCACGGCCGAGCACATGGTGCGCTCGCGGGCCACGAGCCCGCACGCGTACACCTCGGTCGAGGTCGACTTCGAGCGTGTGCAGCGTGTGCGTACCGCCAACCAGGCCGCCTGGAAGGCGCGCGAAGGCTTCGGCCTCACCTACCTCCCGTTCGTGGCGCGGGCCTTCGCCGACACCGTCGACGACTTCCCGCAGGTCAACGCGAGCGTGGTGGGTGAGTCGCTCGTCGTGCACCGCGACGTGCACCTCGCGATCGCGGTCGACCTCGACTTCCAGGGTCTCGTCGCACCGGTCATCCGCAACGCCGACGGCAAACGCCTCCGCCTGCTCGCGCGCGAGATCCGCGACCTCGCCGAGCGGGCCCGGAGCAAGCAGCTCCTCCCCGACGAGGTGCTCGGCGGCACGTTCACGATCACGAACCCCGGCCCGTACGGCACGCACATCACGTTGCCGATCATCAACCAGCCGCAGGTGGCGATCCTCTCGACCGACGGCATCACCAAGCAGCCGCGCGTCATCGAGGCCGACGGCGAGGACGTCATCGCCGTCCGCCACGTCGGCATGATCGCCCTGGCGTGGGACCACCGAGCCTTCGACGGCGCGTACGCGGCCGCGTTCCTCGGTGCGATGAAGGATCGGCTCGAGCAGCACGACTGGGTGGCGGAGCTCGATTGAGGACGCTCCGGGCCCGCCGCCTCGGTCGCGTCTCGTACGCCGAGGGTGACGCCCTCCAGCGCGCGCTCCATGCTCGGAGCGCCGACGACCATCTCCTGCTGCTCGAGCACCCGCACGTGTACACGCTCGGCACCCAGGCCCGGCTCGAGCACGTGCTCGTGCCGCCGGCGTCGGTTGGTGCGGAGCTGGTGCGCACCGATCGTGGCGGCGACGTCACCTACCACGGTCCCGGTCAGCTGGTCGCGTACCCGATCATCACGCTGCCCGAGTGGCGCGACGGACAGCGCGACGTCGTGGCCTACGTCCGGCAGCTCGAAGCCGTGCTCATCGACACCCTCGCCGAGCTCGGCGTGGCCGCGGAGCGCAGGGAGCGCCTGACCGGCGTCTGGGTGGGCGATGCCAAGGTGGCGGCGATCGGTGTGAAGGTGGCGCGCGGCCGCACCCGGCACGGCGTCGCGATCAACGTCGACCCCGACCTTGCGATGTTCGGGCACATCGTGCCGTGCGGCATCCGCGACAAGGACGTCACCTCGCTCGCGCGCCTGCTCGGCCACCCGCCCGAGGTCGCCGAGGTCGCGGACCGCTTCACGCGGCAGTTCGCCCGCACGTTCGGCTACGACGACGTCGACATGCAGGCGGTCACGCCGGGCACCGCGGACGCGAGCCGGTTCGTGCACCGCGCGCCCGCCGACGCTGCGTCGCCCGCGGCCGCGGGCCCGATCCGGCTCCTCGGGCGGCTGGCGGACGCCGGGGTCGAGATCCCCGTCGCCGATCCGACCTTCCGGCGCCCGGACTGGATGAAGGTGCGCGCCGACCTCGGCGAGGGCTACCGGGCCACCAAGCGGCTCATGCGGTCGCTGGACCTCACCACGGTCTGCGAGGAGGCGGGCTGCCCGAACATCTACGAGTGCTGGGCCGACGGCACGGCAACGTTCATGATCCTGGGTGAGCGGTGCACGCGGGCGTGCGGGTTCTGTCTCGTCGACACGCGCAAGCCCTTGGCGCTCGATCCCGAGGAGCCCGAGAAGGTCGCGGCCGCGGTCGCGACGCTCGGGCTCGAGCATGCGGTGATCACGAGCGTGGCGCGCGACGACGTCGCCGACGGTGGTGCCGCCGCCTTCGCGGCAACGATCGACGCGGTGCGGCGTCGCAACCCCGGCACGCGCATCGAGGTGCTCATCCCCGACTGCAAGGGCGACGCCGACGCGCTCGACGTGATCTTCGCGGCCCGCCCCGATGTGCTGAACCACAACCTCGAGACGGTCATCCGGCTCCAGCGGGCGGCGCGCCCGTCGGCCGGGTACGCGCGCTCGCTCGCCCTGCTGGGCCGCGCCGTCGACGCCGGGCTGGTCGCCAAGTCGGGCCTGATCCTCGGCATGGGGGAGACCGAAGAGGAGGTGCGCGGCGCGCTCGTCGACCTCCGCGGTGTCGGCGTCTCCATCGTCACGATGGGCCAGTACCTCCGCCCCTCGGCCGATCACCTGCCGGTGGCGCGCTGGTGGTCGCCCGACGAGCTCGCCGCGCTCGGCGCCTTCGCCGAAGGCCTCGGCTTCGCCCACGTCGAGGCCGGGCCGCTCGTCCGGTCGAGCTACCACGCCAAGCGCGCGGTCGACGCGGCGCGCGACGAGGTGGCCGGCTCCCGCACGCTCACCGCCTGATGGGCCGCGTCCTCGACGGGATCACGCCGCCGCTGGCCGAGCTGATCGCCGCGCAGTCGGTCTTCTTCGTCGCCACCGCGCCGAGCGGCCCGGACGGGCACGTGAACCTCTCGCCGAAGGGACTCGACACCTTCCGCATCCTCGGCCCGAACGAGGTCGCGTACCTCGACCTCACCGGCAGCGGCGCGGAGACGATCGCCCACCTGCGGGAGAACGGTCGCATCACGGTCATGTTCTGCGCGTTCACGGGCCCGGCCAACATCGTCCGGCTCTACGGCCGCGGGGAGGCGATCCCCGTGGACGACGCCCGGGCCGCAGCGCTGCTCGCGCAGTTCCCCGCGTTGCCGGGCGCCCGGGCGGTGGTGCGCATCGCGGTGGACCGAGTGTCCACCTCGTGCGGGTACGCGGTGCCGCAGCTCGAGCACGTCGCGGATCGCAGCACCCTCACCGAGTGGGCGGAGCGCAAGGGCGCCGACGGCCTCGTGGCATATCGCGCCGAGAAGAACGCGACCTCGATCGACGGTCTCCCCGCGCTCGACGCGAGCCCAGGTCCGTCGTGAGTCCGTACGGTCGTCGGCTCGCGGCCGCGCGCGAGCGCATGGGCCAGGCGGGCATCGACGTGCTCCTGCTCTCCGTCGGTCCCGACCTCCCATACCTGACCGGCTACACCGCGATGCCGCTCGAGCGGCTCACCATGCTCGTGGTGCCGCGCGACGGCGAGGCCACGCTCGTGATCCCCGGGCTCGAGGCACCGCGGGTCGTCGAGCAGCCCGACGTGTTCACCGTCGAACCGTGGGGTGAGACCGACGACCCGATCGAGCGCGTGGTGGCGCTCGCCGGGACGCCGGCCGTGGCGGCGATCGGTGACCACACCTGGGCCCGCTTCGTGCTCGCGCTCCAGGCGGCGCTCCCGCAGACGCGCTTCACCACCGCCCATCCGGTGACCGCGCCGCTGCGGGTCGTCAAGGACGAGACCGAGGTCGCGGCACTCCAGGCGGCAGCGGACGCGGTCGACGCCATCGCGGTGGTGATGCGCACCCGGCCGTTTGCCGGCCGCACCGAGCAGCACGTGCACCGGGAGCTCGTGGAGCGGATGCTGGACGCGGGCCACCAGTCTGCGAACTTCGCGATCGTGGCGAGTGGACCGCACGCGGCGAGCCCGCACCACGATCCGACCGACCGGGTGATCGCCGACGGCGACGTCGTGCTCTGCGACTTCGGGGGGACGATGGCGGGCTACTGCTCCGACATCACGCGCATGTTCGTGGTGGGCGAGCCCGCGCCGGAGGTCGCGGACGCCTACGCCGCGCTCGTCGAGGCCCAGGAGGCCGCGTTCCGGGCTGCGGTCGTCGGCGCGCCGTGCGAGGACGTCGACGCGGCGGCGCGGCGCGTGCTGCGGGCCGCCGACCTCGCCGACGCCTTCGTCCACCGCACCGGGCACGGGATCGGCATGGAGGCCCACGAGGATCCCTACATCGTCGAGGGCAACGCCACACCGCTCGAGGCCGGCCACGCGTTCAGCGTCGAGCCCGGCGTCTACCTGCCCGGGCGGTTCGGACTGCGCCTCGAGGACATCGTCGTGGCGACCGCGAGCGGCCCGCGCCGCCTCAACGACGCCCCGCGCGACCTCTGCGTGGTCGAGTGATCGACGGTCCCCCATCGTGAGATTGGACATCGCGACCGTCCTGGTGCAGTGGGCTGCGGGTGGGCTCGCCGCGGGGTGGGTGACGACGCGCCACCGCGTGGTCGGCACGGGGTACGGGTGGCTGGTGCGCGGCGTGTTCGGCTCGATGGCCGTGCTCGGCGCGGTGCTCGGCATCGCCGACGGCGACGGCGGGTGGGGCGCGACGCTGCGCGACGCCGGTACCGTCGCGATGGCGATCGCCGCCGCCGTCGCCCTCCTCGTGTCCGTCGTCCGGCGGCGGGTGCCGGTCGGCGACGACGGCGCGTTCCCGCCGCTGCTCGACCTGGCGGCCCCCGTGGCGGGCTTCGTCGCCCTGCTCGGCGCGGCCGAGGCGGTGGGCGGCCCGTACGCGCTGAGCGCGGGTCGGCTCGTCGTGGGCGCGGCCTTCCTCGGACTGGTGACCGACGCGATGCTCCTCGGCCACTGGTACCTCGTGCAGCCGGGCCTCTCCCGCGGGCCGATCAAGGAGCTCACCAACCTGGTGATCTGGGTGTGGCCGGTCGAGGTGGTCCTGCTCCTGGTGCCCACCGGGATGGTGAGCGTCCTGAACGGCTCGATCGACGACGGCTACGGGGGGTTCCTCGGCGTCATGTGGGTCGTCAGCGCGCTGACCACGCTCGGTCTCGCGATCGCCGCGAAGCGCGCGCTCGCCGAGCAGTACTACTCGGCGGTCATGGCCGCGACCGGGCTGCTCTACCTCGCCATCCTCACCGCGTTCGGCACCGACGTGCTCGCCCGGGCCCTGCTCGCACCCTGAGCGGGCAGCGTTCGGGGGCCGTCCGGGGCCCCGGACTACCGTTGGGCCCGCACGCGCGGCCCTTCCGACGGCCCCGGCACCCGCGCCGTCCCACTTGCGAGCACTTGGAGCGATCCGACGATGACCCGGCTGGCTGAGCTCTCGGGAAGCCGCGAGCTCGTCGTCAACCTGACGCTCCGGGAGCTGCGCGGCAAGTACAAGCGCTCGTTCCTCGGCTGGGGCTGGTCACTGATCAACCCGCTGCTGACCGTCGCCATCTACTGGCTGGTCTTCGGCGTCTTCCTCGACATCAGCGCCCCGACCGGTGACCCGAGCGGCCTCTCGAGCTTCGTGCTCTTCCTCGTGTGCGCGCTGCTCCCGTTCACCTTCTTCCAGAACTGCGTCGAGGCGGCACCCGAGGTGCTCGTCTCCAACGGCAACCTCATCAAGAAGGTGTACTTCCCCCGTGAGATCCTCGTGATCTCCGCCGTCAACGCGATGCTGATGACGTTCTTCATCGAGCTCGGCGTGCTGGCCGCCCTGCTGCTCGTCGCGGGCAACATGGTGCTGCCCTGGATCCCGGTCGTGATCGCCCTGGTCTTCCTCGAGATGCTGCTCTGCCTCGGGGTGTCGCTCGTCCTCAGCGTGCTCAACGTCTACTTCCGGGACACCAAGCACTTCACGAAGATCGCCATGCAGCTGCTCTTCTACGCGACGCCGATCGTCTACCCGATCCGGTTCGTGCCGGTGGAGTCCGAGATCGGCGGCGTCACCATCCCCGTGCGCCAGATCTACGAGCTCAACCCACTGGTGCGGATGGTCGGCGCCTACCGCGACGTGCTCTACGACCTGCGCTTCCCGTCGTGGGGTGACGTCGGCTACTTCGCGCTCTGGGCCGTCGGGCTCGTCGCGTTCGGCTGGTGGCTCTTCCACCGCCTCGAAGGTCGCATCGCGGAGGAAGTGTGAGCGGCGTCGCGGTCACCGTCTCCGAGGTCTCGAAGCGCTACCGGCTGTACCACGAGCGCAACGACTCGTTGAAGGCCGCGGTGATGCGCGGGCGCCGCGCGCGCTACGACGAGTTCTGGGCGCTGCGCGACGTCTCGCTCGAGGTGCCCGAGGGCATCACGTTCGGCCTCATCGGTGAGAACGGCTCGGGCAAGAGCACGCTGCTGAAGTGCATGGCGCGCATCCTCCGGCCCGATGCCGGCACCATCCGCGCCAACGGCAAGATCTCGGCGCTCCTCGAGCTCGGCGCGGGCTTCCACCCGGAGCTCTCCGGACGCGAGAACGTGTTCCTGAACGGCTCGATCCTCGGCCTGAGCCGCAAGCAGCTCAACGCGCGCTTCGACGAGATCGTCGCGTTCGCGGGACTCGAGAAGTTCATCGACACCCCGGTGAAGAACTACTCGTCGGGGATGTACGTGCGGCTCGGCTTCTCCATCGCCATCAACGTCGACCCCGACATCCTGCTGATCGACGAGATCCTCGCCGTCGGTGACGCCGAGTTCCAGCGCAAGTGCAGCGACAAGTTCGCCGAGCTGCGGGCCCAAGGCAAGACGATCGTCATCGTCACGCACGCCCTCACCACCGTCCGCGAGCTCTGCGACCACGTCGCGCTGCTCGAGCACGGCCACCTGCGGGCCCAAGGGCCGGCAACGGAGGTGGTCGACCGCTACATGGGCGACGTCTTCGCCGAGGAGGAGACCCGCGACGACGTCCCCGCCGCCGGAGCCGCGCGTGTCGACCGCATCGAGCTGCTCGACGGCAGCGGTGCTCGCCTCCAGGCTGCCCGCACCGGCAACCCGGTCACGCTGCGCCTCCACTACGCCGCGCCCGAGCCGGTCGAGTCGCCGGTCTTCGGCATCTCGGTGCACAGCCTCGACGGCATCGAGATCTCCCGCCCCTCGACCACCGACGCCGGCGTGCACGTGGAGCGGGTCGCAGGCAACGGTCACGTGGACCTGCGCGTCGACCGCCTCCTGCTGCTGCCGGGCGTCTACGACGTCACGGCCACGCTCTCCGCCGGCGCGGTGGCCGCGGGCGCGCCGGACCGCGCGCACGCGCTCCGCATCACCGTCGAGCCCGGCGAGCCCAGCGAAGAGCACGGGCTGATCTCGCTCGGGGGAACATGGGACGTGACGTCGAACGGGAGGCGCACATGAGCCCGAGAGCCCGCACCGCCTTGGCCCGACCGGGCCTGGTGTCGCTGGTCGTGGTCGCCGACCCCGATCCGGCGGTGACGACCGCCGCCCTCGAGCGCCTCCGTGGCCTCGAGCCCGGGGCCGACGCCGTCGAGACGATCCTCGTCGCGCCCGTCGGCGCGGTCGTCGACGGCGGCGTCGGCGGCGATGACGTCAGCGTCGTCCGCCTCGACGCGCCCGCCAACCTGGCGGCCGCTCGGAACGCGGGCGTCGAGGCCGCTCGCGGCTCGCACGTCGCGTTCCTCGCGATCGACGCGGCCCCGCGGCCCGACTGGCTCACCACCGCCTTCACCGCCCTCCGCAACGACTCGCGCCTGGTCGCGGTCGCGAGCAAGGTGGTCGACGAGCACGGCACCATCGGCTTCGCCGGCGCGACCATGACCTTCACCGGCGAGCCGGTCTTCCGTCACCGCGGCGAGTCGGTCGACGAGGTCGAGGACCGCGCCGAGCTCGCGCTGTTCGCCTCCCCGGCGGCCATGGTGGTCGACGCCCAGGCGTTCCGCCTGGTCGGTGGCTTCGACGCCGAGCTCACCCCCGGCGTCGAGTTCGCCGACCTGGGCTGGCGCCTGTGGCTCCGCGGGTTCGCGATCGGGTACGAGCCCGAGTCGGTGGTCGTGGGCGAGGCCTGGCCCGCGACCGACGGCGAAGGTCCCGCCTCGGCACGTCGGTTCGGCTCGCTGGCGATGATCTACAAGAACTACGACGACCAGCAGCTGGGCTCCGCGCTCGCCGCCGCGCTGCTCGACGCAAACCGCACCGAGGCCGGCCGTGCGGCGGTGGCTCAGCTGGGCTCCGAGATCGGCCGCCTCGCCAGCGCACGCGCGGCCGTGCAGGCCCAGCGCGAGGTCGCGGACGCCGAGCTCACGCCCTTGTTCCGGATCAGCGTCGCCACCAGCGATGCCGACGCCGAGACCGAGGCCATCACCGAGGGCTTCCCGCTCGGTGTGGCGCTGAGCCAGCGCCGACGGATCGCGATCGTCACCCCCGACGTCCTCCGCCCGGCCATGGCCGGTCCGGCCATCCGGGCCTGGCAGATGGCGATCGCGCTGTCGGAGGAGCACGACGTCCAGCTCGCGACGACGGTGCAGTGCGACCTCACCCATCCGGACTTCCCGGTGCGTCACGTCTCCGACGGTGACCTGCACGCGCTCGAGGCGTGGTGCGACGTCCTGATCTTCCAGGGCCACGTGCTCGACGCGCACCCGTGGCTGCGGATGTCGAAGAAGGTGCTGGTCGTCGACATCTACGACCCGTTCCACCTCGAGGTGCTGGAGCAGTCGCGCGACCTGCACGAGATCGAGCGCCGCCACACCTCGCGCATCACGGTCGAGGTCATCAACGAGCAGCTCGCGCGCGGCGACTTCTTCATGTGCGCCAGCGACAAGCAGCGCGACTTCTGGATCGGCCAGCTCACCGCCGTCGGCCGGGTGAACCCCGCGATGTACGACGGTGGCGAGAACCTCGAGAACCTGATCTCGATCGTGCCCTTCGGCGTCACCGACGAGGCGCCGGTCCACACCCGCCAGGTCCTCAAGGGCGTCTACCCGGGCATCGGCGCGGACGACAAGGTCGTGCTCTGGGGTGGTGGGGTCTACAACTGGTTCGACCCCCTCACGCTGGTGTCGGCGATCGACAAGGTCCGCGCCGACGTGCCGAACGTCCGCCTGTTCTTCATGGGGATGAAGCACCCCAACCCGAACGTCCCCGAGATGCGCATGGCCTACGAGGCGCAGCGGTTGTCGGAGGAGCTCGGTCTCACCGACGTGCACGTGTTCTTCAACGAAGGATGGGTCGACTACCACGACCGGCAGAACTACCTGCTCGAGTCCGACATCGGCGTGAGCACCCACCTCGACCATGTGGAGACCGCCTTCTCGTTCCGGACGCGGATCCTCGACTACCTGTGGGCGTCGCTCCCGATCGTCGCCACCTCCGGCGACTCGTTCGCGCCGATGATCGACGACGGTCTGGGGATCACCGTGCCCCCCAACGACGTCGACGCGCTGGCCGAGGCGCTGACGACGCTGCTGGTCGACGACGCGCGCAGCGAGGCCTGCCGCGCCGCGATCGCGGCCAAGGCGCCGGAGCTGCGCTGGAGCCGGGTGCTCGAGCCGCTGCTGGCATTCTGCCGGGCCCCGCGCCGGGCCGCCGACCTGGTCGACCCGCGCCAGCGGGTGCAGATCGGCGATCCCCTCGCGCAGGCGATGTGGGGCCAGCGCGGCTGGCGCTACTCGCTCAAGGTCCTGGCCGACCACCTGCGCCGGCGTGAGTACGAGGACGTCGTGCGCAAGGTGCAGAACCGCGCTCGTGCGTTCCTCTTCCCGGAGAGCGCCGGGCCCGGCGCGCGCAAGGGCGGCCTGTAGCGCGAGTCAGTCCGCGGCGCTCTCTCCAGTGGGCGCCGCCTCCGACGGTCCGGGTCGGCGCATCGCTGCCGCGCGTGACGCGTACGCCGTGAGTGCCCGGAGCCGGCGGCCGACGACGGATGCGTTCGGGCGTTCGCCGCGCAGCAGCGGGCTCACGACGTCGCGTCGCGCGTAGGAGGCGGTCACGAGCAGGTGTCGGCCGGCGGCGCGCGCGCCGGCGCCGATCCCGCGGTGGCGCGTCAGCACGAGCAGGCGATTCCGCTCGTCGTAGTGGTCCTTGAGCGCGGACCCCTCGCCGCTCGACGCGGCGTGGACGTGGCGGACCACCGAGGCGGGTTCGAGCCGATACCGCCAGCCGTGCTCACGCCCTCGCCACGCCAGCTCGAGGTCCTCGTAGTACAGGAAGAGCCGCTCATCGAGCAGACCGACGTCCTCGAGGTACTCGCGGCGGAGGAGGACGGCCGCGCCGCACCACGCGAAGACCGGGACCGGCTCGTCGAACCGGCCGTCGTCGGGCTGGAGGTAGCCGCGGTCGGCGCCGTAGCCGTCGTCGCGCACCTCGGTGCCCACGTTGTTGACGACGTCGATGGCATCGCCGGCCATCGCCACGCGGTGCCAGGTGCCGTCGGTGGTGACGTCCAGCGTCGTGGCGACACCGCCCGACACGACGCGCAGCGTGGCGGGCGATTCGCTGCGCAGCCGCAGCTCGAGGTCGGCGTGACCGTCGTACGTAGGGGCGACGGGGACGCGCAGGGTGGCGTGGGCGGCGGTCCACTCGCCCGTCGGTGCCCCCGGCGGCGCGCCCGGGTCGCGGTCGAGCTCCCGTCCCCAGAAGCCGTCGACGAGCTGGGCCCGTGCCCACACGTCCTCGTCGTCGACGCGCGCGCCGTCGATGCGGACACCGAGCTCGCGAGCGTCGCCGCGACCCCGCGTCGTGGTGGTGACGTCCAGGGCGAGCTCGACGAAGCGGCCGGCGAAGAGGATCTTGGGGCAGGCCGCACCGATGCCGGGGTCGGCGTCGAGGGCCGCGGCGAGGGGTCCGAGCCAGCCCGGCGTCACCGTCGCGTCGTTGTTGAGCAGCGCGATGGCGTCGACGCGTGTCGGATCGGCGAGCAACGCGCGGATGCCGAGGTTCATCCCGCCCGCGTACCCCGTATTGGTCGGGCTCTCGATGACGTCGACGGTCGGGAGCTCACGGCGCACGGTCGCGACCACCCCGTCGGGCGCGGACTGGTCACGGGACGCGTTGTCGACCAGCACCACCCGGAGCTGCTCGGCCGGCCACTCGGAAGCGAGCACGCTGCGGAGGCAGTCGAGCGTGAGGGAGCCGCCGTCGTGGTTGAGCACCACGACGCCGACGCGCGTGATGGCGCCGTCGGTCACGATCCCCGCGTGAGCGCGGCGACGAGGCGGTCGAGCGACTCGCGGTGATCCGGCAGCAGCGGCACACCGGAAAGTCGGAGCGCGGCGTTGTCGAGCACCGAGTTCGCGGGCCGGGGCGCCGGACGGGGCGGATCGAGCTCGGCCGTGCTGATCGGGTGCACCCGGCTGCCGTCGAGCCCGGCCGAGTCCAGCACCGCGCGCGCGAACTCGAACCACGACACCGGACCCTGGTTGGTCATGTGGAAGAGGCCCGGTCGGTGGTCCACGACGAGGCCGCGCACCGCGACGGCGGCGTCGGCGGCGAAGGTGGGGCACCCCCGCTGGTCGTCGACGAAGGAGAGGGTGTCGTGCTCGCCGGCGAGGCGGAGGATGGTCTTGACCATGTTGTTGCCGTGGAAGCCGCAGACCCACGAGATCCGCACCACGGTGGCGTCCGGGTCGCCCGAGAGCTCCTGCTCGCCGGCCAGCTTGGAGCGTCCGTACACCGACTGGGGGTTCGGGCGATCCCACTCGTCGTAGGGCTCGGCCTTGGTGCCGTCGAACACGTAGTCGGTGGAGAAGGCGGTGAGGTGCGCACCGACGCGTCGGGCCGCCTCGGCGACGTGGCGCGTGCCCAGCGCGTTCACGCGGTGCGCGCGGTCGGGGTCGGCTTCGCACGCGTCGACGGCCGTCCAGGCCGCGGTGTGCACGATCGCATCGGGTTGCGTCGTCGTCACGCAGGCGAGGACCGCGGCGCGGTCGCCGACATCGAGGGCGGCGTGATCGACGGCGACGACGTCGTGGTCCGCGAAGGCGGCCACCAGGTCCTGGCCGACCTGGCCGCCCGCCCCGGTGATCAGGACCTTCACGACGTGCGGGACTTGAGCGGCTCCCACCACCAACGGTTGTCGCGGTACCACGCAACCGTGGCCGCGAGCGCCTCGGTGAAGTCGTGCTGGGGTTGCCACCCGAGCGCGCGCACCTTCTCGATGCTCACGGAGTAGCGCCGGTCGTGGCCGAGACGGTCGGCGACCGGCTCGATCATCGACTCGTCGTGGCCGAGGAGACCGAGGATCGCCTCGGTGATCGCCCGGTTGGGCGTCTCGTTGCCGCCCCCGATGTTGTAGATCTCGCCGACCGCGCCCTGGCGCAGCACGAGGTCGACGCCGGCGCAGTTGTCGTCGACGAAGCACCAGTCGCGGATGTTCATGCCGTCGCCGTAGAGCGGCACCTTCTGCCCCTCGAGCAGGTTGGTGACGAACAGCGGGATCAGCTTCTCGGGGTACTGGTACGGGCCGAAGTTGTTGGACGACCGGGTGACGAGCACCGGCAGGTCGTACGTGGTCTGGTACGAGAGCGCGATCAGATCGGAGCCGGCCTTCGACGCGGAGTAGGGCGAGCGGGGTCCGAGGCGGTCGTCCTCGGTGAACGAGCCGACCTCGATCGAGCCGTACACCTCGTCGGTGGAGATGTGCAGGAAGCGATCGACGCCGATCGTGCGGGCGACGTCGCACATGACGTTGGTGCCGTCGCAGTTCGTGTGCACGAACTCGTCCGGCGAGGCGATGGAGCGGTCCACGTGGCTCTCGGCGGCGAAGTGGACGACGGTGTCGTGCCCGTCCATCGCGGCGAGCACGCCCTCGCGGTCGGTGATGTCGCCCTTGACGAAGGTGTAGCGAGGGTCGTCTTCGACGTCGCGCAGGTTGTCGAGGTTGCCGGCGTAGGTGAGGGCGTCGTAGACGGTCACCGAGTCGTCGGACGTCGCCAGCACGTGCCGCACGTAGTTGGACCCGATGAAGCCGGCCCCGCCGGTGACGAACAGCTTCTTCGTGGACGAGCTCATGTGCGGAGGCTCCAGTAGGGCCGACGGCCGGGGTCGAGGTCGCCGCGACGCGGGTTCTTCTGGTCGCGGTTCGAGAGGATCGGAGCCTCGATGCCCCAGTCGGCCGTGACCGCGGGGTCGTCCCACGCCACGCCGAGCTCGTCCTCGGGGTTGTAGTAGCCGTCGACCAGGTAGGTGATGGTCATGTCGGTGAGCGACGCGAAGCCGTGGGCCACGCCGGGAGGGATGAAGACGCCCCGGTGGTCGTTGGTGCCGTCGGCATTCTCGCCGAGGTCGAGTGCGAGCGTCGCGGCGTCGGTGGGGGAGCCGTGGCGCAGGTCGTGGAGCACGACGCGCGCGCGACCGAACGGCACGTACCAGTAGTCGGCCTGGTGCAGGTGGTAGTGCAGCCCGACGATGCAACCCTGCTGGCGGTCGGCGCGGTTCGACTGGATCATCTCGCGACCCTGCGGGAACCACTCGCGCCGGTACGTCTCGACGAAGACGCCGCGCTCGTCGCCATGCAGGCTCGGATCGACGATGTAGACGCCGGCGATGACGTCGGACTCGGTGACGGTCGCCATCGCGACGTTCTACTCCAGATCGACCTTGGAATGGTCACCGAGCATGAGGCGCAGGGACCGCGGCCGTTGGCCCGAGCGGGTCACCTCGACGTGGCGCCCGATCAGGGAGTCGGCGACGCCGTTGACGCCGATGATGCGGCTGCCCTCGAGCAGCACGGAGTGGTCGACCTCGGCGTCGGTGACCTCGCAGTCGGCCGCGATGGAGGTGAACGGGCCGATGAAGCTGTTCACGATGCGCGTCCGCTCGCCGATGATCGCCGGACCCCGCACCTTCGAGCCGACGATCTCCGCACCCGGCTCGATGACCACCCGGCCTTCGAGCGACGACTCGGCGTCGACCTTGCCGTGATTGGCCGGCTCCAGGAGCTCGAGGATGTAGCGATTGCTCTCGAGCAGCGGGTCCTTCTTGCCGGTGTCGATCCACCAGCCCACCAGCACGTCGTGCAGCACCCGGCGCCCGTGGTCGAGCAGCCACTGGATCGCGTCGGTGATCTCGAGCTCGCCCCGTGCCGAGGGCTTGATCGCGGCGACGGCTTCGTGGATCGCCGGATCGAAGAGGTACACGCCGACGAGCGCGAGGTCCGACGGGGGGTCCTGCGGCTTCTCGACCAGCCGGACCACCTCGCCGGCGCCGTTGACCTCGGCGACCCCGAACTGGCGGGGATCCTCGACGTGGGCGAGCAGGATCTGCGCCGACACCGACTCGGGGTCCTCGGCCCGGGCCGCCTCGAAGCGGCCGACGAACTCCTCGAGCCCCTGCTGGAGCATGTTGTCGCCGAGGTACATGACGAAGTCGTCGTCGCCGAGGAAGTCGCGGGCGATCAGGACGCAGTGGGCGAGACCCAGCGGCTCGTCCTGGGGGATGTAGGTGATGTGCACGCCCCACCGTGAGCCATCGCCGGCGGCGGCGCGGATCTCGTCGCCCGTGTCACCGATGATGATGCCGATCTCGGTGATCCCGGCGGCCGCCATGTCCTCGATGCCGTAGAAGAGGATCGGCTTGTTGGCGACGGGGACGAGCTGCTTCGCGCTCGTGTGGGTGATCGGCCGCAGACGCGTGCCGGCGCCGCCGGAGAGGATCAGTCCCTTCATGCGGAGGGGATGCTACGGCATCGGGTTCGGCGGCCACCATGGGTCCGCGGGTACGCTCGACCGGTCCCGGCCCCTCGTGCGTGCAGAAGGCTCATGGCTGACGACTCGGCGCTCCAGACCGCCCCGCCCCTCAAGATCGGCATCCTCGTCGTCGCGTACAACGCGGCGACCACGCTCGCGAGCGTCCTCGACCGCATCCCGGCCGACTTCCGCTCGCGGATCTCCGAGATCTTCGTGAGTGACGACCACAGCCAGGACTCCACCTATCTCGTGGGTCTCGGGTACCAGCAGACCTCGGACCTGCCCATCACGATGGTGCGCCAGCCCCGCAACCTCGGCTACGGCGGCAACCAGAAGGCCGGCTACCAGTTCGCGATCGAGCGTGGTCTCGACATCGTCGTGCTGCTGCACGGCGACGGCCAGTACGCGCCGGAGTGCCTGCCCGAGATCGTGGCGCCGCTCGAGCGCGGGGACGCCGACGCGGTCTTCGGCTCCCGGATCATGATCAAGGGCGCGGCGCGCCGGGGCGGCATGCCGCTCTACAAGTTCGTCGGCAACCGGATCCTCTCGAAGCTCGAGAACACCGCACTCGGCACCGATCTCACCGAGTTCCACTCGGGCTACCGGGCCTACCGCGTCGACGCGTTGCGCGACCTGCCGTTCGAGAAGAACTCCGACGGCTTCAACTTCGACACCCAGATCATCATCCAGCTGCACGACGCCGGGAAGCGGATCGTCGAGGTGCCGATCCCCACCTACTACGGCGACGAGATCTGCTACGTGAACGGCCTGCAGTACGCATGGGACGTCACCAAGGACGTCGGCGCGTACCGCCTCCAGAAGGCCGGCTTCGGCTCCGGCGACCGCGTCGCGCTCGGCGAGGAGTATCAGCTCAAGGAGAGCGACGACAGCTCCCACGGGCGGATCTTCGCGTTGCTCGGCTCGCGACCGCCGAGCAAGATCCTCGACCTCGGGTGCTCGGCCGGCCACCTCGCCGAGCGGCTCCAGTCGCTGGGGCACCACGTCACCGGCGTCGACCTGCACGAGTCGCCCGAGGTGCACGGTCGGCTCGGCGCGTTCTTCCAGGCCAACCTCGACGAGGGCATCCCCGACGAGGTCGGCAGCGGGTTCGACCTGGTCCTCGCGGCCGATGTGATCGAGCATCTCCGCGAGCCCGAGCGGCTGCTGCGCGACGCGAAGCGCGTCCTGCGTCCAGGCGGATCCCTCGTGGTGTGCGTCCCGAACATCGCGCACTGGTACCCGCGCACGCGCTCCCTGCTCGGCCGGTTCGACTACGACCAGCGGGGCATCCTCGACAAGACGCATCTCCGCTTCTTCACCCGCCGCAGCATCAAGCGCACGCTCGAGCGTGAGGGCTTCGTGGTCCGACGGATCGAGCCGGTCGGGCTCCCGCTGGACGCGCTGGGGATGGAGTCGGGTGCGGGCCGCTGGGTGCGACTCCTGGACTCGATCTCGTTGAGCCTGTGGCCCACGATGTTCGGCTACCAGTTCATCCTCGAGGCCGAGCCCGACCGCTCCGACGAGCGCTGAGCGTCAGGTCACCATCACCGCGAACGTCGTGAGCGCCATCGCGACCGCGAACGCGCCGATCGCCCGCACCGACCACTTCCCGACGAGCGACGCCGCGAGCACGAGGATCAGCAGCGGCGCGGCCGAGAGCGCGTACCGGCCCGACAGGCCCGGGTCCGACTCGTAGCTCAAGAGGATGCTGAGCCCAAAGATCGCGCCGACGACGTAGACGATCGGGACCCAGAGCAGCCCGAGCCAGTGGTTCCATCGCCGCGGGCTGGTGAACAGCCCGCCGAGCGCGGCCGCGATGATCAGGAAGCCGAGGACCTCGGCGAACGGGAGCTGGACGTTCTGCCGGAGCGTCTCGCCCGTCGTGTACGCGCCGGTCAGCGGGCGGAACAGCTCGGCCGCCTGCTCGAGCACCGTCGACTTGTGCAGGAAGTCCTGGCGGAGGATGCCGAACGCCGGCTCCTTGGAGAGCGGGATGAGCGCGAGGGCTCGGTGCGTGAGCACCCACGCGACGCCGGCGACGCCGCCTCCCAGGAGCAGCCACCCGCCCGACGGCCACCAGCGCTTGACGGTGGTCCAGATCGACTCGCCGTCGGCCCGGTCCGCGATCGCCTTGACCCCGAAGAGCGCGGCCACGATCAGCACCGGCAGCATGTTCGTGGTCTTGAACGAGACGGCGAGCGCGCCGGTCAGGACCAGCAGGACCGACCACCATCGGCCGCCGCCGCCTCGTCGGTAGGTGAGCGCACCCACCAGCGCGACCAGCCCGCCCGCGAAGATCGCGGTGGCATCGTTGGAGACGGTCGACGACTGATAGATGCCGAGGGGTGACACCGCGAGCAGCAGCAGCGCGCCTCCCAGCGCGTACACGCCGATGTCCATGAGTCGACCGGCGACCCAGAGCATCAGCAGTGCGGCGACCAGCCAGAAGATCCCGGTGGCGCGCGTCGCGTCCAGCTCGTTGTCGACCTGGAAGACGTTCTGGAGCACCCAGCGCCCCGGCACGGTGACCATGTAGTAGGTGGGCGGCTGCTGGGCCTCGTACTGGCTCCCGCCGCCGGGGTAGAGCCCCGCGCCCTTGTTCTTGGCCTCGCAGCGCGGGACCACGATCCCCGGCAGGTCGGTGCCCCGGCACGAGATGAGCTCGCGCGTGCTCTCGAGCAGGAACTCACCCTGGCGGGGGATCGTGCCCTCCTCGATGCGCTGCACGTAGTCCATGTGCGCGGCTTCGTCGATGGGCGAGAGCTTCGGGTTCTGGTTGATCTGGAGCGACACCAGCGTGGCGGGCACGACGACGCAGACGAGGGCGACGATCGCGACCGCGACGCGCGACGGGAACAGTCGTGTGCGCAGTGACGGTTCGGACGTTGTGTCGTCGGGCACGGCCCCCGCTCCTCCCGCTGCTCCGCCCGGTTGGCGAAGCCCGGAGGCTAGCGGCCGTCGCCTCGCGCGAGCCGGGTCAGGCGATGAAGTACTTCGCCTCGGGGTGCGGGACGATGATCGCCGAGGTGCTCTGCTCGGGCTCGAGCTGGAACTCCTCGGTGAGGTGCACACCGATGCTCGAGAGGTCGAGCAGGTCGTCGAGCTTCGCCTGGTCCTCGAGGTCCGGGCAGGCCGGGTAGCCCCACGAGTAGCGCGAGCCGCGGTACTGCTGACGGAACAGGCCGGCCAGGCTCGGGCCGTCCTCGTCGGCGAAGCCCCACTCCTCGCGGATGCGGCGGTGCCAGAGCTCGGCGAGCGCCTCGGTCATCTCCACCGAGAGGCCGTGGCAAAGCAGGTACTCGGTGTACCGGTCGGCGGCGAACAGCTCGCGCTCCCGGACGGTGGCCTCGGACCCCATGGTCGCGACGTGGAACGCGGCGTAGTCCGCGTCACCGGACTCGACCGGACGGAAGAAGTCGCTGATGCAGAGGAAGCGGTCCTTGCGCTGCCGCGGGAACGTGAAACGCAGGCGTTCGGTCCGGCGATCGTCGTCGGTCCACACGACGAGGTCGTTGCCCTCGCTGTTGACCGGGAAGTACCCCCACGCCACCGCGGGCACGAGCGAGCCGGTGGCCTGAGCGGTCGCGAGCTCCTCGCGCAGCGTCGGGCGGATGCGCGCCTTGAACTCCTCGTCCGTCTCGTTCGTGGTCTTGTCGGGACGGAACTGCCACTGGTTGCGGAAGAGCGCCGTCTCGTTGATGTAGCCGGCGATCTCGTCGAGCCCGATGCCCTTGGCCACCCGTGCACCGAGGAACGGGGGCGTGAAGATCGGGACGTCGGTCGCGACGTCGGAGCGTGCCGGGATGTCGTCGTCGCTCTCGGCGTCGCCGCCGCGCTCGCTGCGCCGAGGTGGGAGGTCGCGTCCGCCGAGTGCCCGACCGAAGTCGGGGTCCAGCGCGCCGGTGCGCTTGCCCTCCATGAGCTCGTCCATCGTGCGCAGGCCCTCGAACGCGTCCTTGCCGTAGAAGAGCCGCCCCTCGTAGACGCCGCGCAGGTCGCGCTCGACGTAGGTGCGCGTGAGCGCGGCACCACCCAGCAGCACCGGCGTCTCGGCGAGACCGAGCGTGTTCAGCTCCTCGAGGTTCTCGCGCATGATGAGCGTGCTCTTCACCAAGAGGCCGCTCATGCCGATCGCGTCGGCCTCCACCTCCTTCGCCTTGTCGACGAAGGCCTGCAGTGGCGCCTTGATGCCGATGTTGTGGACCAGATAGCCGTTGTTGGTGAGGATGATGTCGACGAGGTTCTTGCCGATGTCGTGCACGTCGCCCTTCACGGTGCCGAGCACGACCGTGCCCTTGCCGCCGCTGTCGGACTTCTCCATGTGCGGCTCGAGGTGCGCGACCGCGGCCTTCATGGTCTCGGCGCTCTGGAGCACGAACGGAAGCTGCATCTCACCGGTCGCGAAGAGCTCCCCGACGACCTTCATGCCGTCGAGCAGGACGTCGTTGACGATGGCCAGGGCCGGCAGCTCCGTGAGCTGCGCGTCGAGGTCGGCCTCCAGGCCGTCGCGGTCGCCGTCGATGATGCGGTGCTTGAGCCGTTCGCTCACGGGCCAGTCGGAACGGTCCTCCTGCTCGACCGCCGCGGCATCCACGTCCTCGAACGCGGCCATCAGCTCCACCAGCGGGTCGTAGTCCGGCTCCCCGCTGCCGCTCGGGGCGGGCCTCCGGCGGTCGTAGACGAGGTCGAGTGCGAGCTCGCGGACGTGCTCGTCGATCTTGTGCATCGGCATGATGCGCGCCGCGTGCACGATGGCGGAGTCGAGGCCGGCCTCGACGCACTCGTGGAGGAACACGCTGTTGATCACGTGGCGGAGCGCGGGCTTGAGCCCGAAGCTGACGTTGGAGACACCGAGCGTCGTCGAGACGCCCGGGAGCTCGGTCTTCACGCGCCGGATGGCCTCGATCGTCTCGATGCCGTCGCGGCGCAGCTCCTCCTGCCCGGAGCCCAGGGGGAAGGTGAGCATGTCGAAGATCAGATCGGTGGGCTCGAGGCCGTACTCGTCGACCGCGAGATCGTGGATGCGCTTGCAGATCCGCAACTTCCAGTCGGCCGTGCGGGCCTGGCCCTCCTCGTCGATCGCGAGGCAGATGACTGCGGCGCCGTACTCGCGCGCGAGCGTGAACACGCGGTCGATGCGCGAGCCCGGGCCCTCGCCGTCCTCGAGGTTGGCAGAGTTGAGGATCGCCTTGCCGCCGGAGTGCTGGAGCCCGGCCTCCATCACCTGGTGCTCGGTCGAGTCGAGCACGAGCGGGAGCGGGGCCTGCGTGGCCAGGCGCGAGGCCACCTCGTGCATGTCGGCGACGCCGTCGCGGCCCACGTAGTCGACGCACACGTCGAGGACGTGCGCGCCTTCCTTCACCTGCTCGCGGCCCATCTGCACGCAGGTGTCCCAGTCGGCGTCGAGCATCGCCTCGCGGAACTTCTTGGAGCCGTTGGCGTTGGTGCGCTCGCCGATGATGAGAATCGACGTGTCCTGGTGGAACGGCACGTGCGTGTACGCCGACGACGCGCCCGGCTCGTGCGCCGGTGCGCGCGGCGTGGCGACGGGGTGCCGGCCGAGGCGCTCGACCACCGCGCGCAGGTGCGCCGGCGTGGTGCCACAGCACCCGCCCACGATGTTGATGCCGAACTCAGAGACGAACCGCTCGTGCGCGTCGGCGAGCTGTTCGGGCGTGAGGTCGTAGTGGGTGTGGCCGTCGACCACCGACGGCAGCCCGGCGTTCGGCAGGCACGAGAGGTACATGCGGGCGTGCTGGGAGAGGTAGCGAAGGTGCTCGGTCATCTCCGCCGGGCCCGTGGCGCAGTTGAGCCCGACGACGTCGGGCTTGAGCGCGTCCAGCGCCGTGAGCGCGGCGCCGATCTCGGAGCCGATGAGGAGGCGCCCGGTGGTCTCGACGGTGACCTGCACCATGAGCGGCACCTCGACGCCGGTCGTGGCCATCGCCCGCCGGGCCGCGATCAGCGCGGCCTTGCCCTGGAGGAGGTCCTGGACCGTCTCGATGAGGATGGCGTCGACGCCGCCTTCGAGCAGCGCCTCCATCTGGGGCAGGTACGAGTCGCGCAGGTCGGCGAAGGCGACGTGCCCGAGCGAGGGGAGCTTGGTGCCGGGACCCACCGAGCCGATGACCCAACGCGGGCGATCGGGGGTGGAGTGCTCCTCGGCGGCTTCGCGCGCGATGCGGGCCGCGGCGAGGTTGATGTCGCGCGTCTCCTCGGGGATGTCGTACTCGGCGAGCACCGTGGGGAACGCGCCGAAGGTGGCGGTCTCGACCGCGTCGACGCCGGCCTCGAAGAACGCGAGGTGGAGCTCCTTGATGACGTCGGGCCGGGTGAGCACGAGGCGCTCGTTGCAGCCCTCGAGCTCGGGGCCGCCGAAGTCGTCGGCGGTCAGGTCGTAGCCCTGGACGCCGGTTCCGAAGGCGCCGTCGAACACGAGGACACGATCGGCGAGCGCTTCGAGGAACGAGGACATCCGAGCAATGGTACCGGAGGGGTGGCCCCGGACCTCCGGTCGTTGTTCGGTCGCCGCGGCGTCAGAGGAGTGCCGCGGTCTCGATCGCGAAGTACGAACCGGCGACGGCCCACAGCGCGACCGCCGGCGCCTTCCCTCGCGCCGCGCCGGCGAGCGCCAGCACGAACACCGGCGCGGCTGAGAGCACGTAGCGCCCGGAGAGCGCGGGGTCGGCGCGGTACGAGATGAAGAAGGCGATGCCGAGCGCGAACGACACCACCAGCATCGAGACCAGCGCCGCGGCACCGAGGATGTGGGGCCACTCGCGCGGCCGGACGAAGACCCACGCGATCGCCGCCGCGAGCATCAACCCCTTCACCAGGTGCAGGTAGAGCTGCTGCCCCTCCTGCCAGAGGAACGGCGGGGTCGTGCTGTCGGAGAGCGGCCCGAGGATGAGCCCGAGGTCCTCCCACAGCTTCCCGAGCGGCAGCCCGTCCACGTGCAGCACCGACGCGTAGATCGGGATGTCGTACGGGTTGGTCGTCGCGAGGGATCGCACGACGATCGCCCACACGACGACCGCGACCGCGCCGCCCAGGAGCAGCGCACCGCCGGTGCGCCACCACGGTCGCAGCGTCGTACGGAGGTCGGCGGGCTCGGGGCGGTCACGCCACGCCTCCCAGAGCAGCAGCAGTGCGACCGCGACGAGCGCGATGACGTTGGTCGACTTCAGCAGGGCGATGAGCGCGCCGCCGCCGAGCAGCAGCCAGGGCACCCATCGCGCGCCGGGGCGGCGACGCGCGACGCCGGCGAGGCAGAGCGCGAGCGCGCCGGCGAGGATCGACGCGGCGTCGTTGGTGACCGTGCTCGAGAGGAAGGCGGGCAGCGGCGAGAGCGCCACGATGAGCAGGAGCGCCGCCATCGTCCAGGGTTCGACCCGGAACAGCCGCCCGGCGACCCAGAGCACCAGCAGTCCCGCCGCGAGCCACGCGATGCCGGTGAGTCGGGTCGCGTCGAGCTCATCGTCGATCCCGAGCACCCGGCTCGTGACGAAGCGGAGGCCGGTGGTGACCGCGTAGTACGCGGGCGGCTGGTGGGCTTCGTACTGGTAGCCGCCGGCGGTGAAGTCGTCGGGGTCGAAGCGGCGGTCGTCGCAGCGCGGCGGCGGCTTCCGGTCGATGTTCACCCGGGCGCAGGCCTGGAGGCGCAGCTGGCGCTGGGTGAGCCGGTCCCCGAGGCGCGGCAGCTCGCCGCGCGAGAGGCGGGTCGTGTAGTCGAGGTGCTGGACCTCGTCGTACGGCGACGGCGGCGGGTAGAGCGCGACGGTGCGGGTGACGACGAGCACGGGCGTGCCGACGCACACCAGCAGCACGACGACCAGCAGCGCGCGCGAGCCGAACCACCGCCGGATCCAGCCGTCGAGCCCCCGGTCGGACGCCACGGCGGGCGCGGTGTCGACGCCGCTCACGAGAAGCGCCGGTACATGGGGTGGTCCGCGCGTGCGAGCAGCTCGCGGTCGCCACCGCTGTCGCCGTAGGCCCAGACGGTGGCCGGCGCGCCCTGCAACCACGTCTCGAGGCGGACGACCTTCTCCGCGCCGCGCACGTTCGGGCCGTCGAGGCGCCCGGTGAGCCGGCCGTCGGCCTCGACCTCCAGCGCGGTCGCCAGCACCGCGTCGAAACCGAGCCGCTCGGCCACGGGCTCGACGTAGACGTCGAACGACGCGGTGACGATGACGAGCTCATGACCCTCGGCCCGGTGCCACGCCGCGCGCGCGACCGCCTCGTCGCGCAGGTGGTGCTCCACGATCTCGGCGGCGAAGCGCGTGCCCTCGTCGCGCACGTCCGCGGCGAGACGGCCGGCGAAGACCCGCCGAGCGGCCCGAGCCTTGGCGTCGTCGCGGCGGCGGCGCGCGAGGGCGGGTGCCGCGGCGAGGATCCCGAGTGCGAACCGGGCCGGGCCGCCGACGCGGCGCATGAACGGCACGACGTTGTCGCGCGTGGAGAGGGTCTCGTCGAAGTCGAACGCCGCGACGGTGCGCACGGTCGGGCCTAGAGCGGGAGGCGCCGGAACACCTGGCGGGGCAGGTGTCGGAGCGCCGACATGACGAATCGCAGTGCGGGCGGCACCCACACGACCGACGAGCGACGGGCGATCCCGGTGACGATGGCGTCTGCCACCGCGTCGGGCGTCGTGGCGAGGGGCGCGGGCTCGAGGCCCGCGGTCATCTTCGTGTGCACGAAGCCCGGCCGGACGACCATGACGTGGACGCCGGTGCCGTCGAGGCTGTCGCCGAGGCCCTGGAAGAAGCCGTCCATGCCGGCCTTGGACGAGCCGTAGACGAAGTTCGACCGGCGCACCCGCTCGCCGGCCACGGAGGAGAGCGCGACGATCGTGCCGTGCCCCTGCGCACGGAGACGGGCGACGATCGGCATGGTCACGGACACCACGCCCACGTAGTTGACGCTCGCGATCTCCGCCGCCGCCATCCCGTCGCGCTCGGCCTCGGCCTGGTCGCCGAGCACGCCGAACGCGACCAGGACCAGATCGATGTCGGTGTCGCGGTCGAACACGCGCTCCACGAACGCCTCGTGCGATGCCGTGTCGGCCGCGTCGAACGCCATGGTCTCGACGGTCGTGGCCCCGCGAGCGCGGAGGTCGTCGGCGGTGGCGGCGAGCGCCTCCGGTGCGCGCGCGGCGAGCAGCACGGTGCGGGTCCGGTCGGCCACGAGGCGTCGGAGCGTCGCGATCGCGATCTCGGAGCCGCCGCCGAGCACGAGCACCGACTGCACCCCGCCGAGGGCGTCCTCCATCAGCTGCCCGCGATCACTCGTCGATGCGCAGCCGGCGCGACAGGTCGGAACGGAGCACGCCCGACGGGTCGACGCGCGCGCGGAGCTCGCGGAAGCGGTCGAGGTCGGGGTACATCGCCGGCAGCAGCTCGGGGGCCAGCCGCGAGTCCTTGGCGAGGTAGATCCGGCCGCCGGCGTCGACGACCATGCGGTCGAGG
>CAZKTS010000214.1:0-5444 GCA_964555735.1 uncultured Bifidobacteriaceae bacterium
GCGCAGCACCTTGAGATGGCGCGACACGCCGGGCTGGTGCATGCCGACCGTCTCGACCAGCTCGCCGACCGAGCGCTCCCGCTCGCGCACCGCGTCGAGGATCTGGCGCCGGGTCGGCTCCGCGATCGCCTCGAGGACGGCCAAGTCGGTGGGCACCCGCTCAATATACGGCACTACATATATATGGTCAAGCGTATTCTCCGAGCAGCCCGGCGCGGCCTTCCCCTCCTCTCCTCTTCTCTGCTCTTGTCCCCATCCCGCTCACCCCTCGGCTCGCGGCTCGAACACGACGACCGGGGTGGTGGACGAACGACTGCCGGCGTAGGCGTCGAGATCGGCATCGACCTCGGCCCACCGTTGCCACAGACGTTCCCGCTCCTCACCGTTCGCAGCGCGTGCCCGCACGGGTCGGGGTGGCTGATGCGGGAGCCGGACGGTCGCGGTGGGATCGGCCTGGAGGTTGCGCCACCAGGCCGGGTCGCCCTCGTCCCAGCCGTTCATGGCCATGGTGACGAGGTCGGGACCGTCCTCGAGGTACCCGACGATGACGGTGCGGGGCTTGCCTGATCGGCGCCCGACGGTGGTCAGCCCCATGGCGCCCCAGCCCCGCTTGCTGGCCGGCGTCCACAGGAACCGGCCACCGCTGACGCGGTGCAGGAACCGGTGCACGTGCCAGAAGGAGTGCTTGAACCATGGGGGCGGGAGCTTCGGTGCCTCGGTGGTGCTCACCGACCGATCGAACCGGATCACCCCACGCGCCACCAGGGCACAAAGTCCCGGCGCAATGTTCATCCCACAAGGGTGATGGCGATGAACGGCCCGACCCGTAGAAGGAGCACCACGACAAGGAGGTCGTCATGCTCGCACTCTCGGACGGATGGACGTTCGGCATCATCGCCTTCGCCATCATCTGGATCCTGCTCGCGTTCTGGCCGGCGCGGGTCGCCGGTCGCAAGGGGCACAGCTTCTTCGGCTACTTCATCCTCAGCCTGATCTTCTTCCCGCTCGCGCTGATCCTCGCCTACGCGGTCGAGGACCGGTCGCGCGGCGCGGTCGTGTAGGCGCACGTGCGGGCGATCCGGCGCGGCGGGGTCCGTCGCCCGGTCGCCCGCGCGTGCGCGTCGGGGACGGCACGGTTCGGCTTGGTCGCGTCGGTGACATCCTCCTAGCGTGCGTGCATGGTGAAGGCCGCCGGCACCGACCCTGGGCAGCGTCTGCTCAACGGTCCCCAGACCACCGGCCGCACCTACCGGCACCTCTCCGAGCCCGAGCACTCGACCCGCTGCGACGAGGACGTCGCCGTGACCGTGCGGGACGGCACCGTCCTCCTGGCCGACGTGCACCGGCCGGACGACGCCGGCACCTACCCCGCGCTCGTCTCCGCATCGCCGTATCCGCGCCAGATCCAGGATCTCGGTGCACCGATGGGGTTCATCGAAGCCGGGGCCACCGACTTCTGGGTGCCGCGCGGCTACGTGCACGTCATCGCGAACCTCCGTGGCACCGGCGGGTCGGGCGGCACGTTCGGCTTCTTCGACGAGCAGGAGCGCCATGACGTCCACGACCTCGTCGAGTGGGCCGCCACCCAGCCCTGGTGTGACGGCAACGTCGGGATGCTCGGGATCAGCTACTTCGCGATGACCCAGCTGGAGGCGGCGATCGAGCAGCCCGAACATCTCCGGGCCATCTTCCCCCTCGCCGTGACCACCGACCTCTACGACGCCGCGATGCATCACGGCCTCTTCAGCGCGAGCTTCGTCACCCCGTTCCTCGCGATGGTCGGTCTCACCTCCGCGCACGGTGACGAGCTCTGGCGCAGCTCGCTCGTCGACGCCGCGCGCCATGTGCTCCGCACGCCACCGCTGCACCGCAAGTTCGCGACGATGAACGGCGAGTCGTCGGTGGTCGTGCTCCGGGAGGCACTGAAGCTGCACCACGATCCCCATCCGTGGGATGACCTGTGGCGCTCGATGGCCGTCGAGCACCCGCAGCACGACGACTGGTGGGACGAGCGCGACCTCACGCCACTGCTCGACCGAGTCGAGGTTCCGACGTATCTCGGCTGCGACTGGCAGAACGTCCCGCTGCACCTGCCGTCGACGTTCCCGACCTTCCAGGCGCTCACGAACGCGCCGGAGGTGCGCGTCGCGATGCTCGGCGACTTCGGGTTGACCTGGCCGTGGGAGAGCCTCCACGTCGAGGCCCTCGCTTGGTACGACCACTGGCTCAAGGGGCGCGACACCGGCGTCCTCGACGGCGACCCGATCCGCTACTGGATGCCGGGAGCCGACGAGTGGCGGACCAGCACGGTGTGGCCGCCACCCGAGGCGCGCCTCCGCGCCTTGGCGCTCCGCGCCGACTGGCTGCTCGACGACGACGAAGGCGAGCCAGGAGCGCGAGCGCTCATGACCCTCGGGACGGGTCTGAACCGAGCGAAGCCCAGCGAGACCGATCCGCCCTCCGTGCTCGAGTGGACCACCGCCGCCCTCGAGGAGCCGCTCGACGTCGCCGGCGACCTCGAGCTCGAGCTGCACGCGACCTCGACGGCGATCGATACCGCGTGGTTCGTCACCTTGCAGGACGTCACGCCCGGCGGCGCGACGGTCGACGTGACCGCGGGGTACCTGCGCGCCAGCCTCCGCGCGGTCGACGAGGCACGGAGTGCCCCCGGCGCGCCGGTGCTCCCCTGCCGCGCGATGGATGCCGTCGTACCCGGCGAGACGACCGTCTACCGCGTGCCGCTCGTCGCCAACGCCCGTCGCTTCGACGTCGGACACCGTCTCCGGCTCGTGCTCGCGAGTGACGACCAGGACGAGGACGTGCCCGCGATGATGGGCTTCCGTCACGCGAGCGTCGGCACGAGCAGCCTGAACACGATCCACTCCTCGTCTCGTCTGCTCGTCCCGATCTCGTGAAGCGGAGGCCACGATGAGCGCGACTCGTACCGGCGCCGAGCTCGTCCAGGACTTCGTCGCCAACTACGACATCGAGTACGTGTTCGGGAATCCCGGAACCACGGAGACGACGTTCCTCGCCGCGCTGGCCGGCTCGAAAGCCACCTACGTACTTGCACTCAACGAGCCGAGTGCCGTCGGCATCGCCGCGGGCTACTCGCTCGCGACCGGCAAGACCGCGATGGTGAGCCTGCACACCTACCCCGGCCTCGCGAGCGGCATGTTCAACCTGCGCAACGCGTACCTGAGCGGGGTACCGCTCTTCGTGGTGAACGGCACCGAGGACAGTCGCTTCCTCATCCACAACCCGGTGCTCGGAGGGCCGAACACCCAGCTCGCCGAGACCGCGACCAAGTACCAGTACGAGGTTCGCAACATCGACGAGCTCAGCGTCGCGCTCCAGCGCTGCTGGGTGCAGGCGGGACTCCAACCGACTCGCCCGGTGTTCCTCTCCGTTCCGATGGACTTCATGCAGGGCTCGACGGAGCGGATCACGTTCAAGCAGACGCAGGTCTTCGATGACACCGCGAGCGCGTCGATCACGCAGGTCGCCGACGCACTGAAGGCAGCCGGCAAGCTGGCGATGGTCGTGGACTACGCAGTCGGCTGGGACCGCTCGGTGCCCATGATGACGAACATCGCGCTCGCGCTCGACGCCGACGTCTACGCCGCGCCGTTCCACGTGCAAGGCGTGTGCGACATGCTCCATCCGACCTTCAAGGGTGCGCTCCCGCCCACCACCAAGGACGTGCGCGAGATCCTCGCCGGCTACGACACGGTGCTGCTGCTCGGCGAGAAGCTCGACACCTTCACGTACACCGGCGACCAGTGCGTGCCACCCGAGGTACGCCTGATCCAGATCACGCCGGCCACCGAGCAGCTCGCGTTCGACTGGCCGGTCGACATCGCCGTCGTCGGCGACATCCGCGCCAGCCTCGACAGCATCGCCCGCGCACTCGAGGTTGATGGCGAGGCTTCGATCACCGACGCTGATGTCGCACCCGACATCGACTCGCTCAGGGCCTCCTACTCCGGCTCGGGACGCGATCCATCGGACGCGATCATCTTCGCGGTCCTGGAGCAGCTCGATCCGACCTCGACGCACGTGGTCACGGAGGGTTCGTCCGAGGACGAGCTCGTGCAGCAGATGGCCATGGGGACGGGCTTCCGCAACGTCCACTTCAGTCCTCGGGGCGGTGCACTCGGGTGGGCGATGCCGCTCTCGGTCGGCATCTCGCTGGCGACGGAGCGTCCCACCGCTTGCTTCGTCGGCGACGGGGGCAGCCTGTTCTCCGTGCACTCGATCTGGACCGCCGCCGCGATGCACCTTCCGGTGGTGTTCGTCTGCTTCGTGAACCACGAGTACCGCCTGCTGAAGGACTTGTGGGTGCGGTTCATGGGCAGCGACTTCGACACGACTCGATTCGTCGGCCTCGACTTCGACGACCCCGCGCTCGACCTCGACGCCATCATGCGCGGCTTCGGTGCGACGACCGAGCGCGTCGCCGAGGTTGCGGACGCCGCCGGTGCGGTCGAGCGAGCCCTCGCCCGGCGCGGTCCGACGGTGCTCTTCATCGACCGCACTCCCTGACCGCGGGTCAGGATCCAGGCACGAGCGCCGCGAGATCCGGCGTGGGCGACTTCACGACGTCCCAGGTCGCGGCGTCGACGCCGTCGTGGATCTGGGTGAGCATGGCCACGAGCGCGTCGTGCCCCAGCGAGCCCGCCATGTTGCGGAGCCGCGCCTCGAGGTGCTCCGGCGTGAGCGCGGCGGCGACCCACGGCTGCATGCGAGGGTCCGGTGGCATCGAGGTGATGATCGTGCGAAGGAGCTGCGACTGCTGGTCGGTGTCGAAGAGCCCGTCGACCTGGCCGAGCACCTCCTCTTCCTCTGCCTCGAGGTGCCGGAGCAAGCCGTCGCGCAGGTTCGTGGCCAACGGCGCGAGGCCGGTGAGCGATGCCTCGTCACCACGCCCCTTCGCACCCATGATCCCCGCACCGAGGGCGTAGACCGCCAGCTGCTCGTCTCGGTGCTCGTGGAGCAGGTGGTCCGGCACGGAACCGCCTGCCGCGACGATGGCGGGGAACATGATGCCGTCCTCGACCTCGGAGTGGTTCCGCAGCTCCGCGTCGAAGGCGCCGAAGCGCTGCGCGAAGGAGTTGAGGCCGTCGGCCGCGATTCCCGCGGCGAGGTCGGCGAGGGCGCGCACCTCGTGGGCGAGCGCCTCGTGCAGGTCGTACCAGGTCTTGAGTGGACCGGTGACCCTGCGAGCGGTGGAGCTGCTCGTCGGCTTCGACATCTGCCCTGCCTCGATCGAAGCCGTGAGCCTAACGGGCGCGGTGATGACCCTTACGGGGTTCGGCCGATGAACGCGAGGAGCTTGGTCTGGACGTCGGCGTCGTCGGGCACCTCGACACGCGGGCCGTACTGGCCGCTCTGGCGCAGGACCTCGTCCATCGGCAGCATGCCCTCGAGCACCACCGCACACG
>CAZKTS010000215.1:0-3579 GCA_964555735.1 uncultured Bifidobacteriaceae bacterium
CTCGCGTCACTGCCCGAGGAGTTCCGGGTGCCGGTCGTGCTCTGCGACGTCGCCGACCAGTCGTACGAGCAGATCGCCACCGCGCTGGCCATCCCCGTGGGGACGGTCCGCTCGCGCATCCATCGCGGCCGCCGCCTCCTGCGGACCGCACTCACCCAGGGGGCGGCGTGACCGAGCACCGACCACCCGACGACGAGCCGATGGGCCCGCGCGACGGCGCGCTGACCGAGGACCTGCTGTCGGCCTACGTCGACGGCGAGCTCGACGCCGCCACGCGTGCCGCGGTCGACGCCCGCCTCGCCGAGTCGGCGGAGTGGCGCGACGTCCTCGCCGACGTGCAGGCCGCGCGCGACGCCATTCGCTCGCTGCCACTGCGCGACGCACCCGACGGCTTCTGGGAGCGACTCCTCGCGTCCGATGACCCGTCCGATACGAGCGGCGACGACTCGGACGACTCGCGCGACGCCAACGTCGTCAGCCTGCGCGACGCGCGCGCGAAGCGGAACCGCGCCGCGCGCTTCGTCGCCATCGCCGCCAGCACCGCGGCGGCGATCGTCATCGTCGCGGTGGCGGTCGTGCCCGGTCAGGACCGGGTGAAGCCGGCAGTCGCCAGCTTCACCAACGCCCACGCGGTGCGGTCGTCGGTCGGCAACGACGTCGTGAGCAACGTCGCGGGCGAGGCCGTGCCCGGAGGCGTCGGGCGGTGAGCGTCACGACCCGCGCCGCGCGCACTGTGCTCATCACCGGGCTGGCGGTGATCGCCGTCGCGCTCGTCTCGGGTGCCGATGCCCGGGCCGGCGGAGACGCGGACGCCGAGCAGCTGCTCGAGCGGGCGCGCACCGCGCCCGCCGACACCTTCGCGGGCTACGTCGAGGTTCGCTGGGAGGACGAGAGCGGCGCGGACAAGATCGCCCGCATCGGTGCCCGGTCGCTCCGAGGCGCGTTCGTGGTGGGCACCGGCGACGACCAGGTGCAGGGCGACGGCCTGCGCCGCTGGAGCGGCGTCGGCGGCGGGCCCGAGGTCGCATGGCGCACGGTGGACGGCCTGGCCGCGCCGAAGCCGGGCTCGTCGTGGGACCTCGAGCTGGCCGGCGACGACACCGTCGCGGGCCGGGCGGCCACCGTCGTCGAGGCCAGCCGCGACGGCGACGTCCGGGCCCGGTACGCGATCGACGACGAGACCGGCCAGCTGCTGCGTCGGGAGATCCTGGACGCCGACGGCGAGGTCGTCCGTTCGGTCGGCTTCGTGCGGCTCACCACCGGGATCGCTGCGCCCGCGGTGCCGTCGCCGCCCGAGGTCGCGGCCGCGGGGCCCGTCGCGATCGACGAGGTGCCCGACGGGTTCCTCGCACCCGACCACCTCGCGGGTGGGTACCGGCTGCTCGGCCGCTACCAGCACCCCGACGGCTCGGTGCAGCTGTTCTACGGCGACGGCCTCTTCGCGGTCTCGGTCTTCCAGCAGCGTGGGCTCACCGACTGGTCCGGCCTCCCCGCCGGCGGCCGCGGCGGGCGCACCGACGGGATGCGCACGCACCTCTACACGACCGCGTCGGGCGACGTGATCGTGTGGGGCGACGACGACGACCGCCTGGTCATCACGGCTGTCGCCGACGGTCCCCCGGGCGCGGCCCGCGCGGTCATTGATGACCTCGCCGACCAGGACGACGACCGCAGCACGCTCCAGGAGATCGCCGACCTCGTGCTCGAGCCGTTCGGCTGGGACTGAGCACCACCGCGCGCCGCGCGTGCACGACGAGTCAGAGCGTCACGAGGAACGTGATGCCGAGCACGGTGAGCGCGGCGCCGTAGATCCGCTCGAGGCGCGGCGCGTGGGTGCGGAGCGCGACCCGCGCACCGACCCATGACAGCGGCACCGAGGCCAGCCCGAACACCACGACGACGGTCCAGTCGATGTGGCCGAGGGCTGCGTGCACCGCGGTGCCTGGGATCGCGAGCGCGGCCCCGACCGCGAGTGACGCCGCGAACGCCTGCTTGATCGTGCGGTCGAGCACCACGACGAACAGGGGAGCAAGCAGGAACCCGCCGCTGTTGGCGAGCAGGCCGGCGAGCACACCCACGAGCAGCGCGACGCCGATGATCCGCCCGAGCTCGGCGGGAGGTCGGTGCACGTGCTCGTGCGGATCGCCGGGGCGGAGCAGGAAGCGCAGCCCGAGGCCCGTGAGCACCAGCTCGGTCGCCACCACGAGCGCGTTGCCGCCGATCCACTGCGTCGCGTACGCGCCGAGCGCGGTCGCCGGGAGCCCGACGCCGACCGTCCAGCGCACGAGCCGCCAATCGAGCATCCCTTCGCGCCAGTACGCGGTCGCCGCGACGAAGGTCGACGGGATCGTCGCGGGCAGGGGCGAGGCGAGCGCGGCGAAGGGTGGGATCCCGACCGCCGCGAGCAACGGTGTGGCGAGGGCGGAGCCGCCCTTGCCGAAGAGCCCCCCGAGGAAGCCCACCGCGGCCCCGATCACGACGACGGCGGCGATGGTGGCGGGATCCACCCCCGCAGTGGACCGCGGATCAGCTCAGAGGTCCAAGACGAGTATCTGACCTGTCCCATAGGATCTACCTATGGATCTGCGCCAGCTCCGCACCGTGGTGGCGGTGGCCGACGAGGGCGGGTTCACCCGGGCGGCCGCCGCGCTCCACGTCGCCCAGCCGTCGGTCTCCCAGACCGTGGCGGGGCTGGAGCGGGAGCTCGGCGTCGAGCTGTTCCACCGGACCGGGCGGCAGGCGGTGCTCACCGCGGCCGGCGAGGCCCTGCTCGAGCCGGCCCGCCAGGCGTTGCGCGCCGCCGCGACGGCGCGAGCCGCGGCCGAGGCGGTTACCGGCCTCGCGGCCGGCCATCTCGACCTGGTGTGCCTGCCCACCCTCGCGGTCGATCCGGTGTCCCCGGCAGTCGGCGCGTTCCGGGCCGCCCACCCCGGCGTCACGGTGCGGCTGCTCGAGCCCGACGACCCGGCGGCGCTCGACGGCCTCGTGCGCAGCGGCGCGTCCGAGGTGGGGATCACCGAGCACCGGCCGGACCCCGACGACCTCGAGCGCGGCGCACTCGGGACGCAGGAGTACCTCGTCGTGCTGCCTGCGGGCGCGTCGTCGGACCGCGCGCTCCCGATGGCCGACGTGACCGCCCTGCCCCTCGTGACGACACCCGTGGGCACGTCGACGCGTCGGATCGTCGACGACGCGTACGCGCTCGAAGGCGTGGTGCCGAACGTGGCGGTCGAGACGACCTCGCGCGAGGCCCTCGTGCCGCTCGTGCTCGCGGGTGCGGGCGCGACCTTGCTGCCGCGCCCACTGGCCGTCGACGCGGCCCGGCGCGGCGCGGTCGTCCGTCCGGTCGACCCGCCGGTGACGCGCGCCATCGGCATCGTCCATCGACCGGCGCGGCTGTCGCCCGCGGCCTCGGCCTTCCTCGCGCTCCTCGACGCCAGCAGAACGGAGATCGCATGAGCACCCCCAGCACGCCCGCGAAGGTGGCGGTGCTGCCCCGCGGCTCGTACACCGTCTTCCTCCTCGGCGCGATCGCCGGGTTCGTCGACGGCGTCACGTTCCTCACACTGTTCGGGCTCT
>CAZKTS010000216.1:0-3540 GCA_964555735.1 uncultured Bifidobacteriaceae bacterium
CAGCGACGACACGCCGACCGAGGACACGCCGCCCCAGGACTCGGCCGCGGACACGCCGTCCGCGAGCGACGAGACCACACCCGAGGCCACGACCGCCGACGCCGCCGCGACCGCGGACGTCCCGACCGAGCCCACCCCCGCGCCGCCGCCGGCACCCGCACCCGCACCCGCGGCGGCGACGACCGCGACGGCGACGAAGGAGCGGCGCGTCATCGAGGTGCCGCGCTGGCTCGGCATCGTCGCCGGCGTCGTGGTGGCCGTCCTCCTCATCGGTGGCGGCGGCTTCGCCCTCGGTCGCGCGACCGCCGACGACGACAAGGACGTCGCCGCGGTGCCCGGCGCGCCGGCGCCGATCCCGCAGGACCGCCCGTCGACCGACGACCGCCCCTCGACCGACGACCGGCCCGGCCGCACGCCGTCCGACTCGCCGTCGGACGCGCCCTCGAGCGGGGGCGCGTACCTCGGCATCTCGGTCGACTCCCAGAACACGGGCGACGGCGACGGCGTCACCGTGAGCCAGGTGGCCGACGGCAGCCCGGCCGCGGAGGCTGGCCTCCAGTCCGGTGACGTGATCACCGAGATCGACGGCGACGAGATCGGCGACTTCACCGACCTCGCTCGCGTCATCGCCGACCACGACCCCGGTGACGAGGTCGAGGTCACCTACGAGCGTGACGGCGACGACTCGACCGTGACCGTCACCCTGGCCGAGCGCCCGTCGTCGACCCGGACGCTGCCCGACGACTCGGGCGACTCCGGCAACGACAGCCCGGTTCCCGGCTTCCCGCGGCCGCGGAGCTCCGACGACTCGAACGGCAGCACCAACTAGTCCCGCAGCACGGGCACACGACGGTTCGCGGCGCTCCGCTCAGCAGCCGGTGACCTCGACGTCGGGCTGACCGACGGGGGCCACCGACCCGGGCGGAGCGCCCGCGAACCGTGCGTCGATCCACGACACCATGTCGGTGAACGACGCCGCGATGACCGGGCTGTGGCGCTGTCCGGGGTACACCCACCGCTCGTGCGGCTCACCGATCGCGCACAGGTGCTCGCTGAGGATGCTGCTCGACACCGTCGGGATCTGCTCGTCGGCGCCGCCGTGGATGATCAGCAGCGGAGCGGTCCCGGGCGTCGTGAACTGCTGCGGGTCGTTCGCATTGAACAGCGCGGCCCACTCCGGCACGTCGAAGGGGTTGCCCTTCAGGTTCTCCTCGACGTCGATGTCCTCGGTCTCGTCGGCCACGAAGTCGGAGCAGCCCTGGTCGAGCAGCGCGAGGAGCTTCTTGCCCTGCGGCGTCATGATCGCGTCGAGCGGAGCAGCCTCGTCGCCGTACGCCTCGTTGAGCCCGGCCGCGGCCATCAGCAGGTAGTACTTGAACTCGCTCGTCTTCAGGTAGTCGTAGAGCAGGTTGAACTGCGACGGCGGTGCGCCGGCGACGACCCCCTTGATCTCGAGGTCCGGCGCGTACTCGTCGGCGATGTCCTCGACGTGCATCGCGGTGTGGCCGCCCTGCGAGTGCCCCCACGCCACGTACTCGCCGCTCGGGTCGGCACCCTTGATGTCGTCGGCCGCGCGCACGATGTCGATCGTGTTGCGCGCCGCGTTCGGACCGGCGATGTAGGGGAGGAGCCCGGGCGTGCCCTCGCCCTCGTAGTCGGTCGCGACGACGATCCACCCCTTCGCCAGCAGCGCGTTGGCGGCCTCGATGTTGAGCGCGGCGTCCGCGGGGTCGAGCGACGGCGCGCACTCGTCGGCCATGCCGTTCGTGCCGTGCGCCCACGTCACCACCGGTCGACCCCCGCTCGGCGCGGCCCCCTCCGGCACCATCACCACGCCGGTGACTGCGGTCACGTCGCCCTGCTCGTTCTCGGACGTGTACATGACGCGGTACACCGTGCCGTCGATCTTGGGCGCGTCGATCTTCTCGCTCTTGACCAGGCGGCCGGGCTCGCTCGGGAGCTTCGCCGGCACCGCGTAGAACTTCGGCAGTCCCTTCGGTGCCGGAGCGCCGGAACCCGCGCCCGCGCCGGGCGCGGTCGCGACCATGGTCGCTCCGGTGAGTGCCACCACGACGATCGCAGTCCACCAACGGTGAGTCGACATCACGAGCACGGTCCCCTCGGTCTCAGACGGTCGCCCCGGCCGGTCTCACCCTACGGCGCGTCCGAGGAAGGCCGCGACGCGATCCGCCGCGGTGGCATCGGGCGGCACCGCGGTGGCGGGCCGGTAGAGCGCGTCGGGCGTCGTGCCCCGCAGCGCGTCGGGGATCGAGCCTCGCGTCCGGTCGAGCAGCGCCTCGGCGACGGCGGGGTCCAGGTCCGTCGAGAGCCCGAGCGCGACCGCGAGGTCCCAGCCGTGCACGAACGTGTCGAGCGCGCAGAGCTTCTCGACCGAGGTTGCGGGGCGATCCCGTCCGAGGAAGTGGATGGTCGCGGTCTCGGCGCCGGGCGCCCCGAAGGCCGCGACCGCCTCGGCGATGCCCGCGTCGTACGCGGCGAGCGGATCCCCCGCGCAGTAGTCGTCGTCGTCACCCTCGATCGGTGGCGTCGTCCGGTCGCGCATCGTCTGCGCGTACCAGTGCGACCCGCCGATGATGTGGTTGACGAGCGTGCGGACGTCCCACTCGTCGCACGGCGTGGGGAGCCCGTAGTCGGCCGGGCTCGTCGCGGCGACGACCGCCCGCGTCGCCGCGAAGGCACGAGCCGCGAGCACGATCAGAACACGTGCACCGTCGAGCCGGTGACCCACTCGAACATCTGGATGCCGAGGAAGATCCCAATGGCGATCGCGATGCCCTGCACGATGAGCGACCGGGCAGTCGGAGTCACAGCGTGTCGCCTCCTTCTCGGAGCAGCTGCTCCTTGGCCGCCTCGTACTGGGCGTCGGTCAGCTCACCCGAGCGGTGCAGGTTGGAGAGCCGCTCGAGCTCGCCGAGCACGCTCTTGGGTTCACCCTTGGCGCGCTTCGCGACCGCCTCGACCTTGGCGCGCGCCGCCTTCGCTCCCGGCACCCGCTCGCGCACGTTCTCACCCTTGCGGATCGCCCAGATGCCGAGCAGCAGCGGCCCGCCACCCATGACGACGAAGAGGACGCCGCAGACGAGCCAGCCCCAGATCGGTCCGCTCTCGGGGCCCGGCGGGTCGACGCCGTACTGGAGGAAGTTCCAGCCGAGGCTCAGGAACAGCGCCGGCCACGCGAGCCACACCAGGTTGGGCCGGATCGCGTTGACGGCGTAGAGGAAGACGAAGCCGAGCCCGAAGAAGATCGAGCCCACCATCAGGCCCGGCACGCCGCTCGGGCACTCGGGGTAGAGGCTCGGCGCACCGCTCACGCAGCGCCCGCCGATGTCCATGACCGAGCGCATGCACAAGAAGAGGATGGTGAGGCACGCCACCGAGCCGGCCATCCCGACGAACATCAGGACCCAGCGCTTCAGGGAGGGGCTCGCGTCGGCCTCGGGGGTCGCCATCGGGCGTGAACCTAGTTGCGCCCCCGCGACCCGGCCCGCACAATCGCGCGGTGACGAATCCGCCGGGCGG
>CAZKTS010000217.1:0-2355 GCA_964555735.1 uncultured Bifidobacteriaceae bacterium
GTCCTCGGCCGCGGCCTTGTAGGGCAGGATCTCGCCCTTGTAGATCCACACCTTCACGCCGATGCGCCCGAACGTGGTGCGCGCCTCGGCCTGGCCGTAGTCGATGTCGGCGCGCAGCGTGTGCAGCGGCACCCGACCCTCCCGGTACCACTCCTTGCGCGACATCTCGGCGCCACCGAGGCGGCCGCCGCACTGCACCCGGATCCCCTGGGCGCCGGCCTTCATCGCCGTCTGCACCGCGCGCTTCATCGCCCGGCGGAACGAGACCCGCCCCGCGAGCTGGTCGGCGACACCCTGGGCGATCAAGGTCGCGTCGAGCTCGGGCTGCTTGATCTCCTGGATGTTGAAGTGGATCTTCGGGTTGCCCGTGATCTTCGCCAGATCGGCCCGCAGGCGGTCGGCCTCGGCACCGCGCCGGCCGATGACGATGCCGGGACGTGCCGTGTAGACGTCGATGCGCAGGCGATCGCGCGTGCGCTCGATCTCGACCCGGCTCACCGCGGCGCGCTCGAGCTGACGCTTGAGGTAGTCGCGGATCTTCCAGTCCTCGATGAGCTGGTCCTTGTACTCCTTGTGGTCCGCGAACCACCGGGACTTCCAGTCGGTGGTGATCCCGAGCCGGAACCCGTACGGGTTGACCTTCTGGCCCATCAGTCCTCGTCCTTCTTGGTCGCCTTCTTGGCAGGTGCCTTCTTGGCAGGTGCCTTCGTGGCGCCCTCGGCCTTCTTCGTCGACTTCTTGGCCGTCTTCTTGGCGGGAGCCTTCGTGGCGCCCTCGGCCTTCTTCGTCGACTTCTTGGTGGTCTTCTTGGCCGCCTTCTTGGTGGCCTTCTTCGCCGGCGCGGCGTCAGCCGCGTCCTCCGCGACCTGCTCGTGCTCGTGGTCGTGCTCGTGGTCGTGGTCGTGCTCCTCGACCGGCTGACGGCGCCGGGTCGGGCGGCGACGGGCAGTGCCGCCGCTGCCGGCGTCGCTACGGCGCCGACGCTCGAGCTCGTCGTCCGCGAACCGAGCGACGACGATGGTGACGTGGCTCGTGCGCTTGCGGACGCGCACGCCGCGGCCTCGGGCGCGGGGCCGCCACCGCTTGAGGGTCGGGCCCTCGTCGGCGAACGCCCGCGCGACGTAGAGCTCGTCCTCGGGGACGTTGTCGTTGTGCTCGGCGTTGGCGACCGCGGAGTCGAGGAGCTTCTCGAGGTCGTGGGCCACGCCGCGGTCCGAGAGCCGCAGCGTCGAGCGCGCGCGGCCGATGTCCTGACCCCGGATGAGGTCGAGGACCATGCGCACCTTCGGCGGCGAGGTCCGCAGGTAGCGGAGTCGCGCCGTCGTGCCGCGCGGGGTGTCGTCGGTGACCGGAGCTGCCATCGTCAGCGCCTCGCCGAACGCTCTTGGCCGGCGTGGAACCGGAAGGTGCGGGTGGGTGCGAACTCGCCGAGCTTGTGACCGACCATCGCCTCGCTGATGTAGACGGGCACGTGCTTGCGGCCGTCGTGGACCGCGAGCGTGTGCCCGACCATGTCGGGGGTGATGGTCGACCGGCGCGACCACGTCTTGATGACCTTGCGGTCGCCGGACGCGTTCATCGCCTCCACCTTCTTCATGAGGTGGTCGTCGACGAACGGTCCCTTCTTCAGGCTGCGCGGCACTGCGTCCTCTTCTCGCCTAGCGGCGCGAGCCGCGGCTGCGGCGTCGGCGCACGATCATCTCGTCGGACTTCTTGCCCTTCTTGCGGGTGCGGCCCTCGGGCTTGCCCCACGGCGACACCGGGTGGCGTCCGCCGGAGCTCTTGCCCTCGCCACCGCCGAGCGGGTGGTCGACCGGGTTCATCGCCACACCACGGGTGTGGGGGCGCTTGCCCTTCCAGCGGTTGCGGCCGGCCTTGCCGATCTTCACCAGCGACGCCTCGGCGTTGCCGACCGCGCCGATGGTGCCCCGGCAGTCGATCGGGACGCGGCGCATCTCGGTGGAGGGAAGCCGCAGCGTGGCGAACTGGCCCTCCTTGGCGACGAGCTGGATCGCGGCACCCGCGCCGCGGCCGAGCTTGCCGCCCGCCCCCGGCTTCAGCTCGACGTTGTGCACCGTGGTGCCCACCGGGATGTAGCGCAGCGGCATGGCGTTGCCGGGCCGGACCTCGGCGCCGTGCCCGCTCTGGAGACGGTCGTCGACGGCCACGCCCGTCGGGGCGATGATGTAGCGCTTCTCGCCGTCGAGGTAGTGCAGCAGCGCGATGCGCGCGTTGCGGTTCGGGTCGTATTCGATCGCTGCGACCCGCGCCGGGATCCCGTCCTTGTCGCGACGGAAGTCGATCTGGCGGTACTTCTGCTTGTGCCCGCCGCCACGGTGGCGCGACGTCATGCGT
>CAZKTS010000218.1:0-4810 GCA_964555735.1 uncultured Bifidobacteriaceae bacterium
GCGAGGGTGAGCACGATCGAGAACGACGACTTGACGCCGGCGACCCCGGGCAACGAGTCGACGGCCTCGCTCCGCTCGAGAGCCTCGACGCCATCGACCTGGCGCGTGATCCGTGTGGCGAGTGCGTCCGGATCGACGCCCCGTTCGGGTTCGACCGCGACGATCGATGCGGTCACCGACGCGGCATCCGGGTTCTTGACGCGCACCGCATCCTCGTATGTCCCGTAGGACACGAAGACGACGGGGTCGACGCTGAAGCGGCTCTCCGCCGCGAGGCCGACGATCCGGATCGGGAGCGTCGCGTCGGGGCCGAGGACCTTGACCGTGTCGCCGATGGCGAGACCCCGGTCCGCGTCGATGTCGCTCGCGACGCCCTCGCCATCGGTGCGGGGGAGCCGTCCGTCGACCAGACGCGTGGGCTCGCCCGGTCCGTCGAGCACGTAGCCGAAGAGCGCGGCGTCGAGGGTCTCGTCGGAGGTTCGGACGGTGAACGTCGCCTCGCCCAAGGGTTCGGCCCGCGCCACCCCGGGCACGCTCGCCGTCGCCGCCACCTGCTCGGGCGACACCACGCTGCCTTCGAGGTTCTGGCGTGCCTCGTCGCTGTAGACCACCACGGCCGCGCTCTGATGCTCGAGCGCGCCCGAGAAGAAGCTCAGCAGCGTGGAGAGGAGCGTCTGCTGGAACAGGATGAGGAAGACGAGGAGGCCGACCGCGCCCACGAGCAGCGCGAACCGCACGAGGGCGCGGCGGATCTCTCGGACGGCCAGGAGCACGCGCCCGATCTTAGCGCTAAAAGCGGTCCCAACCCGCATTGAGTGCTAAAGATGGTGCGTGGTGCGTCCGGAGCCGATCGGTCTGCACGCCGCGGCCGAACGGCTCGGCGTCCACTACATGACCGTCTACCGCTACGTGCGGACCGGCCGGCTGCCGGCGACGCGCGACGGCGCGGAGTGGCGAGTCGACCCCGACGACGTCGACCGACTCCGAGACGCCGAGCCCAGCTCACGGCGACGGGGGTCCCGGGGGTCGGCGCCCGGCCGGCTCGAGCGTCGGCTGGTCGCCGGCGATGTGCCGGGTGCGTGGGCGATCGTCGAGAGCGCGCTCGTCTCCGGCGCCGATCCCGCCGAGATCCACCTCGAGATCCTGGCCCCCGCGCTGCGGTCGATCGGCGAGGGTTGGGCCGACGGCCGGCTCACGGTCGCGGACGAGCATCGGGCGACGGTCACCGCGCAACGGATCATCGGCCAGCTGGGCCCTCGCTTCGCGCGTCGGGGCCGCACGCGCGGCACCGTCGTGATCGGTGCGCCCGCCGGGGAGCTCCACGCGCTGCCGTCGTCGATGCTGGCCGACCTCCTCCGCGAGGCCGGCTACCGGGTGGTCGACCTCGGCGCGAGCACGCCGCCGGCGTCGTTCGTCGATGCGGCGCGAAGTGCCGACCGCCTCGTCGCGGTCTGCATCGGGATCACCGCGCGGGATCTCGAAGGCTCGGCGAAGGCGACGGTCGATGCGCTCCACGAGGCGGCGATCGTGGCGCCGGTCCTCGTCGGTGGCCGGGCCGTCGCCGATGCAGCGGTGGCCGTGTCGCTGGGCGCCGACGGCTGGAGCGGTGCGGACGCGCGCTCGGCGCTCGCAGCGATCGAGGCCGCCGCCACGAGCGCGCGCTCGTCGGCCGACCGGGCCCGGACGGAGGGGAACGGCTGATCTCGCGCCGAGGACCGATCGCGGTTGCCGGCGCGACCGGCTACGTGGGTCGAGCGCTCGTCCGCGAGCTCTCGACCGAGCACGATGTGGTCGCCCTCTCCCGGCGCGGCTCCGCGATTCCGGGCGCACGCAGTGTCGCGGTCGATGTCGGCGACGAGGCTGCTGTGGTGGACGCGCTCGCCGGATGTCGGGTCGCGTACTACCTCGTGCACTCGCTCGACAGTGTCGACTTCCGTGCGAGAGATCGCCGGCTGGCCGAGACGTTCGGTCGGGCGGCGCGGGCTGCGGGTGTCGAACGCATCGTCTATCTCGGCGGCCTCGGCGCCGACCCGACCTCGGAGCACCTCGCCAGCCGTCAGGAGGTCGGGGTGGCGCTCGCGCAATCGGGCGTCGACGTCGTGGAGCTGCGAGCTGCGGTCGTGCTCGGGTCAGGGAGCATCAGCTTCGAGATGCTCCGCTCGCTCACGGAGCGCCTGCCGTTCATGGTGTGCCCGCGGTGGGTCCACACCGCGATCCAGCCGATCGCCGAACGCGATCTGCTGGCTCACCTGGTGCGAGCGCTCGATGTCCCGCCGGGCGTCTACGAGGTCGGTGGTGCCGAAGCGACGACGTATCGCGACATGATCGTCGCGTACGCGGAGGTGCGCGGCCTGCGCTCGCGGCTCGTCATCGACGTGCCGTTGCTGACGCCGCGGCTCTCGTCGTACTGGGTCGATCTCGTCACCCCGGTCGACGCGACGGTCAGCCATGCGCTGATCGAGAGCCTTCGGACGGAGGTCGTCGTCACCGATCCCGGGCGCACCCGCGCCGCGTTCGGTCTGGAGACGATGCCGATCCGCGCGGCGATCCGCGCCGCGCTCGACGACCAGGCCACAGCGATCGAGGGGCAGGCGCTGTTCGCTCGGGAGCGCGGTCTGAAGGACGGCGTCTACACCGAACGGGTGGAGGTGCCGATCCGCGAGGTGGACGCCGCCGCTCTGGACGCCGACCTCGATCGCGTGGGCGGTGATCTCGACTGGTACGGGCTGCCGGCGGCCTGGCGAGTCCGCATCGCACTCGGTCGTCTCGTGGGGGAGCGCTGGCGCCTTGACCGGCCGACGCGCATCGAGTCGGGCGAGACCGTCGATTGGTGGACCGTCGTGCGACGGGTCCCTCGAGAGCTCGTGCTGCGGGGCGTCGGTTGGTTCTTCGGCGAGGGCTGGCTCGCGTTCCGAGTCGATGCGGAGCGCCTCGTCGAGGTGGGGATCCTGCGACCGAAGGGTCTCCCGGGGTTCCTGTACTGGAAGGCGTTGCATCCCGTCCATCGCTGGGTGTTCGCGCGCCTGGCACGGCATCGCGTCGAACGGGCGGCGCTGAGAGACTGGCCGCCGCGCCGGACGAGAGGCGAGGTTCGATGACGAGCGACGATCTGCGGCGACGACGGCTCGAGGTGCTGGACACCCACTTCCGGTCGGAGGTCGAGCACGACTGGGACGCATGTCTCGCCACCTTCAAGGACGAGCCTCGCTACGAGATCGTCCCCACCGGCCAGATCCACCAGGGACGCGACGCGGTGCTCGCGTACCACCGGGGCCAACGGGCCGCGTTCCCGGACCAGCGCCACGAGCACGTGCGGATGCACGTCGCCGACGACGACACCGTGGTGTGCGAGTTCGACCTGCTCGGCACCAACACCGGGGAGTTCATGGGCCTGCCGCCGACGGGCCGCTCGTTTCGGCTCGCGGTGATCGCGGTGTTCCAGTTCGACGGCGACAAGATCGTCAACGAGCGTGTGTACCTCGACGGCGCGAGCCTGCTGCGCCAGATCGGGCACGAGGATCTCCTCTCGCTCGCCGGCGTCGAGGACTTCACCGCCGCGGCGATGCGATCATGACGCCTGCTGCCGCGCCGGGTCGTACGGTCGAGGTCTTCGCGGACGTGCTCTGTCCGTTCACCCACGTCGGGCTGCACCGCCTGTTCACGCTGCGTGACGCGCTCGGCCGCGCCGACGTCGTCATCCGGGCGCGCGCCTGGCCGCTCGAGCTGGTGAACGGCGAACCCGTGGCCGGGGACCTCCTCGACGAGGAGATCCACGAGCTGCGCAAGCACGTGGCCCCCGACCTCTTCGCAGGGTTCGACCGCTCGCAGTTCCCGATGTCGTCGCTGCCGGCGCTCGCGCTCGCCGAACGGGCGTACCGCGACGGCATGAGCACGGGTGAGCAGGCGAGCCGAGCGCTGCGCGACGCAGTGTTCGAGGACGGTCGGCGCGTCTCGGATCCCGGCGAGCTGGCGGCGATCGCGGACCAGCTCGGCATTGGGCCCGTGGAGGACGTCGACCGCGCCGCGGTCCTCGGTGACTACGAGCGGGGGCGTGGTCTGGGCGTCGTCGGTTCGCCCCACTTCGTCGTGGAGAGCGCGTCGTTCTTCTGCCCGACCCTCGACATCGAGCGGGTCGACGGCGAGCTGAGCATCTCCTACGACGAGGAGGGCCTGACCGCCTTCCTCGACACGATCTTCGCCGCCTGAGCCCACGCCGGACCGGACCCGGCCTCGGGACCTAACCTCGGCGGCCATGGACCTCGCCGCGTACCAGCACGCCGATTCGATCGAGATCGACCGTCCGCCCGCCGACGTCTACGCCATCGTGAGCGACGTGACCCGCTTCGGCGACCTCAGCCCCGTCTGCTCGGGCGGCGCCTGGGACGATCCCGCGACGGCGGGCACCGTCGGCGCATGGTTCACCGGGAGCAACGCGATCGGCGAGTTCACCTGGGACACGCGCTGTGAGGTGATCGAGGCCGAGCCCGACCGCCGGTTCACCTTCGTCAACCACGGCGGCGACGGCGCGCGCGACCTCGTGCAGTGGGGCTACGAGCTCGAGCCCGCGGGCAACGGCACGCGTGTCACCGAGACGTGGCGGGTGCTCGACGACTACCCGGCGTTCGTCCGCGAGGGCGCGCCCGACGCCGACGTCGCCGCCCGACTCGATGGCATGGCCGAGATGGCACGCACCGGCATCACCGAGACGCTGGCGAGCCTCAAGCGGATCGCCGAGGCCTCGTCGTGACGGCGGCCGCCACCGATCAGCGCAACCCGCACGCCGGGATCCCGTTCGACGACGACGACGCCA
>CAZKTS010000219.1:0-2781 GCA_964555735.1 uncultured Bifidobacteriaceae bacterium
CGCCTGCAGCTCGCGCTCTCCGAGCCGATCAGCGTGCAAGGCCAGGAGCTGCGACCGTCGGTGAGCATCGGGATCGCGCTGCCCGCGGGCGGCAAGGTCGGCGCGACCGAGCTGCTCTCGCGAGCCGACACCGCGATGTACCTCGCGAAGGAGCGGGGGAGGGATCGCTGCGAGTTCTACGACGACGAGCTGCGTGAGCGCGTCGCGCACCGCCTCGACACAGAGTCCGCGCTGCGACGCGCGCTCAGCCACGACGAGCTGCTCGTGCACTACCAGCCCGAGGTCGACCTGCGCACCGGCGAGATCGTCGGCGTCGAGGCGCTGGCACGCTGGGACCGCCCCGGGCACGGCCTCGTGAACGCGGCATCGTTCGTGCCGATCGCCGAGGAGTCCGGCCTCATCGTCGAGCTCGGCGGCCGCGTCCTCGGACGCGCCGCGATGGACGCGGCGCGGTGGAGCTCGCAGTTCCCCGACCGCCGGATCGTCGTGCGCGTCAACCTGTCGGCCCGCCAGCTCGCGGACCCGTCCCTCATCGACGAGGTGCACGGCGTGCTCGCCACCGTGGACCTCCCCGAAGGCGTGCTGTGGTTCGAGCTCACCGAGACCGTCCTCATGAGCGACACGCCGACGGTCCGCGCCAACGTCGCGGGGATCCGCCGCCTCGGGCTGCCGATCGCGATCGACGACTTCGGCTCGGGCTACTCGTCGCTCGCCTACCTGAAGCGCCTGCCCGCCGCCGCGATCAAGATCGACCGCGAGTTCGTGGCGTCCCTGCCCGACTCGGTGGAGGACGCGGCGATCGTCCGCGCGGTGGTCGGGCTCGGTGCGAGCCTCGACGCGATGATCGTGGCCGAAGGGGTGGAGTCCGACGCGCAGCGCGACGCCTTGCTGGCGCTGGGGTGCACCCGCGCCCAGGGCTTCCTCTTCGGCGGCGCGGTCCCCGCGATCGCCATCGACGAGCGCCTCGCCGACCGCCGCTGAACGGCCGCCCGGCCCGAACGCAGGGCCCGGCCGGTCGCGCCTACCCTGGGCTCCCGAATCGCAGGGCGCACGCTCGGTGCGCCGACAGGAGGGTGCTGCGATGGGGCTCCGCTCGCTCGCGCTGGTCGTGCTCGGCTTCTTCGTCGGTGCGGCCGTCATCCTGTTCGTCGACGGCGGCGACGCCGACACCGTCGCGCCCGCGGCCGCCGCTCCCGCTGCCGTCGCGACCGCGTCCGACGGCCACAACCACACCCACGGCGGGACCGGGGCGCTCACCGGCGACACCCCGTGTGAGCAGGCGGGCATCGCCGACCCCGAGGGCACCGGCCAGGGCTCGGGCCACGGCCACCGCGGACCGTCGTCGTGGACTGCGGTCGACCCGGCGACCCGCGACGTCCTCCAGCAGCAGCTCGCTGTCGCGCACACCGTCGCGACCCAGTTCCCCACCGTCGCCAGCGCCGAGGCTGCGGGCTACCGCATGACCACCGGCTACATCCCGTGCATCGGTGCGCACTACATCAACGCGCGTTACCTGTTCGGTGCGTTCGATCCCGCGAAGCCGGCGATGCTCCTCTACGACGGCACCGCGCCGACGTCGGAGATCGTCGGTCTCAGCTACGCGAAGGGCTCGGGCAAGGAGCCGCCGGAGGGCTTCGCGGGACCCAACGACCCGTGGCACCAGCACAACCTCAACGGTGGCCTCTGCATCAAGGGTGGCGTCGTGGTCGGCGGTGAGTCCACGACCGTCGAGGAGTGCAAGGCGCGCGGCGGCAGCAAGGCCGGGCTCAACGACCTCTGGATGATGCACGCATGGGTCGCGGACGCGTGGCCGTCGTCGTGGGGCGTGTTCAGCGCCGAGCACCCGGACCTCGGCGGCGCACGCGGCGACATCAACGCCCAGCCCGCCACCACCGCGGCCGCGACCAAGGGCTGAGCCCACCCACCCGGTTTGCGACCGTGACCACCATCCGGCGCGTCGCGCTGCTCGCGCCGATGCGCTCCGAGCTCGCGCCGTTCGTGAAGCGGGTGCCGCTCACGCGCGACGACGGTGACCGTTACCACCGGGGCGTCATCGGCCACGTCGAGGTGGTGGCGACGATCACGGGCATCGGCACCCGACCTGCGATCGAGGCCACCGAGCGCATCCTCGAGGCGCACGAGGTGGATCACGTGGTGATCAGCGGGATCGCCGGCGGCGTGCCCGACGCGGTGAGCGTCGGAGATCTCCTGGTGCCGGAGGTGGTCGTCGACGTCGACACGGGCCGGGAGTACCGACCGACGACGTTCGGCGACGAGACGCCGCGCGGGCGGATCGAGACGTCCGACGAGTTCGCGGTGACCGACGACGACATCGCCGCACTCGTCGACCGCGGCGTGCACGCGGTCGACATGGAGACGGCGTCGATCGCCGCGGTCTGCGACGCTCGGGGCGTGCCGTGGGTCGCGTACCGCTCGATCAGCGACATGGCCGGCGTCACCCCCGACTGGGTGCTGGGCATGGCGAGTCCCGACGGCGGCGCCAACGTGGGCGCGATCATCCGCACGCTCGGCCCCCGCCCCTGGCGCCTGCGCGGGCTGGCCAAGCTCGCCAAGGACTCCACGCGTGCCGCGAGCACCGCTGCCGACGCCGCGATCGCCGGCGTCCGCGGTCTCGGCCCCACCACCTGAGGCGGCCGGACCGCGGCCCGGCTCGCCGTGGCACGATCCTTGGGATACAGGGCATTGACGCCACGCGGCCTTCGGCGGACACTCGGCCCCGATGGCACGCCACCCGGTCACGATCCTCTGCTTCGATGCGGT
>CAZKTS010000220.1:0-2775 GCA_964555735.1 uncultured Bifidobacteriaceae bacterium
GGCCCACCGCGACCGCGTCGCCGCCGGCCACGGTGCGCGCCGCCGATCCGTCCGCACCGGCGACGACGATGCGCGAGCCGTCCCACGACATCCGCTCGAGATCCCACTCGTGCCACGCGAGCAGGCGTCCGTCGGGCGACCAGTCGGGGTCCCAGGCGTAGTCCGCGTCGGACACGGCCACAGGTGGCGCCGAGCCGTCGGTCGGGACCACGGCGATCCGACACGAGGTGTCGGTCTCGAGCACGAAGGCGACGCTCGTGCCGTCGATCGTCGCCGCCGGGGCAGCCGCCCGTCCGCTGGAGCACAGGACCCGCCTCGGTCCGCCCTGGGCGGCGAGGGTCGAGAGCGAGCCGTCGGCCCCGGCGACGACGAGCCGGTCCGGGCCCGCCCAGCACCACGCGCCGCCTCCGTAGGCCCCGATCGGAGACACCGGGACGTCAGCGGTGGCGATCGCGGGCGGCGCGGAGCCGTCGGTGGGGGCCAGGACGACGTCGGCCCGCCCGTTCGCGACGACGAGCCAGCCCACGCGGGTGCCGTCGGGCGACCAGCGTGGCTCTCCCACCGCCGCCGACCGGGCGATCATCGCCGCCGAGACCGGGAACCCCATAACCCCGCACGTTAGAAGGGCCGCGGGGATCGGGAGCCAGAGGCGAGCGACCGCGGCGCAGGCACCCTGCGCTGCAGCGAGCCGGGGTCCGAGCGGCCCGGCGCCAAAGGCGCCAAGAGCGGGAAGTAAGATTTCGCCTCCATGCCCAGCCCCGTTCCGTCCGATTTGGACCGTCCGCTCCGTATCGCGTACCTCGTGTACCGCGGGAACCCGCACTGCGGCGGGCAGGGCGTCTACACCCGGGCGCTGGCCAAGGAGCTCACCGAGCTCGGCCACGAGATCACCGTCTTCTCCGGCCCGCCCTACCCGGACCTCGTCGATCCGGAGCAGCTGGTCGAGGTGCCGAGCATGGACCTCTACCGGCCGGAGAACCCGTTCCGGGTGCCGTGGCCGTGGGAGTTCAAGACCTCGATCGACGTCCGCGAGTTCGGGATCATGTGCGGCGCGGGCTTCCCCGAGCCGTACGCGTTCTCCCTGCGGGCCCGACGCCTGCTGCAGGACCGGCGGGCCGACTTCGACCTGGTGCACGACAACCAGTGCTTCGGCCGCGGCCTGCTGCCGATGATGGACGTCGACGGCTGGCCGGTGATCGCAACCCTCCACCACCCGATCACCGTGGACCGCGACCTCGATCTCGCCCACGCCACCGGCGCCTGGAAGCGCTTCACCCTTCGGCGCTGGTACGGCTTCCTCGACATGCAGATGGCGGTCGCCCGCCGCATCCCGCGCCACCTCACCGTGTCGGAGTCGTCCCGGCGCGACATCGTCGATCAGATGGGGGTCCCGGCCGAACGGCTCCACGTGGTGCCGGTCGGCGTCGACCCCGACGTCTTCGGGCCCCGTCCGGCGATCGCCCGGGTACCGGGTCGGATCATGACGACGGCCAGCGCCGACGTGCCGATGAAGGGCCTGGCCCACCTGCTCGAGGCGCTCGCCAAGCTGCGCACCGAGCGTCCCGAGGCGCACCTCGTCGTCATCGGCAAGCCCAAGCCCAAGAGCAAGATCCCGGCCCTCCTCGAGCGCCTCGGCATCGCCGACGCGGTCGAGTTCGTGAGCGGCGTCACCACCGAGCGCATCGTCGAGCTGTACGCCGAGGCCCAGGTTGCGTGCGTACCGTCGCTCTACGAGGGGTTCTCGCTGCCCGCGGTCGAGGCGATGGCGTGTGGCGTCGCCGTCGTCGGCACGACCGGCGGCGCGGTGCCCGAGGTCATCGGCACCGACGGCGACACCGGCCTCCTGGTGCCCCCGGCCGACCCCGGCGCCCTGGCGACCGCCTTGGAGCGCGTCCTCGACGACGAGGCGCTGCGCGACCGGCTCGGGGCCGCCGGCCGTCGGCGCGCGCTCGACAACTTCACCTGGCGGCAGTGCGCGGTGCGCACGGTCGAGCACTACCGCGCGGTGCTCGACGAGCACGCCGCCACCGAGCTCGCCCGCGGCAAGCAGCCGGCCTGATGCTCACCGCCGACTTCGACCGCCTCGGGGTGCGCCCCGGTGTCCGGCTGCTCGACATGGGCTGCGGCGGCGGCCGGCACGCGTTCGAGGCCTGGCGTCGCGGCGCGATCGTCACCGCGCTCGACTACTCCGAGGCCGAGCTCAAAGAGGTGCGCGCGGTCCTCGGCGCCATGATCGAGGCCGACGAGGTGCCCGCGACCGAACCGAGCGGGCAGGTGGGTGGCGCGGTGAACGGCGACGCACTGCAGCTGCCGTTCGCCGACGACACGTTCGACTGCATCATCGCGTCGGAGGTGCTCGAGCACCTCTGGGCCGACACGGTCGCGATCGCCGAGCTGACGCGGGTGCTGCGCCCCGGTGGCCGCATGGCCGTCACCGTGCCGACACGCTGGCCCGAGCGGGTGTGCTGGGCGCTCGACCACCACTACCACGACACGCCCGGCGGCCATGTGCGCATCTACCGTCAGCACGAGCTCGAGGAGAAGCTCGAGCGTGCCGGTCTGTGGTTGCGCGGCTCTCACCACTCGCACGCGCTCCACTCGCCGTACTGGTGGCTCAAGTGTGCCGCAGGGATCGATCGGTCCGACCAACCGTGGTACGTCCAGCGTTACCACGACCTCCTCGCCTGGCAGATCACGAAGGCGCCGCGATGGCTGGGGACCGTCGACCGCGCGCTCAACCCGGTGCTGGGCAAGAGCCTCGTCGTCTACACGCAG
>CAZKTS010000221.1:0-4076 GCA_964555735.1 uncultured Bifidobacteriaceae bacterium
CGGTCGGCCGCCACATCGGCGAGGTGTGCGGCAGCCAGCTCAAGCGCTTCACGCTCGAGCTCGGCGGCAAGTCCGCGGCGATCGTCCTCGACGACGCGAACCTCGACGAGGCCACCATGGGCAACCTCGTGATGAGCGGGCTCATGAACAACGGTCAGGTGTGCGGTGCGCAGAGCCGCGTGCTCGTGAGCAAGAAGCGCTACGCCGAGGTGTCCGAGGCGCTCGGCGCAGCGGTCGGCGCGCTGAAGGTGGGCGACCCGCTCGCCGACGACACCCAGATCGGCCCGCTCGTCGCGCAGCGTCAGCAGGAGCGCGTCATGGGCTTCCTCGAGGCGGGCAAGTCGGCCGGCGCACGCGCCGTCGTCGGCGGCAACGGCCGACCGGCCGACCTCGACAAGGGCTGGTACATCGAGCCGACGGTGTTCACCGACGTCACCAACGACATGAAGATCGCCCAGGAGGAGATCTTCGGTCCGGTGCTCTCGGTGATCGCGTACGAGGACGAGGCCGAGGCGATCAAGATCGCCAACGACTCCGACTACGGGCTCTGCGGCTCGGTGTGGACGACCGACGCCGAGCACGGCGCGGCCATCGCCGCGCAGGTGCGCACCGGTGTCGTGGCGATCAACTCGTCGATGATCCTCGACTTCAACGCCCCGTTCGGTGGGTTCAAGCAGTCGGGCATGGGGCGCGAGCTCGGGCCGGAGGGCATCGAGCCCTACACCGAGCTCCAGTCGATCATCCTCCCGGCCGGCTGATCCCGGCCCCGATCCAGGGCTCCGCGTGAGGCGCTTCGGCGCGCTGCTGCTCTGCGTCGCCGGGCTCGTCGTGATGACGGGCCCGGCGCTCGCGTGGGCGAAGCCGCTCACCAAGGCCGAGTTCATCGAGCAGGCCGACGCCCTCTGCGGTGAGACCGACCAGTACCTGGGGTTCGTGACGCTCGCGATCCAGGCGGAGGGTCCACCCTCGGACGTCCAGGTCCAGGAGTTCGCCACGTACCTGGTGCCGGCGTACCGCGAGCTGATCACGGAGATCCGCGCGCTCGACGAGCCCAAGGCCGACCGCGCCCGGGTGAACAAGCTCCTCACCACGCTCGGGCGGGAGCTCGACGCGATCGAGGAGGACCCACTGCGGCTGCGCCGCGGCGAGCCGTTCCCGAAGGCCGCGAAGCTCGCCGATCGGTACGGCTTCGAGGTGTGTGGCGCGTCGTGAGGGACGACACGCTGTTCTCGGACGAGCACCCGGAACCGGAGGCCGAGGCGGACGGCGCGGCCGGCGTCGACGAGACGCTGTCGGTGCGGGAGCTCAACCAGGCGATCGCGGTCTCGCTCACCGAGGCGTTCCCCCGCGAGGTCTGGGTGCGTGGGGAGATCCAGCAGCTGCGGCGTAGCGGCGCGGGGCACGCGTACTTCGAGCTGACCGAGAAGGACGGCAACCGGTCCAACGTCCGGGCCGTCGTGAACGTCGCGCTGTTCAAGAACGAGCGCGCCGCGGTGAACCGCATGCTGCGCGACACGCCGGGCATCAAGATCAGCGACGGCGTCGAGGTCCGCATCCGCGGGCGCATCGACTACTACCCGCCCCAGGGCCGGCTCACGTTCGTGATGACCGGCATCGACCCGGTGTTCACCGTCGGCAAGCTGGCGGCCGATCGCGACCGCGTGCTGCGCATCCTCAATGAAGAGGGGATCCTCCGGCGCAACGCCGGGCTCGAGCTCACGCTCGTCCCCCTGCGCATCGGTTTGATCACGAGCGGCGGCAGCGCCGCGTACGCCGACGTGATGCACGAGCTCGAGGGCAGCGGCTACGGGTTCCGAGTCGTCCACGCCGACGTGCGGGTGCAGGGTCCGGGTGCGTGGCGCCGCATCGCCTACTCGCTGCGCCAGCTCGCGACCGCGGAGGTCGACGTCGTGGTGCTGGCGCGCGGCGGCGCTGCGCGCAGCGACCTCGCACCGTTCGACGCCGAGGCCGTCGCTCGCGCGATCACCGAGATGCCCGTGCCCGTGATCACCGGCATCGGCCACGAGACCGACCGCACCGTGGCCGACGAGGTCGCGCACTCGGTGGCCAAGACGCCGACCGCGGCGGCGGCGCTGCTCGTCGCGGTGGTCGACGACTTCTGCGCGGACCTCGACCGGCTCGCCCATCGGGTCACGACGCGCGCCCGAGCGGCGTGCCACCTGGCGCGGCGCGACGTAGCCGACGCCACCGAGCGGATCGCGCGCGGGGCACCGGTCGCGTTGGCCCGGGCCCAGGTCACGGTCGACGCGCACCGCCGTCACGTCGTCGACGCCGGCCGCCGGGGCACCCGCCGCGCCGGCGAGCACCTCGACGCCGCGGCCCATCGGCTGCGTGCGCGCGACCCGCGCCGGGTCCTGGAGCGGGGCTACAGCATCACCCGGGTCGTCGACCCCGACGGGCGCGAGCGGGTGGTGCGCGGGCCGGGCGACGTCTCGGCGGGCGACGAGCTGCTGACCGAGACCGCCGGCGGCCCGGTGACCAGCACGGTGGCGGAGCACGCGGGGACGCAGGGAGAACGATGAACCCCAAGCAGCAGGACGAGCCGGGCTACGCCGAGGCGATGGCGGAGCTGGAGGAGATCCTCGACGAGCTCGAGGGCGACGCGCTCGATGTCGACGTGCTCGCCGAGCGGGTGCGGCGGGCGAGCGAGCTGATCACCGTGTGCCGGACGCGCATCGCGCGGGCCCAGGCCGACGTCGACGCGATCGTCGCCGACCTCGACGACGACCAGCTCGACCCCGAACTGAACGAGGACGACCTGGACGACGACGAGCCGTCGGTCGACGACTGAGCGACGTGCTCAGGCGGCAGGCAGCGCGGTGACCACCGCGTCTTCCCACGCCGCGTTCTGCGCGACGTGCGTGTTGCCCTCGACCTGCATGTCGTAGGTCCACCACAGGACGTAGATGCCGCAGGTGAAGATCGACGCGATGATCCGACCGGTGTAGTCCTGCCGACCCTTGATGCGCGCGGGATCGGCGGTCGGGATCGCGATGCCGACCCGGGCGTAGATCGTCGCCAGGTTCGTCTCGAGCGTCACCTCGGCCTGGTCGTGTCGCTCGAGGTCCATGTCGATGAAGATGTAGGCGACGATCTCGGCGATCGTCGTCGCCAGCACCGTGATCAGCACCCACAGCCCCGGGTCGCGGAACTCCATCGTGAGGTTGCGCAGGGTGGCGAGGGCGTTCGCGTTCTCCTCGAAGCGCGGTCGGAGCTCGTCGGTCGCGCCGACGGCGTAGGCGCGCGCCCACGCGTCGTCGTTCATCGCGGTGAGGAGGTCGAGGCGCCGACGGTTGTGGTCGCGGTCGCGCTTCATCAGCTGGTACACGAGGACGAAGAGGTAGATGCCGCACGTGAGCAGGCTCAGCACGACGTTCCACGCGGGCCCGGTGAAGACGTAGTCGGTCGACGGGCGCGCCTCGAGCGCGCGGTGGATCCGAGGGAGCGGGGGGAGCGACTCGGGCGTCGGCACCGGCGGTGGACCCTCCGGTCGCGGATCCTCGGGCGGCGGCACGGTCGTCATGGTCGCCGACCCTAGAGCCGAGGAACGACCGCCGTCGCCGCCTCGGCACTAACGTGGCTCCAAGCCTCTTGGGGAATGGCTGGCGAGGGGAGCACCACCCGTGCCGCTCGTGCTCGGTGTCGATTCGTCGACGCACTCGACCACGGTCGAGCTCCGTGACAGCGAGACCGGAAAGGTCTTCGGATCGGGCCGGGCATCGCACACCGCCGTGGATGCTGCGCGGGCGCCGTCGTCGACTCGAGTCGAGCAGGACCCGATGGCCTGGTGGCAGGCGTTGGTCGAGGCCCGTCACGACGCCGGCGGTGCGCTCGGCGTCTCCTCGGTGGCGGTCGCGGCGCAGACCCAGGGCCTCGTCGTGCTCGACGAGCAGGCGCGCATCGCCCGTCCGGCGAAGCTCGGCTGCGACACCGAAGCCGCCCCCGACGCCGACGCGCTGGTCGAGGCGCTCGGCGGTCCGGCGGAGTGGGTGCACGCCTGCGGCTCCGTCCCGGACGCGTCGTTCACGATCGCCAAGCTCGCCTGGCTCCGACGG
>CAZKTS010000222.1:0-4677 GCA_964555735.1 uncultured Bifidobacteriaceae bacterium
CCGTGGATGTGGGCGCTCGCCGACGTGTCGTTCCGCGTGGAGCCGGGCGAGGCCGTGGGTCTGGTCGGCACGAACGGCTCCGGCAAGTCGACCCTGCTGAAGATCCTGAACAAGGTGATGTACCCGTACGCGGGCTCGGTCGAGTCGGAAGGGCGCACGGGGGCCCTGATCGAGGTCACCACCGGGCTCCATCCGGAGCTCACCGGGCGCGAGAACGTGCTCCTCTACGGCAGCCTGCTCGGCCTCCGGCGCCGCGAGGTGACCGCTCGCTTCGACGCGATCGTCGACTTCGCCGACATCGAGTTCGCGATCGACCGCCAGCTCAAGTTCTACTCGAGCGGCATGAAGATGCGGCTCGGCTTCGCCGTCGCCGCGTTCCTCGAGCCGGCGATCCTGCTCGTCGACGAGGTGCTCGCGGTCGGCGACGCGCAGTTCCAGCAGCGCTGCCTCGACCGGATGAGCGAGGTGCACAACCAGGGCACGACGGTCGTCTACGTCTCGCACGACCTCCCGACCGTCGAGGCTGCGTGCAGCCGCGCGATCTGGCTGCACGGCGGCGAGGTGCAGCGCGACGGCCCGGTGCGCGAGGTGCTGTCCGACTACCGCGGCGCCGTGGAGCAGCAGGCGGCACTGAACCCGGTCGAGGGCACCGTCCACGTCCGCTCCGTCACCGTGAACCGCGACGGCGCACCCATCCAGACCGGCGCACCGCTCGAGGTCGAGCTGGAGCTCGCCTCGCCCTTCCCGGCCTCGGCCGACGTCCACGTGGGCATCACCCAGGGCACGCCGACCCCGGTGCTGCTCGTGACCAACCGCGTGCAGCTCGAGAACGGCGCCACCACGGTGCGCTGCCGACTCGCGTCGCTGCCCGTGCCGCGCGGCCGCTTCTACGTGTGGGTGGCGATCGGACCACCCGCCGGCTCCCGCCACACGCTGCTCACCTGGGGCCCGGTGGCCCAGATCGATGTCGGGGGGCCGGTCCTCACCGAGGCGCCACGGGGCGTGGTGCGCCTGAGCCCGGTCTACGTCGACGCCCAGTGGAGCGATGGCTGATCCCACCCCGGGGGCGGCACGGCCCTACCGAGGAAAGCGAGCCCTCGACCTCTCGGTGCTCGTCGTGCTCGCCGTCCCCGCCGCCATCGTCGGTGCGGTCGCCGCGCTGGCCGTGCGGTGCTCCTCGCGAGGCCCGATCCTGTTCCGCCAGGAACGGGTCGGGCGAGACGCCCGGCCGTTCGAGATCCTGAAGCTGCGCACGATGGTGGATCGCCCGGCGACGTCGGCGATGCCCGACCCCGAGCGCATCACGCACGTGGGCCGCGTGCTGCGGCGCCTCTCGCTCGACGAGCTGCCGCAGCTCATCAACGTCGCGCGCGGCGAGATGAGCATCGTCGGACCTCGGCCGACCCTCGCCTACCAGGTCGATCGCTACACGCCCGCGCAACGCGGCCGACTCGCGGTGCGTCCCGGACTCACCGGACTCGCGCAGCTCGCCGGGCGCAACGCGCTCGACTGGGCCGCCCGCATCGAGCTCGACCTGGAGTACGTGCAACGACAGTCCGTCGGCACCGACCTCTCGATCATCGTGCGCACGGTGCCCGCCATGCTCAGCGGACGCGGCACCGACGGTCACCCCGACGACGACCCCATCGCGCGCGACTAGGTGGGCCGCTCCCGGGCGCGCAGCGGGCGGGCCGGTGCGCCCACGTAGACGGTCCAGGGGTCGAGGTCGGTGGTGACGACGGCACCGGCGCCTGCGACCGCGCCCTCACCGACGGTGACCCCCGGCATCACGACCGCGTTCGCGCCCACGAAGCCGTGGGCGTGCACGATCACCGGCGCATCGACCACCGCCCGCCGCTCCGTCGGCGCGTGCGTCGACATGTACGCACCGTCGGGTCCGCCGTCGGTGTCGCTCGCGGTGAGGACTCGCGCGCCGGTGGCCAGCACCGAGTAGTCGTCGAGCACGAGCTCGCCGCCCCCGATCACGCTGACGTGCGCGGCGACGTGCACGTAGCGCCCGATCCGGGTCGAGCGACCCGCGTTGAGGAAGACGAAGTCGTCGATCGTGGAATGGTCGCCGAGCACGAGGTGCTCGGGCGAGATCACCCGCGCCAGCGGGTAGATGCGAGCACCGGTGCCGAGCCGGGCTCCCGGTGCACGGTCCTCGCTCCGGCCCGTCTGCCCCACGACCCCTAGGATACGTGGGCCGTGGAGCCTCGAACGTACGACCGGCGCCGCGCGCCCACCCTCGCGATCATCGGCGGGATCGGTGGAGCGAGCGTGTACGTCATCGTCACCGCGTTCGCGATCGTCGAGAGCGACGGCAACGCCTGGAAGGCCGTCGTCACCTTGCCGATCCTGACGGCGGCGACGTTCGTGATCGCGCGGGCGTACGCGAGCAAGGACGGCGACCCCACCATCCTCACGATCATCATGGCGGGCTGGGGCATCAAGGTCGCCGGTGCGCTGGCCCGCTACTGGTTCGTGTTCGTGTACTCCAAGGGTGATGCCGACGCGTCCGGGTTCAACCGGGCCGGCGCGTCCCTGGTACCGCTCGTGCGCTCGTTCGACTTCGGCGCGCTCAGCCAGCACCCCCAGGTCCCGGGTACGGGCGCGATGCGGGTGCTGACCGGGATCGTGTACGGCGTCGCCGGCACGTCGCGGCTCAGCGGCTTCTTCATCTTCAGCTGGCTGTGCTTCCTCGGCATCGTGCTGATCTGGCGGGGCTTCAAGATCGGCGTCCCCGACGCCAACGCGCGCCGATACCTCATCGTCCTCTTCGTACTGCCGTCGCTCGTCTTCTGGCCGTCGAGCATCGGCAAGGAAGCCTGGATGCTCTTCGGGCTCGGAATGTGCGCGTACGGCACCGCGTGCCTGTTCCAGCGTCGCTACGCGGGCGCACTGGTGCTCGTCCCAGGCTCGCTCGCGATCACCCTCGTCCGCCCCCACATCACCCTGCTCGTGTACTGCGGGCTCGTGTTCGCAGCGCTCGTCCGCAAGGTGCGCAGCACCTCGGCGTCGGCACCGGGCCTCCGGATCGTCGGCCTCGTCGCCCTCCTCGGCGTCGGTCTGGTGGTGGTCGCGCAGTCGAGCAGCTTCCTCGGGGTCGAGTCGCTGACGCAGGAGGGCATCGAGCAGACCCTCACGTCGACCCAGGAGCAGACCCAGAAGGGCGGATCGACGTTCGAGCCGGTCACCGTGACCTCGCCGCTCGACGTGCCGCTGGCGACGGTGACGGTGCTGTTCCGACCCTTCCCGTTCGAGGCCTCCAACGTGCAGGCACTGATCGCCGCCGCCGAAGGTGTCGTGCTGATCGTGTTGGTGTGGCGGGGCAGACGGGGACTCGCCGGCGTCCCCCGCCGGATGCGCCAGCAGCCGTACGTGGCGTTCTGCTTCGCGTTCACCGTGGTGTTCATCCTCGCGTTCTCGTCGTTCTCGAACTTCGGCCTGCTCGCGCGTGAGCGCACGCAGCTCTTGCCGTTCTTCGTGGCTTTGCTGATGCTCCCGAGCCTGCGGAACGCCTCCAGCCCCGCGGTCGGCGAGGCGGCGACCACCGCGTAGCATCGCGTCATGGGTCGCTGCGTCGAGTTCGGCCGCACCATCACCGACGGCTGCGACCACCCGATGGTGCCCGACGGCGAGTCCTGCTTCTGCACCACGTGCGCGACGCGCTGCACCGGCCACTTCGTCGGCTGCGCGTCCGTGTGGGCGCGTGGCCTCGCACCGGTGGCGATCACGGTGCCGCCCCGGACGACCGCCGCTACGTCGACGGCCTCGCGCGCGGAGCAACCGTTGGTGGCCGACCGCGCCGACCCGATCGCGGATGCGGCGGTCGACGGGCCGCCCGACGGGCCCCTCACCATCGACTGGACCGCCCCGGCCGGCCCGGTCGTGGCCGAGCGGCGCGGCACCACACCGACCCCCCGACACGCTCGGACGCGGCGGCGCCGCCGCACCATCGCGTTCGCCGTCGCCGGGATCGCGATCCTGGTCGTCGGCGCAGTGGTGCTCGCCGGCGGCGGCAGCGACTCGCCCGCCAGCGTGGCCACGACGCCCACGGGGCCGGCGCAGCTGCGCTTCGCGCCGTTCTCGGTCGGCGACACCGCGGTGCAGGGCACGCGGCTCTGGCGGCTCGAAGGCGAGGACGGCGACCACTTCTCGGCGCGCCTCTCGTTCACCAACCGCTCTGAGGCGCCGGTCACCACCAGCTACCAGGAGGTGATCCCCAAGACCCTCGCCCGCCACGTCAGCGGGATCAGCTTCCGCCCCGCGCCCGTGGTCGTGAACCCCGACCCGATCGTGCGCTACGACCTCTCCCTGGCGCCCGGTCAGACGTTCACCGCGACCTACGACATCCCCGTCGATCCCGACGGCGCCGACGTCGAGCGGCGCCAGCAGTGGGCCCAGGACGCCGAGACCGAGCTGGCGCAGCAGGTGGAGGCGGCGGCCGAAGCGCTCGCCAACGCCAAGACGCTGGAGGAGGCGGCGGCGGCCCAGGCCGCGCTCGACGCCGCGCGGGCTGCGCAGGCCGCGTTCACCCCCACGCGCACCCCGCCGCGGCGGGGTGGCGGCGCCGCTCCCCCGCCCGACTGCACGACCTACTGCGGCGGGCCGGAGACCACGCCGACCGACCCGCCGACCGTGCCGACCGATCCGCCGACCACGGCCACCGATCCG
>CAZKTS010000223.1:0-1534 GCA_964555735.1 uncultured Bifidobacteriaceae bacterium
CGCTGAATGCCGTCTGGATGCTGTCGGAGTTCGAGGTGCCGCTCGCGCTCTCGAAGGATGCGCCTCGGCTGAATTGGTCTCTCAGCTCGCGGAACTTCGTGACAGCGCTGGCCGTCGATTCCGTGGCGACATTGGCATAGGTCTCACTGTTGGCGCGGGCCTGCGATGCCATCGTCGAAAGGCGCGCCGTGAACTCCTGGCCCAGCGTCGGCGTGAAGGGATAGCTGGAGGTCGGGATCTGGTCGTAGCTGCCATCCGGGAAGCTCGTCGTCATCGAGCCGGTGTCGCTGAATGTTCGCGTCTGCGGCGCGCCATAGGTGAAGCTTGGGGCAATCGTGCCTTGGGCGAACTGACGCGTGAGGACACTCGAGTTTTCGAAGCTGGTGTTGCCGAGCGAGACATTGCCGGTGCTCGCCTCTCGGGCCGCTTCTTCCGCCGCGTTCTGGCTCGGGTTGAGGTAGCTCGTCGCGTGGTGCGAGATCGCCATGGCGCCCTTGGCCACACCCCCTGCCAGGAACGGGACCGATGCGATGAGGTAGCCTGCCAGCAGGCCGATATCGCTGTTCACGTCGGCCATGCCAGTAAAGCTTGCAAGGCTGAGGCCGCTGCTGCCCGTGACCGCGCTCATGTCGGCGGCGCCCTTGTACATCAGCATCATGTGGAGGATCACGAACAACGGCCCCCAGGCCGCGAGATAGAAGAAGCCCGTCACATAGCCCTTGAGAGCGATCGGCCCCGTCTTGGGAAGCAGGAATAGGGGAAACAGCACCGGGAAGAGGGCGTAGAATAGCACGGTCAGCACGACGTTCAGGAGCGGGACCCACTTCATCGCGTTGCTTGCGATCGAACCATAGGTCCGCTCGGTTTGGATGTCGGCGCGGGTCTGGGCATAGACGTCGACATTGCCAGTGCCGCTGCTGCCGGACATCGAGTGCATGGCCTGGCTCATCGCATTGATCGTCAACGTCTGCTTGAAGATCTCGGTCGCATTCGCTGAGACCCCGGTCAGATACTGGTAGGCTACCGGCAGGTCGGCGAAGAGCTTGGCCTTGGCGAGCGCGGCCGTCTGGTTGGGGTAGAGCTGGCGGCCGAACACCGAACCCATTGCATCGACCAGCCCGGCCCACTGCGCATTGAGTGTGTCGTAGGCCTCGCGGCAGGTCACGATGTTCGAGCCCACCTGGCCCGTGGTCGCATCGCGGGTCAGGAACCGTTGCGCCCGAGCCTGGCTTCCCGGCGCGATCGTCGCCCAGATGTCGCCTGTCTCCGCCAGCTCCTTCATCGAGTAGCGGCCGAGCAAGACGTCGTAGAACACGCATTGCCGGAAATGCTCATCGAGATTGGCGGCGAACTCGGGATCGGAAATCCGCAAGGACCGGGTCGCATCGTAGAGCCGCGCACCGTAGATCATGCCGTTCTTTGAATAGTTGAGATCGCCAGGCAGGCCGAACACCACCTCGGCCGAGCCCGTCAAATAATCGCCAACCTGGCTGGTAAAGCTCGCCATGAGAGCAAGGCCCAGCGGCACATTGCT
>CAZKTS010000224.1:0-14367 GCA_964555735.1 uncultured Bifidobacteriaceae bacterium
TGAGTTCGACCTGCCCGTCATCGTCGGCGGCTGCGCCTCGTACTCCACGGCGCTGCACCTCATGCGCACCGGTGCGGTCGGCATCCTCGTCGGCGTCGGCCCCGGGCAGGCGTGCACCAGCCGGGGCGTGCTCGGCATCGGCGTCCCCCAGGCCACGGCCATCGCCGACGCGGCCGGCGCCCGCATCCGGCACCTCGACGAGACCGGCGTCTACGTGCACGTGATCGCCGACGGCGGCATGCGCACCGGCGGCGACGTCGCCAAGGCGATCGCCTGCGGCGCCGACGCGGTGATGATCGGCTCGCCGCTCGCCAGCGCCTACGAGTCGCCGGGCCGCGGCTACCACTGGGGCATGGCCACCTTCCACCCGTCGCTCCCGCGCGGCGCGCGCGTCAACGCGGGGCGCAAGGGCACGCTCGCCGAGATCCTCGTCGGCCCGGCCCACGAGAACGACGGCACGCTCAACCTCTTCGGCGCACTGCGCACCTCGATGGCCACCACCGGCTACGAGACGCTCAAGGAGTTCCAGAAGGCCGAGGTCATGGTGGCACCGTCGCTGCAGACCGAGGGCAAGAGCCTCCAGCGCTCGCAGGGCGTCGGGATGGGCCGCTGAGTCGACCATGAGCGCCGACCATGATGTCGTCCTGGTCGTCGACTTCGGAGCGCAGTACGCCCAGCTGATCGCGCGACGCGTGCGCGAGGCGCGCGTCTACTCCGAGATCGTGCCGCGCACGATGCCGGTCGAGGAGATGCTCGCCAAGCGCCCGCGCGGGATCATCTTCTCGGGTGGTCCCGCTTCGGTGCACGTCGAGGGTGCGCCGTCGATCGATCCCGCGATCTACGACGCCGACGTCCCGGTGCTCGGCATCTGCTACGGCGCGCAGCTCGTCGCGCTGCAGCTCGGTGGTCACGTGCGCGAGACCGGCGGTGGCGAGTACGGCCGCACCGCGATGACGCGCATCGACGCCGCGCCGTCGGTGCTGCTCGCCGGCGCGCCGGAAGAGCAGGTCGTCTGGATGAGCCACGGCGACGCCATCGTGTCGTCGCCGCCGGGGTTCGTCGTCACCGCGTCCACCGAAGGCGCGCCGGTCGCGGCGCTGGAGGACCGCGAGCGGGGCATCTACGGCGTGCAGTTCCATCCCGAGGTGCTGCACACCGAGCGCGGCACCGAGGTCCTGCGCGCCTTCCTCTTCGACGCGTGCGACTGCCGACCCACCTGGACCAACACCAACATCATCGACGAGGCCGTCGCGGAGATCCGCGCCCAGGTGGGCAACGAGCGGGTGATCTGCGGTCTCTCCGGCGGCGTCGACTCCGCGGTGGCCGCCGCGCTGGTGCACCGGGCGGTCGGCGATCAGCTCACCTGCGTGTTCGTCGACACCGGGCTGCTGCGCCTCAACGAGCCGGAGCAGGTGGAGGAGACCTTCCGGCGCCAGTTCCACGTCGACCTCGTCCACGTGAAGGCCGCCGACCGCTTCCTCGACGCCCTGGCCGGCGTCACCGAGCCCGAGACCAAGCGCAAGATCATCGGCGAGACGTTCATCCGGGTGTTCGAGGAGGTCGCCCGCGACCTGAGCGACGCCCGCTTCCTCGTGCAGGGCACCCTCTACCCCGACATCGTCGAGTCCGGGGGCGGCGACAACGCGACCATCAAGTCGCACCACAACGTGGGCGGCCTGCCCGACGACATGAACTTCGAGCTCGTCGAGCCGCTCCGCAACCTCTTCAAGGACGAGGTGCGCGCGATCGGCGAGGAGCTCGGCCTGCCCGACGACATCGTGTGGCGTCAACCGTTCCCCGGTCCGGGCCTCGCGGTGCGGATCATCGGCGACATCACCGTCGAGCGGCTCGAGACGCTGCGCCTCGCCGACAACGTGGTGCTCGAGGAGCTCCGCCGCGCCGGCCTCGAGCGCGAGATCTGGCAGAGCTTCGCGGTGCTGCCCGCGGTGCGGACCGTCGGGGTCATGGGCGACGGCCGCACCTACGAGTACCCCGTGATCGTTCGGGCGGTCACCTCGGAGGACGCGATGACCGCCGATTGGGCCCGCCTGCCGCACGACTTGCTCGAGCGGATCGCGTCGCGGATCATCAACGAGGTGCCCGGCATCAACCGGGTGGCCTACGACATCACCAGCAAGCCACCCGGCACCATCGAATGGGAGTAGGGCTCGGCCCGCCCCGCACAGGAGTGATCACCGGTATGGACCTCACCACCCTCCACGAGACGGCGACTGCGCTGGTCGCCCCCGGCAAGGGCATCCTCGCGGCCGACGAGAGCAGCGGCACGATCAAGAAGCGGTTCGACTCGATCAACGTGGACTCCACGGAGGACAACCGCCGCGCCTACCGCGACCTCCTGTTCACCGCCCCGGGCATCGAGGACCACATCAGCGGGGTGATCCTCTTCGACGAGACCATCCGGCAGTCCGGTCTCGACGGCACGCCCTTCCCGAAGCTCCTGGCCGACAAGGGCGTCATCCCCGGCATCAAGGTCGACACCGGGGCGAAGCCGCTCGCCGGCGCGGAGGGCGAGACGGTCACCGAGGGTCTCGACGGGCTCCGTGAGCGCCTGGCCGAGTACTCCGAGCTCGGTGCCCGCTTCGCGAAGTGGCGCGCCACCTACACCATCACCGACGAGCTGCCGTCGCAGTACTGCATCGACGCGAACGCCCACGCGCTCGCGCGGTACGCCGCACTGTGCCAGGAGGCGAACATCGTCCCGATCGTCGAGCCCGAGGTCTACATGGAGGGCACGCACACGATCGATCGCGCCTACGACGTCACGCAGGCCGCGCAGGAGGCGCTGTTCCACGCGCTCTACGAGCAGCGCTGCGCGTTCGAGGGTCTGCTGTTGAAGCCCAACATGGTGCTCCCCGGCTACGAGGCGAAGCAGCAGGCGTCCGATGCCGAGGTCGCCGCGCAGACCGTGCGGTGCTTCCGCCACACCGTGCCCGGCGCGGTGCCCGGCATCGTGTTCCTCTCGGGCGGTCAGACCGACGAGCAGGCGACGTCGCGACTCAACGAGATGAACAAGCTCGGGCCGCACCCGTGGCAGCTGTCGTTCTCGTACGGCCGCGCCCTCCAGGCCCCCGCGCTCAAGGCGTGGAAGGGCGACGCCGCGAACGTCGCCGCCGCGCAGCAGGCGTTCATCCACCGCTCGAAGCTCAACGGCGCCGCCCGCTCCGGCAGCTACACCGACGCCATGGAGAAGGCTGCGTAGGGGTTTTGGCGTCACCTCACCGGGATTGGTGGGGGGTTCGCGGGGTCAGAACCGCTAGGACCCGAACTTCGTGACCTTGGGGCCGCCGGCCGCGGCCTCGGCCTTCTTGTACTTCCGGAGCGCACGGTTGTAGCCGTGCGCTCCGGGCCGGAACCATCCGCCGGTGCGCACGGTGTGGACCTTTTTCTCGAGGTCCTTCAGCAGCCCGTACATGTCGTCGCCCGGCCGGGCGTTGGACACCTTGTCGAACGCCTCGTGGATCTCGTCGAAGCGCCGGGTGATCTGCCCGTACTCGTCGTCGAGGCGCTTCTTCGCCTTCTCCAGGTCATCCGCCATGGTGCTCCGCTCCTCCGCGCCGGGCCGCTCGGGCCCCGGCTCACTGCGGCGCAGGCTACCTGCGCCGCGGTCGGTCGGTAGGGTCTCGGCATGACCGACCGGGTTCGCGGGATCATCATCACGGTTGCCTTCGTGCTCGCGGTGCTCGCCACCGTCATCGACGGCATCGACGACGGGTTCTCGATCTGGAACTGGATCACGATCGCCTGCGGTGCACTGCTGATCCCGTACGGACTGGCGCTCGCGACCGGCCGGATGGTCACGAACCGCATCAAGCGCTGAACGCGGTCCGGCCGTGCGCGCACTCGTCCAACGGGTCACCGAGGCGCGCGTCCGGATCGACGGCGCCGTCGTCGGGGAGATCGGCCGTGGTCTCTGCGTGCTCGTGGGCGTCACCCACGACGACGACGATTCCGCCGCGCGTCGCCTGGCCGAGAAGGTCGCTCGTCTCCGGGTGTTCGACGACGACGACGGCCGCATGAACCTGGCGCTGACCGACGTCGGCGGCGAGGCCCTGGTGGTGAGCCAGTTCACGCTCTACGGCGACACCAGTCGGGGCCGACGCCCCGCATGGACCGCGGCCGCCCGCCCCGAGCTCGCCGAGCCGCTCGTCGAGACGTTCGCCGCCGGGCTCCGGGAGCTCGGGACCCCGGTGGCCACCGGCCGCTTCGGCGCCGACATGGCCGTCGAGCTGGTCAACGACGGCCCGGTCACCCTCATGCTCGAGGTCTGAGGCCGAGATCTTCACGGTTTCATGACCCTGCGCTCGGGGAACCTTGCACCGCGATGCGCAGACTCTGGGCCATGGAGCGGGAAGAGCGGATCGAGAGCGCCCAGCACACCTGGGTGATCGATCGACTGCGGCGGCGCTTTCGGCGTCTGCCCCGAGGCGGTGATCCCGCGGACCCGCACCTCTCGGTCGACTGGCAGCCGTACTTCGCGCTCCGCCAAGAGGCACGCGGCTTCACGCTCGTGCTCGATGCCGCGGGCACGCGGCGACACCGCGTCCTGCACCCGTAGGACGGCCGCGCGCCCGCGGAGGCCGCACCGAACACACGTACGGGGCACGTACCATGGGCGGGCCATGGTCGAACCCCTCGCCGACAGCTTCGACGCCGCCGATGCTCCGCCGCCGAGCGATGCCGACGTCCCGCCGGACCCCGATGTCGTCGGCGACGCCGCGCACGCCGTCGTGCGCCCGAGCGGCGAGGAGCTGCTCGCCGGCCTGAACCCGGTGCAGCGCGAGGCCGCGAGCGCGCCCGACGGCCCGATCCTCGTCATCGCCGGCGCCGGCTCCGGCAAGACGCGCGTGCTCACGCACCGCATCGCGTACCTGATCGCCGAGCGGCGCGCGTCGCCGTTCGGGCTCCTGGCCATCACGTTCACCAACAAGGCCGCGGGGGAGATGAAGGAGCGTGTGGCCGAGCTGGTCGGACCGGTCGCGCACCGCATGTGGGTGAGCACGTTCCACTCCGCGTGCGCTCGCATCCTGCGTCGCGAAGCGCAGCGTCTCGGGCTGCGCTCGTCGTTCTCGATCTACGACCAGTCGGACGCGGTGCGCCTCACCGACTACGTGCGACGCGACCTCAACCTGGACCCGAAGCGGTACCCGCCGCGCCAGCTCCACGCCCGGATCTCGTCACTCAAGAACGAGCTGGTGAGCCCGGACGAGGCGCTGGCGGCGGCATTCACACCGCCGGAGCGCAAGGCCGCCGAGGTCTACGCCGAGTACCAGCGCCGGCTGCTCGAGGCGTCGGCAGTCGACTTCGACGATCTGCTCACCCTCACCGTCAAGCTCTTCCGCGAGCACGACGACGCGCTCGCGCGCTGGCGCCACCGCTTCCGTCACGTGCTCGTCGACGAGTTCCAGGACACCAACCTCGCCCAGTGGGAGCTCGTCCGCCTCCTCACCGAGGAGCACAAGAACGTCCTGGTGGTCGGCGATCAGGATCAGTGCCTCGCCGAAGGGTCGATGGTGACGATGGGCGACGGCACGCGGCGAGCGATCGAGGAGGTCGCAGAAGGCGACGAGGTCCTCTCGTGCTACGGCAGCGGCGACTTCCGGCCGGCGCGCGTCGGCAAGGTGCATCGGTCCGTCGCGTTGGAAGGCATCGAGATCACGCTGGCGAGCGGTCGCACCATCGTGTCCACGCGGGATCACGTGCACTTCGCGGGGTTCGTGCGCGGCCGGACGCCGCAGCAGCACATGACGTACCTGATGTGGCGGGCCGACAAGGGCTATCGGGTCGGTGTCTCGCGCACCTACACGGCCGGGCAGCAGAAGTCGATGATCGGACCCCAGCAGCGCTGCAACGCTGAGCGTGCCGACGCGCTGTGGGTCGTGTCGGTGCATCCGACCGAGGCCGAAGCGCGCGCGACGGAAGCGGAGCTGGCCGCGGCCTATGGCCTTCCGACGATCCCGTTCGTGGCGCGGCGCCGCACCGCGAGTGTCAACTCGCTCGTCGGCAACCAGACGCTGATCGACCGGGTCTTCGCGAGCGTCGACAGCGACAAGGGTGCCCGGCGCTTGCTGGAGGACTACGGGCTCGACGTCGACGAACCGCACCACGTCCCCCAGACGAGCACGTTCGCGTCGTCGGGGCGCCCCCGGCGTCGCCTCTCGGTCGTGCTCTGCGGTGAGCACCGGGGACGCACCCCGATGCACCGGATCAGCCTGTTCGGGTACGACGTCGAGGGACGCGAGGCGCTCGAGGCGCTGGGCCTGAGCGTCCGCCCCGCGCGGCTGGGATCCGACGGGTGGCGGTTCGAGACCGCGAGTCGGGACCTCGCGGCGATCGAGCGGATCGTGGCGCGGATCAGCACGGTGCTCGACGTCAAGGTGCGGCCGACCGCCCGGCTCGCCGCCAACGACGACGAGGTCGTCGCCAACTCCCTGCCGTTCACGGCGGCGAGTGCCGTGCGCCCCGGGATGGTCATGGTCGATGAGTCCGGAGCGTTCGACGTCGTCACACGCGTCGAGGGGGTTCCGCTGCACGGGACGGTCTACGACCTTGATGTCGAGCACACCCACAACTTCGTGGCCGAAGGCGTCGTCACCCACAACAGCGTCTATCGGTTCCGCGGAGCCGACTACCGCAACATCGTGCGGTTCGAGGAGACGTTCCCCGAGTCGACCGTCATCGTGCTCGAGCAGAACTACCGGTCGACGCAGCGCATCCTCGACGCCGCGAACGCGGTCATCGCCAACAACGCGGCGCGCAAGCCCAAGCACCTCTGGACCGAGCAGGTCGGCGGCGAGCTCCTCACGCGCTATCAAGCCGAAGACGAGCACGACGAGGCTGCGTTCGTGGTGCACGAGACCGCGCGCCTCACGGACTCCGAGGGCTATCGCTTCGCCGACGTCGCGGTCTTCTACCGCACCAACGCCCAGAGCCGCGTGATCGAAGAGTCGCTGATCCGCGCCGGTCTGCCGTACCGCGTGGTCGGCGGGGTGAAGTTCTACGACCGTCGTGAGGTGAAGGACGCGGTCGCGTACCTGCGCGCGCTGGTGAACCCCGACGACGAGGTGAGCTGGAAGCGGATCGTCAACACGCCCAAGCGCGGCGTGGGCGACACGTCCATCAACAAGGTGGACGCCTACGCGCAGGGGGCGGGCCTCACGTTCAGGGACGCGCTTCGCGAGGCCGCTGCGGCTGGCGTCGTCGGCAAGGCGCTGGGCGGCACACGCGACCTGCTCAACCTGATGCTCGCGTTCGAGCGCTACGCGGCCGACGGCGTCGCCCGGACGCTGGAGGCGGTGCTCGAGCACACGGGGTACCTCGCCGAGCTCGAGAACGAGCGCACCATCGAGGCGCAGGGCCGGATCGAGAACCTCGCCGAGCTCGTCGGCGTGTGCCGTGAGTTCGACGCCGCGCTCGATGCCGGCGACGTGTCGCCGCTGGCCGGCATCGCCGGCGTGGGCACGTCCATCGACGCCGAGGCCGGCGAGGACGGGCCGGTCGAGATCCCGCACGGGCTCGACCGGATCCAGGCCTTCCTCGAGGCGCTCGCGCTGGTCACCGACCTCGACGCCGCGGCCGACTCTCCCGAGGTCGGCGGCGGTGACACGAGCACGATCACGCTCATGACGTTGCACACCGCCAAGGGACTCGAGTTCCCGGTGGTGTTCCTCACCGGGCTCGAGGACGGCGTGTTCCCGCACATCCGCAGCCTCGGCGATCCCGAGGAGCTCGAGGAGGAGCGCCGCCTCTGCTACGTCGGCATCACGCGTGCTCGTGAGCGTCTCTACCTCTGCCACGCGTGGAGCCGAACCCTGTTCGGCTCGACCGACTACTACCCGCCGAGCCGGTTCCTCTCGGAGATCCCGGCGGAGCTGGTCCACGCCATCGGCGAGGACCGTCGCAGCGGCGGCGGCATCGGCGCCCACCGTGACGCGGTCGTCGGCGCGGCGATGCGCAGCGGCGAGCGCGCCGGGCCGTCCGGAGGTGCCGCCGCGCTCGGGCTGAAGATCGGCGACGACGTGACCCACGAGACCTTCGGCGAGGGCGTGATCATCGATCTCGAGGGCGCGGGCGACAAGGCCGAAGCCGTCGTGAACTTCCGGGACGCGGGCGAGAAGCGCCTGCTCCTCGCGTGGGCACCCCTCACGAAGCTCGCCTGACCATCAGGCGGCCGGGAGCTCCACCCGTGCGAGGAGGCCGCCGCCGTCCGCGGCCTCGAGGTGGACCTCGCCGCCGTCGCTGACGACGAGCTGGCGCACGATCGCGAGTCCGAGGCCGAAGCCACCGTTCCCGTCACCCGGTGCTGCCCCGGTCTGCCAGAAGCGGTCGAAGGCGCGCTCGCGGTCCTCGGCGGGCATGCCCGGACCCTGGTCCGCCACGGTGATGACGACTCGGTCGCCCACGCGCGTGGCCGCGACCCGGATGGCGGTGCCGGCGGGCGCGACCTCCAGCGCGTTGTTGAGCAAGTTGTCGAGGACCTGCTCGAGTCGGCCGGGGGTGGCCCGCGCGCGGGTGTCGGTAGGGATGTCGAGGTCGATGCGCACGCCGCGCTCGTCGGCGAGGGCAGTCCACGCGTCGCGCCGGCGCTCGGACACTTCGGAGACCGCGATCGGCTCGGGCGCCGACCCGTGTCCCTCCGCGCGCGCGAGCTCGAGCAGACCGTCGACGAGCATCGAGAGCCGGGCGACCTCGCCGAGCGCGCCCTCGACGTCGTCGGTCTCGGGCTCCGGTACCGCGCTCAGGAGGTTCTCGAGGTGCAGTCGCAGCGCCGAGAGCGGGGTGCGCAGCTGGTGGGACGCGTCGGCGACAAAGGACTGTTGGGCATCGAGGAGCTGCTCGAGGCGTGCCGCGGTCGTGTTGAACGCGCGGGCGAGCGCGACGAGCTCGTGCGGGCCTGTGGGGACGTCGACGCGTGTCTCGAGTGCACCCTGTCCGAGGGACGTCGCGCCAGCCTCGAGCTCCGCGAGCGGCCGGGTCAGCGATCGCGCCACCACCACGCTCAGCGCCGACACGAGGACGAGGACCACGGCCCCGACCGCGGCGAGCACCAGCCAGGTCTCGCGAACCCGCTCGTTCACGAACGACATCGGATAGGTGATGCGGACGGCTCCGTGCAGCTCGCCGCCGGTCGCGATCGGGACCGCAACGTAGAGGAGGTCGTCGTCGAGCGTGTTCGAGTGGCGGGTCCCGGTCACGTCGCGGCCCGTGAGGGCGGCGCGGATCTCGGGACGGTCCTTGAACGACCGCGCGCCCGTGTCGACGGCGGGCACGCGGGTCGGTTCGCTGTCCGCCAGGAGCGTGCCCGTCGGGCTGACGAAGATGACCCGCCCCTCGTTCTCGCGTTCGTACCGGTCGGCGAGGGATTGCAGCTCCTCGAGTGCGGTGACGTCGCCCGCCTGCGCTTCCTCCAGCGACTCTTCGCTCCGAAGCGCGAGCGCGAACGCGTCGTGCTGGACGGCGGTCTCGAGCCGGTCGCGCTCGGCCTTCGCGAACGTGAAGCCGAGGGGTACCTCGAGCAGGACGAGGACGAGCGCCGTCATCGAGACGAAGCTGAGGACGAGGCGGCGGGTCATCCCTCGGCGGCCGGGATTCGGAGCCGGAACCCGACCCCGCGCACGGTCTCGATCCACTCCGGGTGGCCCAGCTTCTTGCGCAGCGTCGCGACGTGGACGTCCAGGGTCTTCGTCGGTCCGTACCAGTGCGAGTCCCAGACCTCTTCGAGGATGCGCATGCGGGGCCACACGGCGTCCGGGTCCTCCGCAAGGAGGGCCAGGACGTCGAACTCCTTCTGGGTGAGCGCGACCTCCTCGCCGTCGACGGTCGCCCGACGGGTTCGTCGATCGACGGTCAGGGGGCCGACCACCAGCGTGTCGGGCACCGCGCGGGACTGCGAGCGGCGGGTGACCGCGCGGATGCGTGCGAGAAGCTCACGGAACCCGAACGGCTTCACGACGTAGTCGTCCGCGCCGAGCTCGAGGCCGGCGACCCGGTCTGCCTCGGCGCCCCGTGCCGTGATGATGATGATGGGAACGTCCGAGGACTGACGGATCGATCGGCAGACGTCGAGGCCGTCGCCGTCGGGGAGGCGGAGGTCGAGCAGCACGACATCGGGGAGCGGAGCGCGACCGAAGCGAGCGAGTGCCTCCGCGCTCGTGGCGACGCGGTCGGGCGACAGCCCTTCTCGCTCGAGCCCCTTCACCAGCGGTCCGGCGATGCGGTCGTCGTCCTCGACGATCAGCACCTGCACCCGATCACGGTGCCACATCGCCGCGCGTCTCCGCAGAGCCGAAGGCGGAGACTTTGCCGAGACTTTCCAGTTCTGAGGTCGCGAACCGGCGTGCGATGCGTACCGTCCGAACCATGGCTACCTCGGACGTGCCACTGGTCGATGAGTGGCGAGGCCGCGCGATGGGCACCGACGTCCACGTCATCGTGGTCGGGGGCGCGCCCACCCAGACCGCCCGGGCGCGCGCCCGCATCGAGGAGCTCGAGGCACGGTGGTCGAGGTTCCGGCCGGAGAGCGAGCTGTGCCGCCTGAACCGAGCTGAGGGCGCGCCGGTCCTGGTCCACCCGCTCACGTTCGAGCTGCTGGTCCGCAGCCGAGAGGCGTGGCGACAGACCGGGGGCGCGTTCGACCCGACGATCCTCGAGGCCCTGGCGGCGGCGGGCTACGACCGTGACTTCGCCACGGTCGCTCCGGACGGTGCCGCGGAGGAGCCGCGAGCGCACCGTGGCAGCTCCAGCTTCGCGTCGATCGACCTCGATCCCATCGTGGGCACCGTGCGTGTGCCCGCTGGCGTCGCGCTCGACCTGGGCGGCATCGCGAAGGGCTTCGCCGCGGACCTCGTCGCGCTCGAGCTCGCGGGCGAAGGCGCGGACGGGGTCTGCGTCAACCTCGGCGGCGACCTGCGGGTGCTCGGCCGCGGCCCGGATCCGTCGGGCGCGTGGCTGATCGAGGTCGAGCCCGAGGTGCCGGGCGATCGCGCTCCCGTGCTGCTCGGGGTGGGCGCGGCGGGGATCGCGACCACGAGCCGCTGCCGTCGGACCTGGCGGCGCGGCGGCGAGCTCCGGCACCACCTCATCGACCCGCGGACGGGTCGGCCCGCCGAGACGTCCTGGGCGGCGGCCACTGTGATCGCCGGCAGCGCCGCGGACGCCGAGCCGCTTGCGAAGGCACTCGTCCTCGCGCCGAGCCTCGAGGATGCGGAGGCGCTGGTGCGCGAGACCGACGTCGCGGCGCTCCTCGTCGGGCTCGACGGCGAGCGCACCGCGCTCGGTCCGCTCGGCGACTTCCTGGTCGCCCCCACGGACTTGTCGATCTCTTGGAAGTCGGCAGGACCGGCCTTGGAAGGCCTGCCCGTACCTTCGACGCATACGGACGCCCGCCCCCTGGGCGCCCACGGGACGTGAGGAGGATCTCGATGCAGCGACGCAAAGCCTTCGCCGCCGCAGGAGCCGTCGCCGCGACGGCGACCGCGGCCGTCATCGCGCTCGGTGCCAATCTCGGCCTGTTCGGGCTGACCGGCGATCAGTCGGGTCCGGGCCGGTTCAAGCTGGTCGACGGCCAGACCCCCATCACGCAGGTCGTGGACATCCCGGTCCCGGTGACCGCCGCGGGGAGCAACGTGCCGGCGGCGCCGACGCCCTCCCGGGCACCGAGCGCGCCGAGCGCTCCGACGGTCACGGAGTCGTCGAGCGCTCCGTCCGTGCCGCACGAGTCGGACGACGACGACGGCGGCCGCGAGGGCGAGCACGAGCACGATGAGGACGACTGACGTGGGCACCGATGCACGTTCCGCACCGTCCCGTCGTCGACGCCACGCGGCGGGCGCGAGCCGAATCCTGGTCGCGGGCGCCGCGACCGCGGCGATGTTCGCCGGCATCGGTGCGTTCGCGATCCGCTCGGCGTCCTCGACCTCGGCGGCGCCGGCCCCGCCCGTGACGACGACCGCGCCGCCGCCGGTCGTCACGGTGTACCGCTACGTGCCGGTGGTGGTCGGCTCGTCGACCGGCGGCGGCACGACGGCGCGACCGACACCCTCGGCGTCGTCGTCCCCTGCGCCGACACCCGCCCCCGCCCCGGCCGTGACCTCGGCGCCGGCCACCTCGACGCGCGGGAGCTGACGTGAACCAGCAGGTCTGGTGGTACGTCGCACGCGCCAGCGGCATCGTGGCGTGGGGCCTGGTCACCGCGTCCGTCGTGCTCGGCCTCTGGCTCTCGGCGCGGGTCACGCGCCAGCGACCGAAGCCGGCGTGGACGCTCGATCTCCACCGGTTCGTGGGCGGGCTCGCGGTCGTGTTCACGAGCGTGCACCTGGCCGGCCTCGTCGCGGACTCGTACGTCGACTTCGGCGTCCGTGATCTGCTCGTGCCGTTCGCCTCGGGCTGGAAGCCGGGGGCGGTGGCGCTGGGAGTCGTGAGCGTCTACCTGCTCGTGGCGATCGAGGTGACGTCGCTGTTCATGCGGCGCATCCCGCGCCGGTGGTGGAGGGGCGTGCACCTGACGAGCTACGGCCTGTTCGTGCTCGCGACCGCACACTTCCTGTTCGCGGGCAGCGACGCCGGCAGTCCCGTCCTGCAGTGGACGGTGCTGGGTGCGACCGCGCTCGTCGCGTTCCTGACGGTTGCGCGGGTGCTGGGTGTCGGTCGGCGTGATGCGACACGCCCGTCCCGAGCGAGGACTCAGCCGCCTGCGTCGCCCGCGGGCGCTGACTCCCTGGCCCGCACGTCGACGTACACGGAGTTCCTGGGCGAGCCGGCTCGCGGTCCGATCAGCACGGGGTAGCGGTCGAGCTCCGACGGATCGACGGCGTTGCCGTTGCAGTCGATGTAGGCATCGAGCTGCTCCTTCCACTTCACCGTGCACCGCCCCGGTGCGGGCGTGTCGATCACGTAGGCGACGAGGTTGCCCTCGGCGTCGAGGTCCAGCCAGAAGCCGTCACCCCCGAAGGGATGCGCCTGGTACCGCGGGCTCTCCTCGCGGATGTTCTGCGTGAGCTCCTTCTTGAGCCCGATGAACACCGGCGCCTTCGCCTCTCCACTGCCACCGGTGTCCTGGCCGGTAGCGAGAAGGAGCACCGCCGCGAACACGATGCCGGCGAGCGCCACGAACGCTGCGGTGGTGATGATCAGGGTGCGGTCGCTCGCGGCAGGGGGCACGCGGGCATTCTTGCCCAGCGTCGGCGACGGCCCCGAGCCGGGCTGCGTAGCCTGGCCCCGATGACCGTCCGGGCAACCGATCGCTGGGTGGTGCGGGCCGGTCGAGCGCTGGCGCCGTACGGCCTGGTGCGGCTCCGGCGGCGCCGGCGGCGGGATCGGGATCGCCAGCGGTACCAGGAGCTCCCACCGGCGGTCGAGCGCGACTTCTCCTACGACGACCTCGTCGACGCGCTGGAGGGGCTCGGTGTCCCGGAGGCGGTGACCCGGCTCGCGAGCATCCCGGCCCCGAACCTCGCGTTCATCGACGAGCGGCTCGTTGCCCACCTCGCGTCGCACACGCCGTCGGTCGGCCTGCACATCGGCAACTTCGTGGGCGTCTCGCTCGTGCACCTCGCGGCGACGGTCGGCGCCCACAGCCCGGGGTCGCTGATCATCGCCGTCGACCCCGACCTCCCGTACCGCGGGCTCGACCACAACCAGGACCGCGTGTGTGCGCTCCTCGAGCGCTTCGGCGTCGCCGACCGGGTGCTGCTGGTGCGCGGCTACTCCGACGCCAAGATGCCCGGTGCCATCGGCGCGATGGCCGACGCGCCCGAGTCGAGTGCGACGGCCGCGCCGGCCCGGGTGCTCACCAACCTGGACCGGGCCCTCGCGCCCCGATCGCTCGACTGGGCGCTGCTCGACGGCAACCACGACGGCGAGTACCTGCACGCGGAGCTGGCCCGACTGCTCGGGGTGATGAAGCCGGGGTCGCTGGTGTTCCTCGACGACTGCGACGACAGCTGGCCCGAGGTCGCGGCCGCCTTCGACGCCGAAGGGCGGTCCGCCGCGTGGCGGGCCGTCGCGACCGACGGTCGGATCGGCGTGCTCGAGCGCACACCCGAGGCGGCACCGTGAATCGTCGCTACCGCGTCGTCATCGCCAAGCCGGGCCTCGACGGCCACGACCGCGGCGCGAAGGTGATCGCCCGCGCGCTGCGCGATGCCGGCTTCGAGGTCATCTACACCGGCCTCTTCCAGACCCCGGAGCAGGTGGCGGAGGCCGCGCTCCAGGAGGATGCCGACGCCGTCGGCCTCTCGATCCTCTCGGGCGCGCACCTCACCCTGTTCCCCAAGGTGGTGGAGCTGCTCGCCGCCAAGGGTCGCCCCGACGTGCTGGTCTTCGGCGGCGGCATCATCCCCGACGACGACG
>CAZKTS010000225.1:0-5835 GCA_964555735.1 uncultured Bifidobacteriaceae bacterium
GACGTGAAGGTCGCGCAGATCTACGACGCGTTCAGCCCGCTGATCCCGCTCTCGCTCGAGGGCTACGGCTTCTGCGCCCGGGGCGAGGGCGGCTCGTTCACCGACGACGGCGCGCTCGAATGGCCCGACGGTCGGCTGCCCACCAACACCGCCGGCGGCGGGATGTCGGAGGCGTACGTGCACGGGTTCAACCTCGTGCTCGAAGGGGTGCGGCAGATGCGCGGGACGTCGACCAGCCAGGTGGAGGGAGCCGAGAGCTGCCTCGTCACGAGCGGTGAGGGCGTGCCCACCAGCGCGCTGCTCCTGCGTCGTTGATGTCCGCGGCGACCGGAGGGAACGAGCTGATGGAGACCGAGTTCCTGCTCCCCGACCTCGAGAGCGACGACGGCGCGCCGTTCTGGGAGGGCACGGCCCGTCACGAGCTGCTCGTGCAGACGTGCGAGTGCGGCCACCGCCGGTTCCCGCCCCGCCCGATGTGCCCGGTGTGCCGCTCGCTCGCGCACACGTGGGAGCCCGTGTCGGGCAAGGCGACGATCTGGTCCTACGTCGTCCCCCATCCTCCGCTGCTGCCCGCGTACTCGCCGCTCGCGCCCTACAACGTCATCGTCGTCGCGCTCGACGAGGATCCGACCCTCCGCATGGTCGGCAACCTCGTCGCCTCCGCCGACGGCGAGATCAACGAGATCGACCCGGCAACGATCGTCATCGGCGAACCCGTCGAGGTCGTCTACCACCAGGTCGACGACGTCACCCTCCCGAGGTGGATGCGCGCCAGCTAATCGCGCCACCCAAAGATCAAGACCAAAGGTCAAGACCAAAGGTCAAGACCAAGAGCCGCTTCTTGGCACGTTCCGTCAGTCCATATGACACGCAACGTGCCGAGAATGCGCTCTTGGAGGCCCGCGCGCTAGCCCGGCGGCGGCGGCGCTGATCTCGGCCCGACGCGGTTGCGCTCGCGCCGCTTCCCTCGCGGTCGACGATGTCGGGGGCGCGTCGTCCGCTCGGCGCGGAGAAGGTCGAATGCGTCGAACTGGGATTCCAGCATCCGCAGGTCGGGATCAGGGCCGAACCGGAACCGCATGAAGCGGTCGAAGAACGACGGGAACGTGTCTGGCGCTCGACGTACCCGCAGCGCGTTGAACCAGAACCACGCCGCAGAGCCCGAAGCCGCACCGCCCACGATGAACGGAATGGCGATGGAACCGTCGTCTGGCTGCGTGATCAGGACGGTCGCCCAGACGAGGAGCGCCAGAGCGAAGCCCCCGGTACCGGCGAGGCACCACCAAGCCTCCTCGCGAGTCGCGATCAGGGGCTCGCGCGAATCCGCGCGGGAGCGGCCGTCGCCACCCGCGCCTTCGCCGTCATCGCCCGGCGCCGGCGATCGTTCGCTGCTGAGGTAGCGAAGCGCGTCGTCCAGCTCGGCGACGTCAGCAGCGTCGACGACCAGCGTGTAGCCCCGCCAGGTCCAAGCCACGCCCCGCTCATCGAGCAGGAACTCGAGCGCGTCACAGAACTCGGGAGTACGTCCACTCAGGTCCCGCTCGACCTCCCCGCCCATCCGCGCATCGTCGCGCCGGACCTGGACACAAAGAAAGGACCCGGTCCGAGGGGGGTCGGACCGGGTCCCGGTGACATCCGGGCGACAGCGGGACGGGGGGAGACCCGCCGTTGCCTCTCGATGTCAGATCTCGAGTTGTGGGTTGTGGTCGCTCAGGCGGCCTGGCGCTCTTCGACCTCGCCACCGTGGCGCAGGTCGTTCAGCGTCCGCTCCCAACGGAGCTGCCGGGCGATCCACGCAAGAGCCTTCTCACGCTCGATGCTGGTGGTCGTGCCCATGGCGCTTCCTTCCGTTTCCTCACCAGGCTTGTGCCTTTGTGCACATGCTCTGGTGTCTTGACTCTGTGAGTAAACACTCTTAGGGTAGGTGCTGTCAAGGACAGTGACGGACGTCACACCCCGGGCGAGCCCACGACCGGACCGGCATCACCGAGACTGGGCACCCGCAGAGCACTGCGCAGCCGTGGCGGGACGGCGGCGCGGCCACCACCGAGGACGAGCAGGCCGCATGACCGAACCGGGCGACGCCGCCACGGGCACCGAGGAGCAGGCACCGACCGGCTCCGGCTGCTGGCGCATCGACGACCTCGCCCAGCGCGCCGAGATCACCGTCGACACCATCCGCTACTACCAACGGGAGGGTCTGCTCCCCCCGGCCGAGCGCGCCGGGCGCATGAAGCTCTACGGCCCCCAGCACCTCCAGCGGCTCGAGCGGATCCGCGACCTCCAGGCTCGCCGCTTCTCGCTCGCCGCTATCCGCGCCCTGCTCGACGACGACCGCAAGGGGATCGTCGACGGCATCTTCGCCGACGCCGGCGGCCGCACCTACGCGATCGACGAGCTCATCGAGCGCTCCGGCATCGACCCCGAGCTGGCCTTCGCGCTCAAGACCTCCGGTCTGCTGCGCGACCCCGAGGAGTACGGCCGCGAGGCCTACGACGGCGACGACCTCGAACTCCTCCGCACGATGGCCGAGCTCGCCCGCCTCGGCATGCCGACCGTCGCGATCGTCGAGCTCGGCCGCATCTACGCCACCGGCATCGAAGCCATGCAACGAGAGGTCATCGACCTCTTCGCCACCGGTGGCACGCTCGACTGGTCCGAGGAGCAGTTCCACGAGTTCCAGGAGCTGTCCGCCACCATCGCGGTCGACGTCCTGCCCCTCGCCCGCCGCCTGGTCGACTACACCCACAGCCGCACGATCCAGCGCCTCGCGCTGGGTGCGATCGAGCACGGGGTCGTCGACTCCGCCGCGAAGGACGCCGACGCGCCAGACTGACCTCGTGGGCAGCGGCGTGGGCATCGAAGGCGGGCGCGCGCTCCGGGCCACGACGCCGCGCTCGTCCCTGGCCGAGGACGTCACCCCGGCGGGTCGCGACCCGGTCGCCATCCTCGTCGAGCAGGCAGCTCAGCGAGTGCCGGAGCTCCTGCCGATCCGCTACGGCCGGATGGCCGCGTCGCCGTTCGCCTTCTACCGCGGCGCCGCCGCGGTCATGGCGCACGATCTCGCCGAGTCCGCGCGCACCGGCATCCAGGTGCAAGCGTGCGGTGACGCGCACCTCGCGAACCTCGGCATCTTCGCGACGCCCGAGCGCACGATCGTGTTCGACGTCAACGACTTCGACGAGACGTTGCCGGGTCCGTGGGAGTGGGACGTCAAGCGGCTCGCCGCGAGCTTCGAGCTGGCCGCCCGCGCCCGCGACATGGGCTCCGAGGTGAGCAGGCGCGCGATCACCGCGATGGCCCTCGACTACGCCATGGAGCTCCGACTCCTCGCCGGGATGGGCCACCTCGACGTCTGGTACGCGCAGATCCCGATCGACGACATCGTCGCCGGCCTCGACGCCGACCTGCGCGCCCGCGCCGACCGCAGCCTGCGCAAGGCTCGCCGCAAGGACCGCTTCCGCGCCCAGGAGCGGCTGACCGAGGTCGTCGACGGCCACCGCCGATTCATCGAGAACCCACCGCTGCAGCAGCGAGTCAGCTTCGAGGACGACGACTTCGTCCGCCATCAGTTCGACGACTACCTCGAGACGCTCCGACCCGACCGCCGGCTGCTCCTCGACCGCTACACGATCGCCGACATCGCGCTGCGCGTCGTCGGTGTGGGCAGCGTCGGCACCCGCTGCCTCGTCGTGCTCCTCGAAGGCCGCGACGACAGCGATCCCCTGGTCCTCCAGGTGAAGGAGGCGACGCAGTCGGTCCTCGCCCCGTACGTGGGCGCGTCGGAGTACGAGAACCAAGGCCGACGAGTCGTCGAGGGCCAGCGGCTCATGCAGGCGTCGAGCGACATCTTCCTCGGCTGGATGGAGTCGCGACTCACGGCCGGTCGCGACTTCTACTGGCGCCAGCTCTACGACGCGAAGGGATCGATCGATCTCGAGCGCATCACCGCCGACGGGTTGATCGAGTACGGGCGCGTCTGCGGCGCCACGCTGGCGCGGGCGCACGCGCGGTCGGGCGACGGGGCCGCGCTCTGCGGCTATGTGGGCCGCGGGAAGCAGCTCGCCGAAGCGATGATCGCATTCGCGGTCTCGTATGCCGACCAGACCGAGCGCGACCACGCGCGGTTGGTCGAAGCGATCGCCGACGGTCGCGTCGAGGCCCGCGCCGGCATCTGATGCCTTAGGCCGCGAGCGCGCGTTCGACCGTGCGTCGGGTCAGGTCCAGACCCTCGAGCCCCGGCAGCCGGTTGATCGGTCCGTCGATCTGCGCGACGACCGCCTGGTCCTCGCTCACCAGGCCCTCGACCATGCGCTCGGCGTCGGCGCGCGTCCGCACCCCTACCCCCACCGGTGTCCAGAGGTGCTCGAGTGTCCAGCGCACCAGCCGCTGCGCCTTCGGGTTGTCCTCGAGCCGGCGCAGCGCCATCGACCGGTAGAAGTTGTAGTGGAGCGACTCCTGCGCCATGACGTCGCGCAGGATGGTCCGCAGCACCGGGTTCTGGGTCTGCGAGCGCATGACGCCGTAGAAGCGGAGCGTCGTGAGCTCGTTCACCGCGCCCCAGGCCATGTGCACCGCGAAGAAGTCGTCGCCGATCACCCGCCGCGCGACGCGGTTGACGGCCCGCCCGCGTGCGGTGTGGAACCGCTGGATCGGCGTGAGGTGCGCGGGGCCGATGACCTCGCCCTGCGCGTCGAGGACCCGCGCGAGCAGATCGCCGTGCACGATCTCCTGTTCGAGCCACCGCTCGAGGAACTCGCACACGACCGCGTCCTTCGAGATGTTGAGGCTCGCGAAGTACCCCTCGGTCCCCCACTCGATCTGCGCGGCGTACGTGAGCTGGAAGCGCTCGTCGGCCGTGATCGGCACGTCGACCGCGGACCAGTCGTAGCTCGCGGGGTCGAGGGGCTCGCCGAGGCCGGCGAGGAGGGCCTCGGGGGCAGGCAGACGCTCGGGCACGCCCCATGTTCGCAGCCGACGCCACCCCGGATGTCGGATCGGTACGCTGACGCCGGCGTCAGGAACCCATCGGCCGATCCAGGAGACCCGGGAAGACGTGGAATCGCTGCTGCACGGAGTGCGGGTGCTCGACCTCGCGGGCGCACCGGCCGCGATCACGGGTCGGGTGCTCGCCGACCTCGGGGCCGACGTCGTGCTGGTCGAGCCCCCCGGCGGCCACTCGCTGCGCAGCCAACCCAACCCGTTCCGGGCGTGGGCGGCGGGCAAGACGAGCATCGAGATCACCGGCCCCGACGACCCAGCGCTCGACGACCTGCTCCGCGGCGCCGACATCGTGCTCGACACGCCGGGCGAGCTGGGCGCGCTCGAGATCGATCCCGCCCGCGCGCCGCAGGCGGCCTGGGTGAGCGTCACGCCGTTCGGGCTCGACGGCCCACGCGCGTCGTGGCGCGCGTCGGACCTCGGCGTGCTCGCGGCCAGCGGCAACATGTTCGCGACCGGCGACCCGGACCGGGCGCCGGTGCGGTGCACGATGCCCTCCGGGTACGCGCACGCCGGCGGCGAGGCCGCGATGGCCGCGCTCACCGCACTCTGGTCGGGCATCCCGCAGCGCGTCGACGTGTCGCTGCAAGAAGTGGTCAACGTCGCCAACATGGCGCAGCCGGCCCGCTACGCGCGGTCGCCGTTCCGCGGCAAGCGGGGCGGCGCGAACATCGGTCGGTCGCGCGAGATCTGGGCGGCGAAGGACGGCTGGGTGTCGTTCGGCTTGCGCGGCGGCAAGGCGCGCCTCCCAAGCCTCGCGATCATCACGCGCGTCGCGAGCGAGGAGGACGGCGTCGACGCGTCGATCCTCGAGGCCCAGGACTGGACGCAGTG
>CAZKTS010000226.1:0-10805 GCA_964555735.1 uncultured Bifidobacteriaceae bacterium
CGACTCGTACCCGAGCTCCTCGGCGGCGAGCACACCCTCGGTGAAGAACGCCGGGTTGAGCCGGCCGAGTGCGATCCCGAACTTCATCCGTGCTCCCTGGTCGAGGCGTGAGGATCAGGCGTGGGTGGTGTAGCCGTTGCCGTCGGCCGCGCGGACCCAGCCGCCCGCGGCGAGGTTGCCGCCGTCGACGTGGACGGTCGTGCCGGTGACGAACCGAGCCAGGTCGCTTGCGAGGTACAGCGCCGCGCCCGCGACGTCGTCGGGGTGGCCCTCGATCGGGAGCGGCGTGTGGACGCCCCCGAGGTCGCCGACGCCGGGCGTCGGGATCACGTCGGGCGCGATGCAGTTGACCCGGATCAGGCGCGGCCCGTACTCGAGCGCGAGCGACTTGGTCAGGCTCGCGACGCCGGCCTTCATCGCCGAGTACACCGCGAACCCGGGTCCCGCTCGGTGCGCCTCGATCGACGTGATGTTGATGATCGACGCGCCGCGCTCGTTCACGATCGGGAGCACGCCCCGCGTGAAGTTGGTGACGCTCGTGAAGTTCTCGCGGATGAGCGAGTCCTGGCCCTTGTCGTTGACCGCGTCGAAGTCGGCATAGAACCCGCCGCCCGCGTTGTTGACGAGGATGTCGACCGCGCCCAGCTGCTCGTGGACCGTGGCAAGGAACGCCCGCACGGCGTCGCCGTCGCGGACGTCGAGCTCACCGGCGACGACCCGTCGGCCGGCGGCCTCGATCTCATCGGCGGTGCGGTCGAGGTGCTCGACGTCGCGGTCGCAGATCGCCACGTCGGCCCCGAAGCGGGCGAACGTCGTCGCGATCGCCGCACCGATGCCCTGCGCGGCGCCGGTCACCACGGCGACGCGGTCGGTCAGCAGGAGCGATGCGGGATCGAGAGCCACGGCGCGGCACCCTAGCCAAGGACTGACACGAGCGTCAGGGATGTGGGAGGGTGGCCGGATGAGCTATTCCGTGGATGGCAAGCACGTGCTGGTGACGGGCGCGTCGTCGGGCATCGGCGCCGCGCTCGCCGAGGGTCTCGCCGCGAAGGGCGCCGTGGTGGGCATCTGCGCCCGGCGCGCCGACAAGCTCGACGAAGTGCTCGCACGGGTGCGCGAGCACTCACCCGAGTCGCGATCGTGGACCGTCGACCTGAACGACCTCGACGGCATCGCCGGGTTCGCGAAGCAGGTCGAGCAGGACCTCGGGGGCGTCGACGTGCTGGTGAACAACGCCGGCATCCCGAAGCGGCGCGACGTCACCCGGCTGACGGCCGAGGAGTCCGAGGCCGTCATGCGCATCAACTACTTCTCCCCCGTACGCCTGACGCTCGCGCTTCTGCCGGGGATCATCGAGCGGCAGGGGCGGATCGTGAACGTGTCGTCGGTGGCGGCGCGGCTCGGGCCGCCGATCGAGTCTGCCTACGCCGCGAGCAAGGCCGCACTCACCGCGTTCTCCGAGTGCATGGCCGTCGACCTGCGCGCCACGGGCGTCGGGGTCCACGTGGTGAACCCGGGCGTGCTCGACACCGAGCTGTTCCACCTCCCTGACAACGAGGAGGGGTTCCACCAGGCGGTCGACGCCCTGCCGCCGAGTGCGATCGTCGAGCCGGTGCTCGGCGCCCTCGACGCCGGGACGATCGAGTTCTACGTGCCCGAGTGGTTCCAGGACGTCGTCGCCGGCAAGTTCCAGAACCCCGACGCCTTCATCGCCGGCACCAAGGCCTACGCCGACGAGAAGACCGCCGACCGCTAGAGGGTTTTTGGCGTCACTTGACCGGGATTGTCACCGGGTTTGCGGTGTCAAAGTGCGTGCGCGACGGGTCGATTGCACTCGGCGGGCGAACTCGCTGCCGCCGGAGCGAATGTCCTCCCAGGTCGCCACGAGCACGACCCAACCCAACGCGGAGAGGGTGTTCCGGCGCGCAGAGTCACGCACCAAGGCCGTCGCACCAACATGCTCCTGGAAGCTGTCGTACTCGATCGCGATCTTGAGGTCCGGGTAGGAGAGATCCAGCCGAGCGACGACCTCGGCGCCGATGCGGACGATGTGCTGGCGAACCGGGCGGGGCAGCCCGTGTCGCACGAGCAGCTGGATGATTCGGATCTCCGGGTCGCTCTCGGTCGTGCGGACGTGACCGCCGCGCCGTTCCAACACCCGTCGGAGGACGCCGGCGCCGTTCCGACCCGAGCGACCGAGTCGACCAAGAAAGCCATCGAGCTGCGAGAGACTCACGATGCCCCGGCGGAGTGCCGCCTCGAGCGCGCGCTCGACCGTGTGATCCCCGTACACCGCGCCGAGGTCGAGCAAGGTGCGGCCCGGCGACGTCACCGGGATGGCGTCGATGATCCTTCGGTCGTACGCGTTCGACGCCTTCGTCTCGTGGATCACGAAGCCAGCTGCACGCGTACGTCTCCAGCGCGCGCACGTGATCTCCACGACGTCTTGCGTGCCGCCGGGTAGCTGCCAGAGCTCTGCCGCCGAACGATGCGAGGCCACGCCTGTGGTCCCGCCCGCGAGGCACGCGGCAACGAGCTCGCTCCGCCAGCTCATCGGCGCCCCCGCCACCCGGTAGACCCCCCGATACGCGACGAGCCATTGCCTCGTCCCGATCCGGTACTCGACGTCGTGGCGCGAGAACCCGGCCTCGCGCGCTTCGTCGATGGTGAAGACGCCGTGCCGGGTCGCGGCGCGGTCTGCGATCAAGCGGTCGCGATCATGCACGCCGCCCGGACACCGTCACCCGCTGCTCGCGACGCGCTTTTTGACACCGAGAACCAGGCGACAATCCCGGTCAAGTGACGCCAAAACCCCTCTAGTTGAGGAGGTCGGGCTGCTCGGCGGTGATGGTGGACCAGAGGGGCTGGAAGGAGAAGTAGCCGGCGATGTGGGAGCCCACCTGGCTGGCGGTGTGCTCGGCCTGCTCGGGTGAGATCGAGACGGGCTTCCCGGCCGCCTCGGCCAGCAGCTGCGCCTGGCAGGTGCGCTCCATGGTGATGAACCACCACACCGCCTCGTCGACCGAGTGGCCGACGGTGAGCAGCCCGTGGTTGCGCAGGATGACGGCCTTGGCCTCGCCGAGCGCGTGGGCGATGCGCTTGCCCTCCTCGAGGTCGAGCACGACGCCGGTGTAGTCGTCGAAGAGCGCGTGGTCGCCGTAGAACGCGCACGAGTCCTGCGTCAGCGGGTCGAGCAGCCGCCCGAGCGCCGACCACGACTTGCCGTAGATCGAGTGCGAGTGCGCGGCGGCGATGACGTCGGGGCGCGCCGCGTGCACCTGCGAGTGGATCGCGAACGCCGCGCCGTTCACCGCCGCGTTGCCCTCCACCACCTCACCCTGGTCGTTCACGAGGATGAGATCGGAGACGGTGATCTGCTTGAAGCTCATCCCGAACGGGTTCACCCAGAAGTGGTCGAGCAGCTCCGGGTCCCGCGCGGTGATGTGGCCGGCGACGCCCTCGTCGAAGCCGAACTTCCCGAACAGCCGGAACGACGCGGCAAGCCGCTCCTTGCGGTGCCGGCGCTCCTCCTCGACCGTCGCGAAGGTGGGCAGGTAGCCCGCCACTGCGGCCTTGAGCTCGTCGAGCTCGGTGTTGTCGTCGGTCTGGGTCATCGTCGGCTCCCCGGGGCGAGACGTGGCGATCGTCATGACGCCGTTGCCCTGATGTTACCGGCACGCTCGCTACCCTCGACTCGTGCGGATCGGCGCCCTCGACCTCGGCACCAACTCCTTCCACCTCCTCGTGGCCGACGTCCGGCCCGACGGCAGCTTCGAGGCGCTCAGCAAGGAGAAGGCGATGATCCGCCTCGGCGACGTCGTCAGCCGCAAGGGCCGCATCACCAGTGACGCCGCCGACGTCGCGGTGGCGACCGTCCGCCGCTTCAAGCTCCTCGCCGAGGCCGCGGGCGCCACCGAGATCCACGCCGTCGCCACCAGCGCGATGCGCCAGGCCGCCAACGGCGACGCGGTCGTCGACCGCATGAAGGAGGAGGCCGGCGTCCGGGTCGAGGTGATCAGCGGCCTCCGGGAGGCGCAGCTCATCTTCGGGGCGATCCGCGCCAGCGTGCTGCTCGAGCCCGCACCCGCGCTGTGCTTCGACCTCGGGGGCGGCAGCGTCGAGATCATGGTGGGCGATGCCGGCGGCCTGCACTGGGCGACGAGCGAGAACCTCGGCGTCGGCCGCCTCACCGCCGACTACGTGTCGTCGGACCCGATCTCCAAGGACGACCGCCGTCGCCTGCGCGCCCACCTCGTCGACGCGCTGACGCCCGTCGCGGACGCCGTCGCCGCGTACGAGCCCAAGCTGTTCGTGGGCAGCAGCGGCACGCTGGAGGACCTCGCGCACATGGTCGCGGCGCGCCGCGCCACCGACGTCCCCGACTCGCTCAACCAGCTGTCGTTCGGGCGCGACGAGTTCCTGCCGCTGCACAAGGAGATCCTGACGACGCCCGCGGATGGCCGCCTGCGGTTCGAAGGACTCGAAGCGCGCCGGGTCGACCTCATCCCTGCAGGCTCACTCTTCCTCGAGACCGCGATGGAGCTGTTCGGCTTCGAGGAGCTGACGGTCAGCGAGTGGGCACTGCGTGAGGGCATCGTCCTCGACGCGATCCGCCGTCACGACCCCGCCGACTGGTCCGACGACCCGCGTGCGATCCGGCGCGCATCGGTGCAGGCGCTGGCGCGGCGGTGCAACTGGGACGAGGGGCACGCACGCCAGGTGGCGCGCCTCGCGCTCGAGCTGTTCGACCGCACCCAGGAGCTGCACGGCCTCGACGGCGACGACCGCGAGCTACTCGAGTACGCCGCGTTCCTGCACGACATCGGCGAGCACGTCTCGCCCACCGGTCACCACAAGCACGGCGCCTACCTCATCCGCAACGCGCGTCTGCGCGGGTTCACGCCCGAAGAGGTGCAGATGCTCGCGGGGATGGCGCGCTGGCACCGCCGCGGCACGCCGAGCCGCAACGACGAGTTCGACATGGTCGACGAGGAACGGCTGCGCAAGCTCACCGCCCTGCTCCGCCTCGCCGACGGCCTGGACCGCAGTCGCAGCGGTGCGGTCGCCGGGATCGACGTGCGCGTCGGGCCGTCGCTCGTCGTCGTCCGCCTGCGCTCCGACACCGACGTCGAGCTCGAGCTGTGGGGCGCCCGGCGCAAACGTGAGCTGTTCGAGAAGGTGTTCGGCCGCGACCTCGAGCTGACGGCCCACCCCTCCGGCTGAACCGGGAGACCCGGGGACCCGGGGGACCCGGGGACCCCGGTCAAGACCTTGAGTGGTCGATCAATGCCGCCATGGCGGCATCGATCGACCAAACAGGACCTTGACCGGGGCTCAGCCGCCGGTGGCGGTGGTGTTGATGATGCGGGCGGTGGTCTCGACGAGCTCGGCGCGCGCGACGCCCAGGGTCTCGAGCTCGCGGTGGAACGCCGCGACGCGCTCGGTCATCGCGACCATCGCCGCCGCGGCGGCGAGCGGGGTGATGTCCGAAGCCACGCGGCCCGCCCGCTGCGCTGCGGCGATCTGCTCGGCGAGCGCCTCGGTCAGCGGCTGCAGCGACGCGTTGCGCACCGCCCGGAAGCGCTGGTCGCCTTCCTGCGCGGCGAGGTTGCGGGTGCGCAGCACGGCCCGGTGCGAGTCCCACGACTCGAAGAACGCCTCGACCATCCGCCGCGCCGCGTCGAGCCCGGCGTCGCCGTCCCACCGCTGTGCGAGGGCATCGGCCACCGGCGCGAGGTCCTCGGCCACCTCCTCGGCAAGCGCGAGCACCGCGTCCTCGACGTCGCGGAAGTACTGGTAGAAGGTCGCGGGCGACGTCCCGACGTCGCGTGCGATCTCCACCACCCGCAGGTCGCGCACGCCGTGGGTCTCGAGCAGCGCCGCGGTCGCGTCGAGCAGCCGACGTCGAGTGGCCGCGCCCCGCTTGCCGAGCGCGCGCCCGTCGAGGGCGACGGCATCGGAGGTCACGACGGGATCGTCACCCGAGCGCGCCGGCGTCGCGCAGCGCGGCGACGCGGTCGGCGTCGTACCCGAGGACGTCGGCGAGCACCTCGTCCGTGTGCTGGCCGACCGTCGGCGCCCGCGTGGGCACGGGCAGCTCCTCGTCGATCACCTTCACCGGGAACGGGATCTCGTCGGCACCGAGGCGCGACGCCGGGATCCACGGGAAGCGGTCCTGGAACTGCGGGTCGTCGGCGATCGTCTTCGAGGTGTTGACCGGCGCGATCGGCACGTTCACCTCGGTGCCGAACGCGATCCACTCGTCGCTGGTCTTGGTCTTGAAGATCTCGCGCAGCTCGACGTGCATCTCGCGGTTGTTGCGCGCGTGGTCGGCGTACTCCGAGCCCGGCCACTTCTCGAACATGTCCATGCGTCCGACGGCTTCGCAGAAGTTCTTCCAGAACGCCTGCTCCGACGCCATGAACAGCACGTGGCCGTCGGACGACTCGTACATCTGGTAGCGGACGCCTTCCTTCATGCCCGCGGTGCCCGGCGCGCGCCGCTCGAAGTCGTCGGCCGCGTTGCCGGTGACCTCCGACTGCGGGCGCTCGTAGGCCTTCCACGTCTCGATGCGGTACCAGTCCATGTACGCGGCGGCGTCGGACTGCGCGATCTCGAGGAAGCTGCCGATGCCGGACGCCCGCGCCCGCGTGATGCCCGCGAGCACCGCGAGCGCGCCGAGCAGCGGGCCCGCGTGGATGCCGACCGACGGATGCTCGGGGATGTAGCAGAAGCCGTCGTCGTCGTACGCGGGCGGGACGAGCCCGGCCCACGTGTCGAACGCGATGCCGTGCGCGGGGAGGTCCCGGTACGGGCCGGTCATGCCGTAGCCCGAGATCGTGCAGAACACGATGGCCGGGTTGACTTCCTTCAGGTCGTCGAATCCGAGGCCGCGCTTGGCGAGCGCGCCGGGACGCATCGCCTCGACGACCGCGTCGGCGCCGCGCACCAGGTCCTTGTAGACCTCGACACCCTCGGGCGTGCGGAGGTCGAGCGTGATGCTGCGCTTGCCGCGGTGCACGTGGAGGTGCAGGAGCGAGTCGCCCTCGACGATCGGCCAGGTCATCCGGCGGATGTAGTCGCCCTGGGGCGGCTCGACCTTGATGACCTCGGCGCCGAGATCGGCGAGGAAGTGGGTGAGCTCTCCCGGGCCGAGGAGCGAGCTCTCGATGACGCGGACGCCGGCGAGAGGGGGCGGGGGCGAAGAGGGGGCCATGCGGGGCCGGACTGTATCTGACGGACCGTCAGAACCGGGAGGCCGCGGGAGCCCGGTGGCCGCCGGAGGATGGCCCGTCGCTACCGTCGTGGGGTGCGCCGCCTCTTGCTGCTCGCCGCCGTCGCCGCCGTGGGTGCACTCGGCCTCGCCGCGTGCACGCCGTCGGGCGACGAGTCCGAGGCGAAGCCCGTCGTCGACGGCGCCCGCGAGATCGAGGTGGACGCCACGTCGTTCGCCTTCGATCCCGAGGAGATCACCGTGAAGGCCGGCGAGGACGTCACCATCGTCCTGCACTCGGACGACATCTTCCACGACTTCGTCGTCGACGAGGCGGGCGGGACGATCGTCGGCGCCAACGACGGCAACACCAAGAAGGGCGGCCTGAAGATCAAGAAGCCCGGCCGCTACACCTTCTACTGCGACGTCTCCGGCCACCAGCAGGCCGGCATGGAGGGCACCCTCGTCGTCGAGTGACCGAGAGGGATTTTGGCGTCAGGAACCCGCACCTATCCCGGGTACGTGACGCCAAAACCCCTCAGCCCTCGGTCACGGCGTCGTCGGCCATGTAGCGGCGGACGAGGCGGCGGCTGCGGTGGCCGGTGTGGGCCATGATCCCCTCGTCGCTGGCGCCGTGCGCGGTCGCGGCGAGCACCATCCCGCGCCGCAGCGAGCGGCCCGACCACCGCGTCCCGTCGAGACCCGCGCGCGCGGCGGCGCGCCGCACGATCCGCGTCGCAGCCTTCTCGCCGAGCGCGGCCTCCCCCACCCGACCGTGTCGGTCGACCGCACGGAACGCGGGTCCCGCGTCGATCCCGCTCGCCCGCCGCCAGCGCATCCACGCCTGCACCGAGCACAGGTGATCGTCGGAGCCGAACGGTACGAGCACCCGACCACGCGCGATGCGCACGGTCATGCCGTCGGTGCGAACACGCACGTCGTCGCCCTCGAGCGCGCTCAGCTCACCGGGTCGCAACCCCGCGCCGTATGCCACCAGCAGGAGCGCTCGGTCGCGCGCACCCGCGACCGTGTCGGGCAGCGCGGCCGACATCGCGCGCAGCGACTCGACGTCGATCGGCGCGGTGTCGACGACGTCGTCACGATGGCGCCACTCCGCACGCGTGACGGCCGCGGCGACCGCCGGCGCGGTCGTCGGGCTCGGCAGCCCCGCGTCGAGGTGGAAGGCGCGCACCGCGGCGACGCGCCGCCGCACGGTCGAGGCCCGCCGGTCGACCGCAACTGCGTCGACGTAGTGGGCGACCGTCTCGACCGTCGCCGGGCACGCGCGACGCCGCCGCGCTCGGCACCAGGCCTCGAAGTCGGTCCAGTCGGACCGGTACGCCCGCTCGGTGCGGGGCGCCCGCACGGCAGCCGTCGGCACGAGGACGCACGCTAGCCCTGGGGTCCGATAACTGGCACGTCGTTGACCCGGCCACCGCCCGCACGGATGGTGGACCCATGAGCGACCCGAGCGACCCGACCACCCGCGAGTTCATCGTCGACGCCGACGGCCACGTCTGCGAGCCCGCCGACCTCTGGGAGAAGAACCTCCCCTCCCACCTCGCCGACCAGGGGATCATCATCCGCTGGAACGAGTCGACCGGCTGGGACGAGTGCACGATCGAGGGGCGCATGGTCACCGACCGCGGCCTCGTCGGCCTCGGCAACGCGGGCGAGTCGTTCGTCGACTTCGGCAAGGGCCGCCACTACGAGGACCTGAACCCCGCGGGCTTCGACCCGAGCGAGCGCGTCAAGGTCCTCGACAGCGAGGGCATCGACGTCACCGTGATCTACCCCGGCATGGGTCTGAAGCTCGGCGGCATCCGCGACCCCGAGCTCGCGGTCGCGTCGTGCCAGGTCTACAACGACTGGATCGCCGACTGGTGCTCGACCGCACCCGACCGGCTGAAGGCGGTCGGTGCGCTCCCGATGCAGGATCCCGACGCCGCGGCGCGCGAGGCGCACCGCATCAAGGACCTCGGGCTCGTCGGCACCTTCGTGCGCCCGAACGCGTACAACGACCGTCCGTTCTTCCATCCGTCCTACGTGCCGGTGTGGGAGGCGCTCGAGGAGACCGAGCTCGTGCTCGGGCTGCACATCACCGGCCTGCCCGACATGCCGGGCGCGTCGATCGCGATGGGGCACCTCATGGCGTCGGGCACGCACCACGCACTGATCCCGGTGATCGACCAGATGATCACGCTCTCCAACCTCGTCTACGGCGGCGTGCTCGAGCAGCACCCCGGCCTGAAGGTGGCGGTGCTCGAGAGCGGCGGCGGCTGGATCGGCCACTGGATGGACCGCCTCAACGAGTTCGAGGAGAGCTACGGCTGGGCCATCGCGCCCCTCACGATGGACGCCGAGGGCTACTTCCGCCGCCAGTGCTGGATCAGCTTCGACCCCGGCGAGCGCACGCCGGGCCCGCTCGGCCCGATCGCCGGCGCCGACCGCTTCTTCTGGGCGTCGGACTTCCCGCACAGCGACGCCAAGTACCCGGGCGTGGTCGACGAGCTGCGCGAGAACAACGGCGGGCTCGACGACGAGGCGCGCCGCGGCCTGTTCGGCCTCAACGCCCTCGACATGTACGGCCTCCCCCGGCCCGCATGAGCTGCAGCGGAGCCGTGGCCGGACGGCCGGGACGGCGGAGCGGAAGCGACCAGACGAGATGAGCGACCGGCTGGACCTTCTGGTCAAGGGCGGCACCGTCGTCGACGGCACCGGCGCGCCCGCGCGCACGGCCGACGTCGGCGTGCGCGACGGCCGCGTCACCGAGATCGGCCGCATCGACGAGGACGCGGCCGAGGTCATCGACGCCGACGGGCTCCTCGTCACGCCCGGCTTCGTCGACATCCACACGCACTACGACGCCCAGCTGCACTGGGACCCGACCGCGTCGCCGGCGTCGTGGCACGGCGTCACCACGCTGCTCACCGGCAACTGCGGCTTCACGATCGCGCCGTCGAAGCCCGACGACCTCCCCTGGCTGCTCCAGATGCTCAGCCGCGTGGAGGGCATGTCGGCGGAGGCGCTCGCCGAGGGTGTGTCGTTCCAGGGCGGGACCCTCGGCGAGTTCCTCGGCGGCCTCGACCGCCGCATCGGCGTCAACGTCGGCGCCAACGTCGGCCACTGCGCGGTGCGGCGCTGGGTGATGGGAGACGACGCGTCCGAGCGCACGGCCACCGACGACGAGATCGCCGAGATGCGCGCACTCGTGCGGGACGCGTTCGATCAGGGTGCGATCGGCTTCACGTCCTCGCAGCTCGAGCTGCACGTCGCGCACGACGGCCGCGGCGTGCCGTCGAACCACGCGGCGCCGGATGAGCTGATCGCGCTGGCGTCGGTGCTCAAGGACGTCGGCCGCGGCTCGATCGAGTTCATCCCGCGGACGTTCCTCACCGGCTACGAGGACGACGACCGCGCGCTCATCCGGGCGATGGCGACGGCCGCGGGCCGACCGGTCCACCTCAACACGCTCACGATGATGCCGCACGCCCCCGACGGCTGGCACCGGAGCCTCGAGTTCGCCGAGTCGGCGGCGGCCGACGGCATCGAGCTGCACCCGATGTTCGCGAGCAACCGGCAGGGCGCGCAC
>CAZKTS010000227.1:0-2565 GCA_964555735.1 uncultured Bifidobacteriaceae bacterium
CCAGTTCGACGCCAACCTCGAGACGGTCAAGATCTCGACGCGCTACTTCCCGTTCGTGGAGTTCTGCGGCGTCGCCGGGATCGCGGTGATCGTCGGCATCGGCGGCATCTTCGTCGATCAGGACATCATCACCGTCGGCACCGTCGCCGCGTTCGTGCTCTACCTCAACAGCCTGTTCGAGCCGGTCCAGCAGCTGAGCCAGCTCTACAACACGGTGCAGTCCGCGGGCGCCGCGCTCAACAAGCTCTTCGGCCTGCTCGACACCCCGGCATCGATCAGCGAGCGTCCGGGCGCGGTCGACCTGCCCGCGCAGGGCGCCCGGGCCGTCGAGGACGTGTCGTTCGCGTACGGCAGCGGCCCCGAGGTCCTGCACTCGGTGTCGGTGACCGTCGCGGCCGGTGAGCGTCTCGCGCTCGTCGGGCCCACCGGCGCGGGGAAGTCGACGCTGGCCAAGCTGATCGCCCGCTTCTACGACCCGAGCGTCGGCACCGTCAGCTTCGGTGGTGTGGACCTGCGCGACGCCACGATCGCGTCGTTGCGCGAGCGCATCGTCGTGGTGCCCCAGGAGGGCTACCTCTTCCACGGCACCATCCGCGAGAACGTGCGCGTCGGCCGTCCCGACGCGTCCGACACCGAGGTCGAGGCCGCGCTCGAGGCCCTCGGCCTGCGCGCCCGCTTCGAAGCGCTCCCGGAGGGGCTCGACACCGAGGTGCGCGAGCGCGGGTCGCGCTTGTCGGCCGGTGAGCGCCAGCTCGTGTCGCTCGCTCGGGCCGCGCTCGCCGACCCCACGCTGCTCGTGCTCGACGAGGCGACGTCGAACCTCGACCCCGGCACCGAGCACGCGGTCGAGGCCGCACTCGAGGCGCTCACCGCCAACCGCTCGGTGGTGGTCGTCGCGCACCGGCTCTCCACCGCGGCACGCGCCGACCGCATCGCGGTCGTCGACGACGGTCGGATCCAGGAGCTGGGCTCCCACGACGAGCTCGTCCGCCGCGAAGGCCGCTACGCCAGCCTCTGGTCCAGCTGGACCGCGGCCCAGAGCGCGAAGGCGTCCTAGAGGGGTTTTGGCGTCAGCAAGGGGCGCAATGCGCCCCGTTGCTGACGCCAAAACCTCTCAGACCAGCTCGACGGCCGGCTCGAGGCGGTGGGCGAAGCGGCGCAAGGTGCGCAGGAGCGCGACGCCGGTGACGAGGATGAGCAGCGCGTTGAAGAGCGCGCCGGCGGCGTCCCACGCGAAGGACGTCGCCACGTAGTACGACCAGTAGTGCTCGGCGGTCTCGGTGATGCCGAGACCGGGGCGCCAGAGCGTCGGCCCGTCGCCCTGGAGGAACGGCCAGGCCCAGAGGTTCATGACCGCGCCGAACAGGAACCCCGCGACCCAGCCGTAGACCGCGACCACCACGACCTCGGTGCGCGCCGGCAGGCGCTGGGTCATCGTGCCGAGCCATCCGGCGAGGCCCCCGAGCCAGCCGAGGGCGAGCATCTGGAACGGGAGCCACGGGCCGAGGCCGCCGGTGACGAACGCCGAGACCGCCATCGCGGTGATCCCGAGCAAGAGCCCGAAGCGCGCCCCGAAGGCCACGCCGCCGAGGATGACGAGGAAGAAGATGCCCGCGTTGTTGCCGGGCAGGTCGACGAGCCGGAGCAGGCCCGCCGACGCGGCGAGCACGCCGAGCACCGACACCATGGCCCCGTTCATGGTGCCGCGCCGCACCTCGAGGCCGACGGCCACGACCACGAGCGCGCTGACCGCGGCGGCCCAGAGGGGCGCGTCGCCCGCGTGCGCCTGGCCGACGGCGGCGTCCGACGGCAGCCAGAACGGGTAGAGGAACGCGGCCGCGCCGACGACGACCATCAGCACGTAGACGAGTGCGGGGCGGGCGCGAGCGGTCACGGGGTCGTGACCTCCAACGCGGCCGACACCTCGTCGACGGTCAGGAACGGCGGCAGCACGCGGAGCACCTGGGGTGCGAAGAGCGACCCGGCCAGCACGTCGCGCGCGGTGCCGTCGGCCACCACCTCGCCGTCACCCAGCACGACGGCGTGGGTCGCGCACCGGGCCGCGAGCTCGACGTCGTGCGTGGCGAGCACGACTGCCCCGCCGCGTGTGGCGTGCGCGCGAACCGCCTCCTCGAGCGCGACGCGCGAGGCGTGGTCCATGCCGCGGGTCGGCTCGTCGAGCAGCAGCACGTCGGCCCCGCCCACCGCGACGGCAGCGATGGCGACCCGCTGGCGCTCACCCCCCGAGAGCGAACGCGGGTGACGGTCGGCCAGCGCGGTGATGCCGAGCCGGTCGAGCCACGCGTCGACCGCGCCGTCGTCGCGTCGCCCGAGCAGCTTGAGGGTCTCCGCCACCTCCTGACGGACGGTCGGTGCGAACAGCATCGCCCCGGGGTCCTGCGGGACGTACGCGACCGTGCCGGTGCGCTCGACGCGGCCGCCGGTCGGGTTCACCAGCCCGGCGAGCGCACGCAGCAGCGTCGTCTTGCCCGCGCCGTTGCGGCCGAGCAGCACCGCGACGTCGCCGGCGCGCACGTCGATGCCCGCGTCGCGCAGCGCGACGTG
>CAZKTS010000228.1:0-1673 GCA_964555735.1 uncultured Bifidobacteriaceae bacterium
CCTGCTGGAGACCGGCTCGAATGATGTAATGGTGGTCAAGCCTTGCGCTGGCAGCCTGGATGATCGCGAACGCCTGTTGCCCTATACGGAGCAATGCGTGTTGGCCATCGACCTGGCAGCAGGCGAGATGAAGGTGGATTGGGACGCGGACTTCTAAACGTGGCTAATTTGCGCGTAGAAGTGATCAGTTTGTTTCCCGAGATGTTCTCCGCCATCAGCGAGTACGGCATCACCAGTCGTGCGGTGAAACAGGGGCTGTTGCAGCTCACCTGTTGGAATCCGCGAGACTACACGACGGATCGGCATCACACTGTGGACGATCGCCCATTTGGCGGTGGTCCGGGCATGGTGATGAAGATCAAGCCCCTGGAAGATGCTCTGGTTCAGGCCAAGACAGCAGCCGGGGAGGCGGCGAAGGTGATTTACCTGTCCCCCCAAGGCCGTCAACTGACTCAGTCGGCGGTACGCGAGTTGGCGAATCTGGATGCATTGATCCTGATTGCCGGCCGCTATGAAGGCATTGACGAGCGTTTTATTGATGCTCATGTCGATGAAGAGTGGTCGATTGGCGACTATGTACTGTCTGGCGGCGAGCTGCCGGCGATGGTCCTGATCGATGCGGTTACACGACTGCTGCCTGGAGCTTTAGGGCATGCGGACTCCGCCGAGGAAGATTCCTTTACGGATGGTTTGCTGGATTGCCCGCACTACACCCGACCGGAGGTGTATGCGGATCAGCGTGTTCCCGACGTATTGCTAAGTGGCAATCACGCGCACATCCGGCGTTGGCGTTTACAGCAGTCCCTTGGTCGGACCTATGAACGACGCGCCGATCTTCTGGAAAGCCGCTCGCTTTCTGGAGAAGAGAAGAAGCTGCTCGAGGAATACATCCGCGAGCGGGACGATAGTTAACAACGTATCGATGGTAGATCCGACGATTTACCTTAGGAGCACAGCATGACTAACAAAATCATCCTTGCACTCGAAGCAGAGCAGATGACCAAAGAGATCCCTACCTTTGCCCCGGGCGACACTATTGTCGTTCAGGTGAAAGTGAAGGAAGGCGACCGTTCGCGTCTGCAAGCGTTCGAAGGTGTTGTTATCGCCAAGCGTAACCGCGGCGTAAACAGTGCATTCACCGTTCGTAAAATCTCCAACGGTGTTGGCGTAGAACGTACTTTCCAGACCTACAGCCCGCAAATCGACAGCATGGCCGTTAAACGTCGCGGTGACGTACGTAAAGCCAAGCTGTACTACCTGCGTGACCTGTCTGGTAAAGCAGCTCGCATCAAGGAAAAACTGGCTTAAGTCCAGCTTCCGATGCAGAAAAAAGCAGCCTGCGGGCTGCTTTTTTGTTGTCTGCGATTTATGCAGCGCCGCTTGCCTGCGGCTGAATCAACGCCAACAACGTCCACCCCGCCGAAGGTTTCAGCGAGCTCTCCGGCGTCACTACGTGCACCCAGCCACTGTCGTCGCGAGCAAACAGCAGCGTCGCACGTTCACCATGCAACGCCTGATAATCCTCCCAGCCGAAGCCCTCGGTCAGGTGTGTGCTGTACAACTCGGCCCCCTGATGCAGCTGATTGGCCAGTTTGACGTAGGTTAATTCCTCATTGCCCAGCAAACGCCCGCGATGTTCATGGCTGGCGCGGTGCTTGTCGGTGCGGCGATTC
>CAZKTS010000229.1:0-9326 GCA_964555735.1 uncultured Bifidobacteriaceae bacterium
TGCACGGTGCAGCCCGAGCCGAACGTGGCGGTGGGTGCTCGTGAGGAGTCCGAGCCGCTCGACCTCGCCGACGCCGCGTCGCAGATCTCCGACGGCGGCTACGACGTGCGACCGCTGAAGGGGAAGGCCTACGGCAAGAAGGGCGCGTTCCTGGCGTCCGTGAACGGGTGGACGTTCTTCGGGGCCAAGGGGCCCTACGCCGTCCAGGTCCAGGTCTTCGAGCCGTGCGGAACCGTGTCCGAAGAGAAGGTCATCGCCGCGGCGCAGGCCCTCGCGAAGCGCACGGTCAAGCAGCTCTGACCCCGGACCGGGTTGTCACACCCGGCCCGTACACTCCGAGCCATGGCCCGATTGGAGCTCGTCTCGGACTTCGCGCCCGCGGGCGACCAGCCCAAGGCGATCGACGCGCTGGCGGCCAGCGTCGAGGCGGGGGAGCGGTACCAGACGCTCCTCGGCATCACCGGCTCGGGGAAGTCGTTCACGATCGCGGGCCTGATCGAGCGGGTGCAGAAGCCCACGATCGTGCTCGCCCCCAACAAGGCGCTCGCTGCGCAGCTCGCGAGCGAGTTCCGCGAGCTGTTCCCCAAGAACCGGGTCGAGTACTTCGTCTCCTATTACGACTACTACCAGCCCGAGGCGTACCTTCCCTCCACCGACACCTACATCGAGAAGGACTCGTCGATCAACGACGAGATCGACCGGCTGCGGCACTCGGCCACCAGCGCCATCATGAGCCGGCGCGACGTCATCGTCGTGGCCTCGGTGTCGGCGATCTACGGCCTGGGCGCGCCCGACGAGTACGAGCGCCAGTGCCTCATCGTCGACAAGGGCACCGAGCGCGAGCAGCGCTCGATCCTCGCCCGCCTGGTCGAGCTGCAGTACGAGCGCAACGACTTCGCGTTCACGCGCAACAAGTTCCGGGTCCGCGGCGACACCATCGAGATCTACCCGTCCTACGAGGAGCAGGCGGTGCGCCTCTCGCTCTTCGGCGACGAGATCGAGCGCATCACGTCGGTCGATCCGCTCACCGGCGAGGTCATCGAAGAGCTCGACAAGCTCGTGCTCTTCCCGGCGTCGCACTACGTCACGTCCGAGTCGCGCATGCGGGTCGCGATCGAGGGCATCGAGCAGGAGCTCGCAGCCCGGCTGCAGGAGCTCGAGGGCGCCGGCAAGCTCCTCGAGGCGCAGCGGCTGCGCATGCGCACCATTTACGACCTGGAGATGCTGCGCGAGGTCGGCGTGTGCTCGGGCATCGAGAACTACTCGCGGCACCTCGACGGCCGGAAGCCGGGTGAGATGCCGTACACACTCCTCGACTACTTCGGCGACGACTACCTGATCGTGCTCGACGAGTCCCACGTCACCGTGCCGCAGCTCCACGGCCAGTACGAGGGCGACCGCTCGCGCAAGGAGACGCTCGTCGAGCACGGCTTCCGGCTGCCGTCGGCGATGGACAACCGCCCGCTGCGGTTCGAGGAGTTCAACGAGAAGATCAGCCAGCTCGTCTTCATGTCGGCGACGCCGGGCGCGTACGAGGTCGAGGTGTCGAGCCGCGTCGTCGAGCAGATCGTGCGGCCCACGGGCCTGGTCGACCCCGAGGTGATCGTGAAGCCCACCAAGGGCCAGATCGACGACCTCGTCGCCGAGATCCGCACGCGTGAAGAGCTCGACCAGCGCGTGCTCGTCACCACGCTCACCAAGAAGATGGCCGAGGACCTCACCGACTACCTGCTCGAGCTCGGGGTGCGCGTGCGCTACCTCCACAGCGAGGTCGACACGCTCGAGCGCGTCGAGATCCTGCGCGCGCTGCGCCTCGGAGAGTTCGACGTGCTCGTCGGCATCAACCTGCTGCGAGAGGGTCTCGACCTCCCCGAGGTGACGCTCGTCGCGATCCTCGACGCCGACAAGGAAGGTTTCCTCCGGTCGTCGACGTCGCTCATCCAGACGATCGGTCGCGCCGCCCGCAACGTCGAGGGGCAGGTGATCATGTATGCCGACCAGGTCACCGACTCGATGAAGTTCGCGATCTCGGAGACCAACCGCCGGCGCAAGCACCAGCTCGAGTACAACGCCGAGCACGGCATCGATCCGCAGACCGTCCGCAAGCAGGTGACCGACATCCTCGAGATGGTGCGCGGGCGGGGGACCGACGAGGTGCCGGCGGCACGCGGGCGAGGCCGCGGGCGCAAGGGCCAGTCGGCCGTGTTCGACCTCGCCGGCGTCGCGCCCGACGAGCTCGGGCGTCTCGTGCAGACGCTCCAGGAGGAGATGCACGAGGCCGCGAAGGAGCTCCGCTTCGAGGAGGCGGCCCGTCTGCGCGACGAGATCACCGAGCTCAAGCGCGAGCTCCGGGCTGCGGGCTGAGATGCCGAACATCCGTTCGACCCCTGCCCGAGACCGGTAAACTGGCGGGGTGCCCGACGCCCCCATGCTGACCATCCGGGGCGCGCGGGAGCACAACCTCGCCGACGTCGATCTCGAGCTCCCGCGCGACCGGCTCATCGTCTTCACCGGGCTCTCGGGCTCGGGGAAGTCGTCGCTCGCCTTCGACACGATCTACGCCGAGGGCCAGCGGCGCTACGTCGAGTCGTTGTCGGCGTACGCCCGCCAGTTCCTCGGGCAGATGGACAAGCCCGACGTCGACTTCATCGAGGGGCTCTCGCCCGCGATCTCGATCGATCAGAAGTCCGCGTCGCGAAATCCGCGCTCCACCGTCGGCACGATCACCGAGATCTACGACTACCTGCGGCTCATGTACGCGCGCATCGGCGTCCAGCACGACCCCGAGACCGGCGAGGTGCTCGTGCACCAGACGCCGCAGGAGTTCGTCGACAGCGTGCTCGAGCTGCCCGAGGGCACGCGCTTCCAGGTGCTCGCTCCGGTCGTGCGCGGCCGCAAGGGCGACTACCACACGTTGCTCGCCGAGCTCGCGCACGAGGGCTTCAGCCGCGCGCGCATCGACGGTGAGATCGTCGAGCTGTCCGGCCTGTCGGGCACGGGCGGGGTGTCGGGCGAGGGTCTCCGCCTGGCGCGCTACGAGCAGCACACGATCGAAGTCGTCGTCGACCGGCTCGTGCGGCGCGACGGCATCCAACGGAGGCTCACCGACTCGGTCGAGACCGCCCTGCGCCTCGCCGAGGGTGTCTGCGTGGTCGAGATCGTCGACAAGGACGGGGCCCCGTCGGGCGAGCCGATGGAGCTCTCACGCGGCGGCGAGGCGCTGGAGCCCCGCAACTTCTCGTTCAACTCGCCGTACGGTGCCTGCTCCACCTGCGACGGGCTCGGCTACCGGTTCCAGGTGGATCCCGAGCTGGTCGTGCCCGACGACGACCTGAGCCTCGCCGAGGGGGCGATCGCGCCGTGGTCGGGGTTCCGGAGCCGTTACTTCGACCGCGTGCTCGAGGCGGTGGCGTCCGAGTTCAACTTCTCCACCGACACGCCGTGGAAGCGCCTCGGCAAGCGCGCCCGCACCGCCGTGCTCGACGGCACCGGCGCGCGTGACGTCCACGTGGAGTACCGCAACCGGTACGGGCGGCGGCGCTCGTACCACACGCCGTTCGAAGGCGTGATCCCGTGGCTCGAGCGCCGGCACACCGAGTCGGAGAGCGACCGCCAGCGCGAGCAGATCGAGGGGTACATGCGCGAGGTGCCGTGCCCGGCCTGTGGCGGCGCGCGCCTCAAGCCCACCTCGCTCGCGGTCACGGTGGGGGACAAGAGCATCCACGAGGTCGGCTCCATCTCCGTGCGGCGCGCCGCGGAGTTCTTCGCCTCGTTGGAGCTGAGCGATCGCGACCGGATCATCGCCGAGCCGATCCTCAAGGAGGTCAACGAGCGGCTGAAGTTCCTGCTCGACGTCGGCCTCGACTACCTGAGCCTCAACCGCTCGTCCGGCACGCTCGCCGGCGGTGAGGCGCAGCGCATCCGTCTGGCGTCGCAGATCGGCAGCGGGCTCGTCGGTGTGCTCTACGTCCTGGACGAGCCGTCGATCGGTCTGCACCAGCGTGACAACCAGCGGCTCATCGACACGTTGGTGCGGCTGCGCGACCTCGGCAACACCGTCGTCGTCGTCGAGCACGACGAGGAGACCATCCGCGTCGCCGACCATGTCGTCGACATCGGCCCGGGCGCGGGGGAGCACGGCGGACGCATCGTGGCGTCGGGCACGCTCGAGACCGTCCTCGCCGAGCCGACGTCGATCACCGGCCAGTACCTGTCGGGCGCACGCGAGATCACCGTGCCCGAGCGGCGCCGGCCGCCGGGCGACGCGTGGCTGATCGTGCGCGAGCCGCACGAGCACAACCTCACCGGCATGGACGTCGGCTTCCCGCTCGGGTGCTTCGTCGCGGTCACCGGGGTCAGCGGCAGCGGCAAGTCCACCCTGGTGAACGACATCCTGTACCACGCACTCATGCAGCGCGTGTACAAGTCGCGCACCGTGCCCGGCCGGCACAAGACGGTCGACGGTGCCGAGCACCTCGACAAGGTCATCAACATCGACCAGTCGCCCATCGGGCGCACGCCGCGCTCCAACCCGGCCACGTACACGGGGATGTTCGACAAGATCCGCTCGTTGTTCGCCGCCACGCAGGAGGCGAAGGTGCGCGGCTACCTGCCCGGACGGTTCTCGTTCAACGTCAAGGGTGGGCGCTGCGAGGCCTGCTCGGGCGACGGCACGATCAAGATCGAGATGCACTTCCTGCCCGACGTGTACGTGCCGTGCGAGGTGTGCAAGGGCGCGCGGTACAACCGCGACACGCTCGACATCACGTTCAAGGGCAAGAACATCGCCGAGGTGCTCGACCTCCCGATCGAGGAGGCGCTCGAGTTCTTCGCCAACCAGCCCACCATCGCGCGTCACCTCCAGACGCTGGTCGACGTCGGTCTCGGCTACGTGCGCCTGGGCCAGCCCGCGCCCACGCTGTCGGGCGGCGAGGCCCAGCGCGTGAAGCTCTCGTCGGAGCTCGGGAAGCGCTCGACCGGCCGCACGATCTACATGCTCGACGAGCCCACCACCGGTCTGCACTTCGAGGACGTGCGCCGACTGCTCGGCGTGCTCCAGCGCCTGGTCGACGCGGGCAACACCGTCCTCGTCATCGAGCACAACCTCGACGTCATCAAGTCGGCGGACTGGCTCGTCGACCTCGGCCCCGAGGGTGGCGACGGCGGTGGGCGAGTGGTGGCCGAAGGTCCGCCCGAGCACGTCGCCAAGACCGAGGGCAGCCACACCGGCCGCTTCCTCGCGCCCCTGCTCGAGCTCTCCTGATCCCCCTCCCGCCGCGTCGCTTGGCGGAGAGCCTGGGGGGCACTGCGTACCCCCTACGGTCTCCGCCATGGCAGGAGGAGGCGGCGGCTGGGAGACCCACGCAGGGTGGTGGCAGGAGCACTTCACCGACGGTGCGGATCCCGAGTACGAGGAGCAGATCATCCCGCTCGCGGTCGAGCACCTCGCGGGCACGACGCGTGTCCTCGACGTCGGATGCGGTGAGGGTCAGCTCTCGCGGGCGGTCGCGGCGGCGCACGGCGTCTGGATCGTCGGTCTCGACGTCACCGAGGGCCAGATCGTCGAGGCCGCGGCGCGCGGCGGCGGCGTCACCTACGGGCGGAGCGCGGCCGAGCGGCTGCCCATCCGGGACGCCGCGTTCGACGCCGTCGTGATCTGCCTGACCCTGGAGCACATCGAGCCCTTCGAGCCCGCGATCCAGGAGATGGCCCGGGTGCTCGCGCCGGGCGGGCGGTTCCTCTGCTTCCTCAACCACCCGCTGCTCCAGGCCCCCAACAGCGGCTGGATCGATGACCACATCCTCGACGAGCAGTACTGGCGGGTCGGGCCCTATCTGGCCGACGACGTCTCCATGGAGGAGGTGGCGCCCGGCGTGAGGTTGCCCTTCATGCACCGCCCGTTGAGCCGATACATCAACGAGATGTCGGCGAACGGGCTCCTGGTCGAGCACATGGACGAGCCGCCGCCTCCGCCCGGGTTCCTGGCGCAGGCCCCCGAGTACGGAGAAGCGGCGAGCATCCCCCGTCTGCTCGTGCTGCGCGCCCGCAAGACCGAGTGACCGCGGGCATCGTCGACGCGCCTCGGCCCGTCGACGACGCCGACCTTCCCGAGCTGCGGACCGCGTTGCGCCGACCCGCGTGTGCGCGCACCGTGCTCGGCGCGGCACTCCTGCTGTTCGCCTGCTACGTGCTGCTCTCGGCGTTCACCGACGCGCGTGGCACGCTCGGCACCGACACCGGCGGGAAGCTGGCCTCACTCGAGGCGATGGAGCGGAACGGCGGGCTCGACCCCGACCTCGGCTACTGGGCCGCGGCGCTCGATCCCGACGGCGACCTCCACCCGCTCTACTACACGAGCCACGTCGGTGACCGGTGGGTCAACCTCACCACGCTGCCGATGCCGGTGCTCGCCTCACCGCTCTACGACCTGGGCGGGGAGCGCGCGGTGCTCGTGCTGCCGATGCTGGGCGCGGTGCTGGCCGCGCTCGCGGCGCGCGCGCTCGCGCGACGGCTCGCGTCGGCCGACCAGGATCCCGAGGCGGCGGGCTGGTGGGCGTTCTGGCTCGTCGGCCTCGCCTCGCCCCTCGCGCTGTACGCGCTCGACTTCTGGGAGCACTCGCTCGGTGTGGCCGCGCTGCTGTGGGCCGCGGTGCTCGCCCTCGACGTGGTCGAGCGGCGGGCGGGGTGGCGCGGCGCGCTGGCAGTGGGGCTGCTCGTCGGGGCCGCGGCGACGATGCGCACCGAGGCGCTGGTCTACGGGCTGGTCTTCGGCGCGGCTGCCGCGTGGGTCCTGGTCCGGCGGCGCACGAGCATCGCCGAGCTGGCCCGGCTCGCGGGCGCCGCGGTCGCGGGCATCGCCGTCGCGCTGCTCGCGAACCAGCTGCTCGAACGGCTCGTGCTCGGCGAGTCACTGCGCGCCGGGCGCGCCGCCGGCACCGCGGCCGCGGGCGGCAGCGGCGTGTCGCAGCGGCTCGACGAGGCGCTCACCACCTTCGTCGGCGTGAACCGGTTCGGCCACCCCCTCGACTGGGTCGTCGGCGCACTTGCCGGGTGCGCGGTGGCGTACGGCGCGTGGCGGATCGCGGCATCGCGCGACCGGGACGGACGCGTGCTCGGCATCGCGGCGCTCGCACTCGCGGCAGTCCTCTACCTCCTGCGCTTCGCCGACGGCCTCGGCTTCGTGCCCGGGCTGCTCGTCGCGTCGCCGCTCGCGGCAGCCGGCGTCGGGCTCGGCCTCGGGCGGGGCGACCGGCGCCAGCGCGCCGTCGTGGGCGTCGCGGTCGCCGCGCTCCCGATCGTGTGGATCTTCCAGTACTCGGGCGGCGCGGCCCCGCAGTGGGGTGCACGGTACGCCCTGGTGTCCGGCGCACTCCTCGCCGTCGTGGCCGCCGTGCAGCTCGGCCGGGCGGGGATGCGGGCGGCCGCGCCCGTCGTGGTGCTGGCGCTGCTCGTGACCGCAAGCGGCGTGGCCTGGCTCGCCGAGCGGTCCCACGCGGTGGCCGACGGCATGGAGGCGATCGTCGCTCGGGGTGACGACGTGCTGATCTCCCGGGAAGCGCACCTGCTGCGCGAGGGCGGGGCCTTCGCCCGCCCCGACCAGCACTGGCTGACCGCCACCGATCCCGCCGAGCTGCGGCAGGCCGTCACGATCGCCGCGGCCTCCGGGGCCGATCGGGTGGGGCTCCTCACGGTGGAGGACGGCGGGGCGCCGGCCCGCCTGGGCCCGTACCGGCGGGGAGCCAGGGAGGAGATCGAGCTCCTGCCCGGCGTCCTGGTGACCGCCACCACCTACCGCCGGGGGTAGCCCAGGATCCGCTCAGCCTCGGGCCGTTCCGAGCCGATACGGACGCATGCGCCGTGTGGCCGGGGTGGCCCTCGTCGCCGGGACCGCGCTGTGCGTCCTCGGCCTGAGCAAGCTCCATGCCGTCGTGCACGGGTACGACTACACGTCGTCGGCCCGCTTCGGGTGGTCGCTCCTCTACGTCGCGACCCTGTGCCTCACCGCGTACGGCTTCGGGCTCCCGGGCGCGGCCCGCCGCCGCCGCGACGCGTGCTGGCGGGCCGTCGGTGCGACGGCGAGCGCGCTGGCGATCGTCTCGGTCGCGGCACTGCTCGTGGGCGATGCGCTGCTCCCGCGCGCCGTGGTGCTCGGCACGGCGGTGGTGCTCGTGCCCTGGTACGTGTTCTGCGCGGCCCTTGCCGGCGATGCCCGCTCCCGTGCGGAGGATCGAGATCGCGTCGTGCTCGTCGGCGACGCCGACGAAGCGCGCGCCCTCGACGACGAGCTGCACCTCGTCCCCGAGCGACCCGCGCTCCTGGTCACGTCACTCACGGTCGCGGCGGCCATCGGTGACGACCCGCCGGTCCGCCCACTGGTCGACGCGGTCGTGGCCGCGAACGCCAATGTCCTCGTGCTGAACCGAGATGCGCAGGCCGCGGACGACGTCGTCGGCCAGGCGGCGATGCTGCACGAGCGCGGCGTGCGCGTCCGCACGCTGTCGCTCTTCTACGAGCAGTGGCTCGGCAAGCTCCCCGTGGTCGAGCTCGAACGGGTCTCACTGCTGTTCGACATCGGTGAGGTCCACGCGCCCGGGTACGCGCGCGTCAAGCGCATGGTCGACGTGGTGCTCGGCGCCGTCGGCCTGGTCGCGCTCGTGCTCCTGCTCCCGGTGGTGCTCCTCGGCAACCTGCTCGGCAACCCTGGGCCGCTGCTGTATCGCCAGCCGCGCGTCGGTCGGAACGGGCGTGAGTTCACGATGTTGAAGCTCCGCACCATGCGGGAGAGTCCGACCAGCGACCCGACGGTGGAGGGCGATCCCCGCGTGACGCCGTTCGGCGGGGTGCTGCGTCGCACGCACGTCGACGAGCTGCCCCAGGTGGTCAACATCCTGCGCGGGGAGCTGGCGATCGTCGGGCCGCGGCCGGAGCAGCCCCACCTCGTCGAGCAGCTCGGCGGCAAGATCCCGTTCTACGGCATCCGGCACCTCGTGCGTCCCGGCCTCACCGGCTGGGCACAGGTGAAGTACCACTACGGCGCCGACGACACGGACGCGCTCGAGAAGCTCCAGTACGAGGTCTTCTACCTGCGCCGCCAGAGCCTCGGTCTCGACCTGCGCATCGTCGCTCGCACCGTCCGGAGCGTGCTCGGGATGGAGGGGCGATGAGCGGGAGCGAGGAGAGATGAGCGTCTCGGTCGTGGTGCCCGCTCGCGACGAGGCCGACGCGATCGTCGAGTGCATCGATGCCATCGCCGCCCAGGACCATCCGCTCGATGACATCGAGGTGATCGTCGTCGTCGACGGCGGCACGCGCGATCGGACGGGGCC
>CAZKTS010000230.1:0-3598 GCA_964555735.1 uncultured Bifidobacteriaceae bacterium
CCGCACGGCACCCGGATGGTGGTGGAGCTCCCGACCGCGCCTCACACCACCCGGAACCAACCTGCCCGACACGAACAGGGAACCCACGCATGAGCCTTGCCCCGATCGAAGAAGCACTCCGGCGGATCCGCCGCGGCGAGAGGGTGCTCGTCGTCGACGACGAAGACCGCGAGAACGAGGGCGACCTCCAGATGGCGGCGAGCTGGGTGACAGCCGACGCGCTCAACTTCATGCTGCGCTGGGCGCGGGGGCTCATCTGCATGCCGGCGGCGCCCGAGGTGATCGACGCCCTCGAGCTCGCGCCCATGGTGTCGCCCGAGCACGCGGGCTGCGACACGCCGTTCACCGTGCCGATCGACCACGCCGAGTGCGGCAGCGGCATCAGCGCCGCCGACCGCGCGCTCACGATCCGACGCTGCGTCGACCCCGAGGCGCGCCCGCGCGACTTCAACCGCCCCGGCCACGTCTTCCCGCTGCGCGCCAACCCGAACGGGACGCTCGAGCGGCGCGGCCACACGGAGGCGGCCGTCGACCTCGCCGTGCTCGCCGGCCTGCCGCCCGTCGCGGTCACGTGCGAGGTCCTCGACGACCAGGGAGACGCCGCGTCCGCCGACGACCTCGTCGCCTTCGCCGAGCGGCACCGCATCGTCATGGTCTCGATCGACCAGATCGCCGAGTCCCGCAGCGGCGTCTCCCGCGCCCCCCTCCTCCTGTAGGCGCGGGGCCCGAGCCCGTCGGGCAAGAGCCGGTTCTTGGCACGTTGCGTCAGTCCATATGACACCCAACGTGCCAAGAACGGGCTCTGAGCCCTTGACCTTGAACTTGGTCTGGACCTTGAACGTGATCTGGCCCTTGACCTAGGTGCCGGGGTCCTCGCCGATCTCACGGAGGGCGGCGGCGATCGCGGTGCGGAGGCGGCGGGCGGTGTCCGGAGCCAGGTGGGCGACGATGCCGACGCCGGCATGGCCCGCCTCCTCCACCGTGAGCACGACGCGGAGCTCGCCGTCGCCGCACGCCTCGCAGTCGTCGCTCAGAGCGACGGCCCACGACGCGGGCGGCCGCTCGTCGTCGTCGGCCGGATGGTCATCGAGCGCGTCGTCGATCGACTTCCTCATCACCGCAGGGTACGTCAGAGCAGCGAGAGGACCAGTGCTGCCTGCGCGAAGTGGTAGGTGACCATGATGGTGACCCGCCCGTGGGGCCGCTCGCCCACGAAGCGCGTCTCGCCGATGGTCGCATCGCTGACGAGGAAGAGGAAGGCACCGACGATCGCGAGCGCGTTCCCACTCGCGATCGCACTCGTCACCATCGCGCCGATCGCGAGGAAGTAGACGACGACAGGCGGCAGCAGCTCGGCCCGGCCGGTGCGGCGCAAGGCGCGCCCGAACCGGATGAGGAGTGGGACGGAGACCGCGGCGACGATCGCCGCGCCCACGAGATAGTCGGACAGATCGCCGGCGTCGCCGCTCGCAAAGCCCGCCACGTAGGCGAGCTGCGCCACGAGGAACGCGCCCAAGCCCACGACGAACCAGCGGTCGGAGGCCATGAGGAACACGTCGCCCACGAGCGACAGGACGAGCGCGACGACGAACCACGACTGCCGGCTGCTCGACACCGCGTCGAGGGTCGCCGCCACGCCGACCAGCGCGAGGGTTGCACCCGGCTTGCACACCAGCTCGAGGCGTCGATCGCTGCGGGCGACGGCGATCCAGTCGCCGACGGCGAACACCGCGGCGAACCCGAGGAACACCCACGCCACGGTCGTCACCCGGGCAGGGTAGGTCGGGGCCCCGGCCGGAGACACGACGGCCTCTACGATCCCCCCGTGCCGGGTGACGCGCGCCTCGCGCCGACCACGTGACGCTGCTCCGCCGGGTCATCGCCTGGTGTCGCGACGTCCAGCGCCACTACTCGGCGATCGGCGGCCAGACCCTCTCGGCCGGCATCACCCTCTACGGGTTCCTCGCCCTGTTCGCGCTCCTCGTGCTCGCGGTGGCGGTCCTCGGCTTCATCGCGGGCTCCGACGACGGCTTCGCGGCCAGCGTCGTGCACGAGCTCGGGCTCAGCGGGCAGGCCGCGACGATCGTCGTCGACTCCGTGAACTCCGCCCAGAAGAGCCGGCAGCTCACCACGGTCATCGGCGTGATCGGCATCCTCTGGCTGGGCGGCGCGTTCGCGCTCTCGATCGCCAACGCCTACAACGTGGCCTGGGGCGTGCGCGGCCGGGGTCTGCTCGACCGCGCTCGTGGGCTCGTCTGGCTCTTCGGCACCGCCGTCATCCTCGGCGTCTCGGGCAGTGCGACCGCGCTCTGGGACGTGCTCCCGACGATCTTCGCTCCGCTCGTCATCGTCGTGAGCCTGACCGCGAACACCGCGCTGTGGCTCTGGACGTCGTGGTACCTGCCCAACCGGCGCGTCAGCCTCCACGCGATGCTCCTGCCGGCGATCCTCGCCGCCGTCGCCCTCGAGGTGCTCAAGGTGCTCGGTGCGTACGTGGTGCCGCGCTACGTCGAGCGGTCGTCGGAGCTCTACGGCGCGATCGGCGTGGTGTTCGCGATCCTGCTGTGGCTGCTCATCATCGGGCGCATCGTCGTGTACGTCGCGGTGATCGAAGCCGACCGGGCCGGCGCGCTCGATCCCGCGACGACCTGACCTACGGCTGGAGCCGCTCGCGCACCCAGGCGTCGCCGTCGAGCCGGTAGCGGACCCGGTCATGGAGGCGGTCGTCGCGGTGCTGCCACAGCTCCACCGTCTCGGGCGCGACCCGGTACCCACCCCAGTGAGGCGGGAGCGGGATCTCGTCGTCGCCGAAGCGAGCGGCGACCTCTTCGACCGTCGCCTCGAGGACGGCGCGGTCCGCCACCACCTCGCTCTGGCGCGACGCCCAGGCGCTCAGTCGGCTCCCCCGCGGACGGTTCGCCCAGTACTCGACGGACTGCTCCGGCGTCATCTGCGTCACGCGGCCGCGGATGCGCACCTGGCGGCCCTGCTCGCGCCAGTGGAGCACGAGCGCGGCGCGAGGGTTCGCGGCGAGGTCGCGTCCCTTCGCGCTCTCGTAGCTCGTGTAGAAGGCGAAGCCCTCGTCGTCGACACCGCGCAGCAGCACGACCCTCGCATCCGGCGCGCCGTCGTCGCCCGCGGTCGCGACGACCATCGCGTCCCAGTCGCGCACGCCGTCGGCCTTCGCCTCGTCGATCCAGCGGCGGACGGCCTCGATCGGATCGTCGGGCAGGTCGCTCGGATCGAGGGTGCGCACGCTCATCGGGGCGAGGATACGGAGGCGGCCAGCACGCGCGAGAGCCGGGCGCGGTTGTAACGCTGCACGAGGATGCACGGGACGTTGGCGACGACGCCGTACCCGGCCATCGCGAGCGCGAGCCACCACGGCATGCCGAGCACGGGCACCGAGAGGGCGAAGACCGGAACGAGGGCGAGGATCGCCCAATGGGCGAGCTCCGCCCGCCGGGTCTCGACGACGTAGCGGCCGAGCTCGGCCCGCGTCACGGTGCGCTTCGAGTAGCCGCCCCGGAACAGCGAGCCGGCCTCGGGGAGCGCGTCCTTCCACCGCTTGATGCGGAGCACCCGCTCGTAGTCGCGC
>CAZKTS010000231.1:0-6074 GCA_964555735.1 uncultured Bifidobacteriaceae bacterium
CGGCAACTGCGCGATCACCGGCGGCTTCGTGTACCGCGGCACGCGGATCCCCGCCCTCTTCGGCGCGTACCTCTTCACCGACAACTGCAACGGCGCCATCCGCGCGATCCAGCTCGGACCCGACGGCGCCGTCGTCGCCGACCGTGAGCTCGGCATCGAGGCGAACGGCGTCTCGTCGTTCGGTGTCGACGGCGCCGGGGAGCTCTACGTCGTCTCGCAGCCCGACGGCGTGTACCGCGTGGACCCCGCATGAGCCGGCGCGGTCCGAGCTCACGCGGGCGCGTGCGGCACGCGCTGCTCGCGGCTGCCGTGGCGGCCGTCGGTGCCACCGGTGCGCTCGCGGGTGCTGCGGACGCGAGCGCGCCGACCGGGCACGTCTCCGTCGGCCTCGAGCCGGTGGCGAGCGTCGAGGCGCCGACCGCGATGGCGACGCGCCGCGGGGACCCCACGCTCTACGTGACGGAGCAGGCGGGGCGGGTCGTGGCCGTGCGCGACGGACAGATCGTCGGCGCGGTGCTCGACCTGCGCCGACGCGTGACCAGCGACGATGAGCAGGGGCTCTTGGGGATCACGTTCTCCCCCGACGGCTCGAACCTCTACGTGGACTTCACCGACCGCCAGGGCAACACGCGGATCGAGGAGTACGCGTTCACACCTGCGACCGACGGCGGCGGCCGGGCCGAGCCGACATCTCGCCGCCTGCTGCTCCGGATCCGCCAGCCCCAGGCGAACCACAACGGCGGCCAGCTCGCCTTCGGCCCCGACGACTACCTCTACATCGGCACGGGCGACGGCGGGAACGCCGACGACGAGGGCGACGGTCACGCCGAGGACGGCAACGGCCAGTCGCTCGACACCCTGCTCGGCAAGATCCTCCGGATCGATCCCACCCCGGGCGCCGACCGTCCGTACCGCGTGCCGGCCGACAACCCGTACGCCGGCGGCGGCGGTCGGCCCGAGATCTGGGCGTCGGGCCTGCGCAACCCGTGGCGCTTCTCGTTCGATCGCACCACCGGCGACCTCTGGATCGCCGACGTCGGCCAGAGCGCGTGGGAGGAGATCAACCACTCCCCTGCCGACGAGGGTGGTGGCCGCGGTGCCAACTACGGGTGGCCCGCGCGCGAGGGCGACCACGCCTTCCGAGACGTCGAGACCACGGGGCCGACGACGCCTCCACTCGTCGAGCTGTCGCATGACCGGGGCTTCTGCGCGATCACGGGGGGCTACGTGTACCGCGGGGAGGACGTGCCGGCACTCCAGGGCGCCTACGTGTTCAGTGACTACTGCGACGGCACGCTCCGCTGGGTCCGCGCCGAAGCCGGCGCAGTGACCGATCGGGGCTCGCTCGGCGTGTCGGCCGACTCCGTCGCGTCGCTGGGTGAGGACAGTCTCGGTGAGCTCTACGTCCTCTCGCAGTCCGACGGACTGCTCCGGGTGGTACCGGACTAGGCGCCGGGTCGCCGACGAGCCGCCCCCCCTCAGCGAGAACCGCGGGACGCGCCCACCGGGAGCGGCTCGCGCGCCTCGACACAGCCCGACGCAGTGAAGCGGAGCGTGCGGCGCTCGGTGTCGTAGGGCACCCACGCGCCGTCGGGAACGATCGGGATCCCGGTCGCTGCGAACGAGCCCCACGCGCCGCGCCAGGCACGCCCGAGCGTCTCGGCGCGTCCGTCGGCACCGACGACTTCGCCCCAACCCTCGCGGTCGAAGGCATCGAACGTGAACGGGATGTCGACGCCGTGCGCCGCACCGAGCCCCGGCGCCTCCCAGTCGAACCGGTACACGAACGTCGGTGCCTGACCACGTGCCGCGCGCGCGTCGGCGAGGGCGACGTTCGGGAGGCGCATCATCACCTCTGTCCGCGCGGCGTCCCACAGGGCTGCCGGTGACGGTGTCCCGTCGAGACGCGTGCGGAGGTCGGCGAGCAGGTCGAGCGGATCGACGTCCGGGCACAGACGGGCGATGCGCCGCACGAGCCGGTCTTCGTCGAGGTCGGCGGCGGTGGGATCGGGGAACAGCCGCAGCTCGTGACGGGTCGTGCCGACGACGAGGTCGATCGCGTCGGTACGTCCCAAGGCGACGGCCTCGCGGACGGTCGCGTCGCAGACGTCGTCGTCGAGGGTCGGCCCGTAGGGCATGAGGCCGATCGAAGCCACCAGGCCCATGGCCGTGGCGGCCTGGGCGTCGACGATCGCGGAAGCGGGAAGGCGACGCATCGCCGCGGTGTCGGGCGCGTCGAGCCCGAGCTGGGCCGCGACCGCAGCCGCCACGCTCGCGCCCTGCTCGGCGGTCAGCGTTCGCGGCTCGCCGCTCTGCGCGATCGCGCGCCGCGCGCCGCCCGAACCACCAGGTGATGCGAGCAGGTGCAGGATGGATCCCGCGCCGGCCGACTCGCCGACGAGCGTGATGCGGTCGGGGTCGCCACCGAACGCCGTCGCGTGCTCCCGCACCCACTCGACCGCGGCGCGCTGGTCACGCAAGCCGCAGTTCGCGTCGGCGTCGGGCAGCGCGAGGAAGCCCAGGGCACCCAGCCGGTACGCCACCGTCACGACCACGACGTCCTGCTCCGCGGCGAGGCGCGCGCCGTCGTAGACGGGTTGACCGGGGCCTCCGCTCGTGTACGCCCCGCCGGGCAGCCACACGAGGACCGCCCGCCGCCCCGTCGTGCCCGGCGTCCACACGTTGAGGGTCAGGCAGTCCTCGTCGGTGTCCGCGAGCGCGAAGCCGGGCAACCGGGTCGGGAGTGCCGCGCCCTGCGGCGCGGCGGGGCCGAAGGTGTCGGCGTCGCGAACCCCGCGCCAGGGCACGACGGGCTCGGGTGCGCGCCACCGGCGCGCACCCGTGGGCGGCGCTGCGTAGGGGATCCCGAGGAAGCGATCGACCGAACCGCGATTGATCGGCACCCCCACGCGGCGCCCCGCGACCCGCCCCCCGGCGGTCTCGATCTCCACGCCGACTAGTAGCTCCGCTTCGTGACCATCCCGGCGACCCGCCGACCGATGCCCGCGGGCACGGTCGCACTGAACGCAGCGCTGACGACGTTGACCGCGCCCGGCACGCAGACCGCTCGCCCCCGGTCGAACGACTTGAGCGCGGTCGCGACGACCTCCTCGGGCGACTGCCAGAGGAACTCCGGCATGCTGGACACGTTGTCCATCGCGGCGCGCTCGTGGAACTGCGTGTGCGTGAAGCCCGGTGCGAGGACCATGGCCTTGACGCCGGTGCCGCGCAGCTCCTCGTGGATCGCGTTCGTGAAGCTGCTGACGTAGGCCTTGGTGGCGCCGTACGTCGCGCTCGCGGGCGTCGGCTGGTAGGCGCCGACCGAGGAGACGTTGATCACCCCGCCGTGACCGCGCGCCACCATCGGACCCAGCGCGGCGTGGGTGAGGCGGACCAGAGCGACGACGTTGAGCGCGATCTCCGCGACCTCGTTCGCGATCGGCAGCTCGTGGAACCGGCCGTTGGTCCCGAAGCCGGCGTTGTTGACGAGCAGCTCGATCGGCCGGTCCTCCTCGCCGAGTCGTGCCGCCACCGCGTCCACGCCGGCGTCGGTCTCGAGGTCGGCTGCCAGCACCTCGACGTCGGTCCCGTGCTCGCGCCCGATCGTCGCGGCGAGGTCGTCGAGCTTGGCCGTGTTGCGCGCGACCACGACGAGGTCCTGCCCGCGGCCCGCGAGCGCGAGCGCGAACGCCCGCCCGATCCCCGTCGACGCGCCGGTCACCATCGCGGTCGTCGTCATGGCGACGAGCCTACGGACCGGCGCGGCGGGCGGCGCCGGACTCGCCCGTCCGACGCCCTGCCCGCGACCCGCCCGGACCTCCTGGGGCCGTGCGCCTGACCCGTCCCGCCCTGGGCGTAGGGGCTGGGCCCCACGACGGGTCGACTCCACGGGGAGGACCACCCACGCGACCGACTTCTCGGACGTCGGGGTATCGGAATCGTACGGGGCCCGAGCCGGCGGGGTCAACGCCCGGGCGGGGCGTGTTACCTTCCCGCGGGGCACGGCAGGACGAACCGGCTGGAGGCATCGGTGGCGAGCTCGGCCCCGACGACGACCACGGACAGCACCGCCCGTCCCGGTCGACCCCGCGACGCCGCCATCGACGACGCGATCGTCGACGCCTCCCGGGACCTCGTGCTCGAGCACGGCATCAGCGGCTACTCGCTCCACGAGGTCGCCCGCCGCGCCGGCGTCCCGAAGTCGACGGTCTATCGCCGCTGGGGCTCGAAGCAGCGCCTGCTCCTCAGCACGCTCGACGACCTCCAGGTCGGCGAGGACCCACCGCCGGACACCGGCAGCCTTCGGGACGACCTCATCGCGCTCGTCCGCCGACGCTTCGACGCCCTCGTCGCGGGCGACCGGGCGCTCATCCGCATCGGCGTCGAGGCGGCCGGCGATCCCGACCTCGCGGCGGCCGTCGCCGAGATCCTCGCCCGTCGGCGCCGCGCGATGTACCCCGTGCTCGAGCGGGCCGTCGAGCGCGGGGAGCTCGCCGCGTCCACGGACTTCGACGATGCCCTCGACCTCGTCCTTGGCGCGGTCTGGGGCCGGATCATGACGCACCGGCCGGTCGAAGCCGATGCCGCCGAGGTCATCGTCGACCGCGCGCTCGGCGGGCTCGCGAGCCGCTGACCCACCCCTCGCAGGACCGACCTCTTCGCCGGAGCGCCCGCGTCCGCACCGCGGTCATCGCGCTACTCTGCGCGCGTCAGCGGCCATCGTCGCCGACACACGAAACACGCGAGGGCGGACGTGAGCGAGACCGACGATCCCGGTGACCAAGCGGTCGACGACGTCGTCGTCGACGCCACGATGGACCTGCTGGTGGCACGAGGTTTCGGGCGGTTCTCGCTGCGCGACGTGGCCGAGCGCGCGGGCATCGAGCACGCCGACCTCGTGCGCGCGGGTGACTCACTCTCCGATCTCGTCACCCTCGCGGTGACCCGACGGCTCGGGGCGCCGCGTGCGAGCGCCGACACCGGGTCGTTCCGGGGCGATCTCATCGCCATCCTCACGACGATCATCGACCGCGTGCAGTCCGATCCGGCCGTCCTCAACCGCGCCATCGCGGCGTTCAGCCACCCGGACTTCCGGCGCGGCGCGGTCGACGAGACGCGCCTCCGGCTCGAGGTGCACCGGCCCGCGTTCGAGCGCGCCGTCGCGCGCGGCGAGCTCGATCCCGACTACGACCTCCAGCACTGCTTCGAGCTGCTCCTCGCGACCCCGTCGCTGCGCTGGCTCGAGGGCCGCGCGGTCGATCCGGCGGACGCCCCGCACTTCGTCGACCTCGTGCTCACCGGCTTCGCGTCGGGCGCCGCGCCGCCTCGCTAGGCGTGGCGCCCGGCCTGCGGGTACCGTCGCCGGCGTGTCCCCACCTGCTCGAACCTCCGGCACCGGCGTCGGTCGACCGCGCGACACCGCGATCGACGCGGCCATCGATGATGCGGCGTTCGCGGTGCTCGTCGAGCACGGCATCGCCGGCTTCTCGCTCGGCGAGATCGCTCGCCGCGTCGGCGTCCCGAAGTCGACCGTCTACCGACGGTGGGGAACCCAGCAGGCGCTGCTCGTCCACGCCCTCGAGCTGCTCGAGCAGGCCCAGCCGCCCGTGCCGGACAACGGCTCCCTCCGCGCCGACCTCATCGCGCTCGTCGAGCAGCGGTTCGTCGAGTTCGAGACGCAGGCGGCCGTCACGATCGAGCGGCTCGGCGCGGAGGCCGGTGACGACCGGGCGGTCCTCGGCCCGGTCTGGCGCATCGGCGAGCGACGCCACGACGCCGGGCGGGTCGCGTTCCGGCGCGCGGTCGAGCGCGGCGAGGTCAGGGCCGACCTGGACGTCGAGCTCGCGGTCGAGTTCCTCGCCGGCTCGGTCTGGACCCACATCTTCAGCCGCCGCCCCCGCGGCGCCTCCGACGCGGCGGCGATCGTCGACCGCCTCCTGCACGGGATCGCGTCCGATGCCTGAAGGGACCAGCCTCGACGATGCCGAGCGGGAACGGGTCCTCGACGCGGCTCTGGAGCTGTTCACCCAGCGCGGCCCCAACCAGTTCGTGCTCCACGACATCGCGCGCCTCGC
>CAZKTS010000232.1:0-2655 GCA_964555735.1 uncultured Bifidobacteriaceae bacterium
CTTGTGGAGAGAGCTTTTGGCATTGGGCCCTCGGCGCTGACGGAGGCCATGGGCATGCTCAACCACCATTTCGCAGCAGCCGCCTGATCGGCGCAGAGCGACAGCCTACCTCTGACTGCCGCCAATCTTTGCAACAGAGCCCGAGATGTTTCAGAATATCCTTCCGAAACGTTACTTGGCCCCGCGCGGTCACGCTTAATGTCGCCATGGTCATTACCTCCATATCAAACCAAGGTAATGCAGAACCGCCTTACATTCAAGACCCCAATCCTGATGGCCCCTTTCCTTCCCCGTGCTTCCGTTGACGCGGCCGGATCGAGCTATCGTCATTTCAATGACGCCGACGCACCTGATACCCTTGCAATTCGGGGATTCCCTTTTCTTCGTATAGGAGTATACAAGTATAAAGTTATACCTGTAGGAGTGTAGAATGAAGGTTCTCGCCATCCTCTCGCAAAAGGGCGGGGTTGGGAAAACGACGCTCGCAACCTGTTTGGCGGTCGCGGCCGAGCAGGCGGGCAAGGTTGCGGCTATCATCGACTTGGACCCGCAGGCGACGGCCTCGTTCTGGAAGGACGTGCGTCAGATCGATACGCCCGCCGTAGCGTCGATTCAGCCCGTGCGCCTGCCTGCTATGCTCAAAGCCTGCGAGGACGCCGGAACCGATCTTGTCGTGATCGACGGCGCGGCGGTCGCGCGGGACGTGGCCTATGAGGCGGCGCGTCATGCCGACTTCATCCTGATCCCGACCAAGACGGCCGTATTCGACACCATGAGCATGACGCACACGCTGGACATTGTGCGCCAGCTCGATCGCGCCTTTGCCGTTGTCCTTACCTTTGTGCCGCCGCAAGGTCAGGAAACGGCCGACGCGATCAAGGCCGTGGCCGAGCTGGGGGCGACCGTCTGCCCGGTGACGATCGGCAGCCGCAAAGCCTTTTTCCGCGCCCAGGCCGCAGGGCAGGCGGTGCAGGAGTTCGAGCCGCAGGGACCGGCGGCCGATGAAATCCGTCGTTTATACGAGTATACAACTATACGAATATACAATGAAGCGGAGGCGGCATGATGGCGAAGGGCGGCAATTCCCTGCAAGCGATGCTTGACCGCGCTATGACCAGCGGCGAGCCCGCCCCGGCGATCGCGCCGGTAGACTCCCCGCAAAGGACTGCGCCGAGCGGCCGACAGGGAACTAAGCTGATCGGTGGACACTTCCCCCCGGAGGTCAGCACCCAGCTCCGTATCCTCGCAGCCGAGGAAGGAACGACCGTTCAGAAGCTGCTAGGTGAGGCACTGGACGATCTATTCGTGAAGAAAGGCCGCAGCCGGATTGTCGGCTAGTATAGGCGTATATTTGTATACGCCTATACTAGCGTAACGGGCTGCGCTTGTGCCGGTTGCGGCAGAAGCCGACGAAGGCGGCACGAGGGCTTTTCAGCTCTGGCCGTCCGCTGTCGTTCCACCACGAAACCCATTCGTCATATAGTCCGTAAACGTCATAGCCCGGTGCAACGCTCTTGGCGTCGTGGAAGCCTTCCGGGTCGATAAAGGGGCGCTCGGGTTCCGGCTCGATCGCTTCGGCCGCACCTAACGCCTCGCGGTTGCGAAATGTGACCGTGTTACCGTTCATTTCCACGGCGTAATCGGGGAGGTGATCGTGGGCGACAAGATCGCGCAGCATCGAGCGGAACACGCGCATATGGCTGCTAGCGCCGGTCTTTTTCTGTAGAACTTCCGCCGAAATCGACCATTTTTCCTGCGCGCCGCAATGTTTGCGGGCCAGCTCGTAAATCCGGCGCTCTAGCGGCTTGCGGAGCCGGAAATAATCGCGGTGCAGCGTCAGGACGCTACGCCCTTCGATCATCTTGAACAGCCATTCCGACAGCGTGACCTTGATTTCCGACATTTGGCCGGAGCGGGTTTGCCGCACGATCCGCCATTCATTGATAAGACCGAAACCTTCGGTAATTTCCTCACCATCGGCCTTGATGTTGGTTGTGATCCGCGTCCCGGCCAGGCGCTCGAACGCGCTCCGCAGCCGATCATAGCCGTCGCCATCGGTTTGCCGGTTGGTCCATACCAGCAGATCGCGGGCGGTGAGGTGCAAGGTGCGGCTAGGCTTCTCGCCCTGGTTCATCTTCGCGATGAGCTGCGAAATGCAGTAGATCAATATGTCCTTGTCGTGGATCGTCGCCAGCCCTTTGACGCTGGGGACGATTTCGACTGTGTTGCCGTTATGCTCATAGCGGAACACACGGCGATCAGGCTTGGTGGCAAGCGAGAATATCGGATGCTCCATCGAGGCCATATCGTCCTTGGGGATGGCGTCGAGAACATCGCAGATGAACAGATCGGGGGTAGGGTAGCGATCAGGCAGTAGCGCCGGTCGCCCGCCATCACCGTTGCCGTTCGGGGTTTCGTTGACGGCTAGGCTCAATTCGGGGTTTCATTGACGCCGACCGTAGATTCGGGGTTTCGTTGACGCAACGGAAAAGTTCGGGGTTTCATTGACGCTTGGATGAGATTCGGGGTTTCGTTGACGCAGATTCGGGGTTCTGGAGTCACTGGATTCGGGGTTTCGTTGACGATTGGGGCTAAGAAAACTCCATTTATTACTTTATTTTCAACGGCATACAAAGCCACCAAAAACCCGTAACA
>CAZKTS010000233.1:0-6829 GCA_964555735.1 uncultured Bifidobacteriaceae bacterium
CGGGCGCCTCGCCGACATCGCCGACGCGCTCATCGCCGGCGGCCGATCGCCCGAGACGCCGGTGGCCGCCGTCCGCAACGGCACGCGCGCGGATCAGGTGACCGTGCGCGGCACCCTCGCCACCATCGCGGACCTCGACGTTCGGGCGCCGTCGGCGATCGTCGTCGGTGACGTCGCCGCGCTCGACCTGACCTGGTTCGAGGCCCGGCCGCTGTTCGGGCGCACCGTCGTGGTCACGCGCGCGCGCGAGCAGGCGAGCGAGCTCCGCCGGCGCCTCGAGACGCTCGGTGCGTCGGTGCTCGAGCTGCCCTCGATCGCGATCGAGCCCGTCGACGTCACGGTCCCCGATCTCGGCCGGTACGAGTGGCTGGTGTTCACGTCGGTCAACGGCGTGGGCGCGTTCTTCGACCGGGGCCTGGCGTCCGCCGGACTCGACACGCGTGCGCTGGGAGGCGTGCGCGTTGCGGCGATCGGGCCGGGCACCGCCCGCGCGCTCGAGGCGCGCGGCGTCCGTCCCGACGTCCTGCCCGAGCGCTTCGTCGCCGAGTCGTTGCTGGAGGCCTTTCCCGACCCGTCCGGGCCCGGTGCCCGCGTGCTGCTGGCACGGGCCGAGCAGGCACGCGACGTCCTGCCCGAGGGCCTCGCCGCGCGCGGCTACGAGGTCGAGGTGCTGGGCGTGTACCGCACTGTCCGCGCCGAGCCCGACGCGGCGGCGCTCGCGCGAGTGCGCGCCGGGGAGGTCGATGCGCTGACCTTCACGTCGTCGTCGACGGTCAGCAACCTCTGCGACCTCGTCGGGCAGCTCCCCGATCCGCAGCCGCTCGTGGTGTCGATCGGGCCGGTCACCTCGGCCACCGCGGTCGAGCGGGGCCTGCGGGTCGACGCCGAAGCGGCCGAGCACACCATCGACGGTCTCGTCGCGACCCTCCTGGAGCAGCTCTCGGCACGTTGAGTCAGACATGGACTGACGCAACGTGCCAAGAAGCGGCTCGTCAGCCTCGTTCGACGATCAGCCGGGCGAGCGCCACCCGATTCTGCGCGTCGAGCTTGGTGTAGAGCCGCGAGACGTGGCTCTCGACGGTGCGCCGGGAGACGAAGAGGCGCTCGGCGATCTCGGCGTTGCGGAGGCCCTCGCCCACGAGCCGGGCGACCTCGAGCTCGGCGTCGGTCAGCGACTCCCAACCGGAGGTCGCGCGTCGCCGGGGCTCCTTGCTTGCGGTGCGCACGCCGAGCTCGCGCAGCACTGCCCCGATGCGCCGGACGTCGTGGGCCGCGCCGAGCGACTCGGCGACACCGAGCGCCTCGTGGAACGCCGCGACGGCCTCGGGGTGGTCGCCATCGTCGGCGTGCTGCCGCCCGGCGGCCTCGAGCGCCTCGGCCCGGTCCAGCGGACGTCGCGCCTGCTCGAAGGCGACGGCCGCTTCGTGCAGCGCGGCGGCATCGCGCTCGACCAGGCCGCGGGCGTGCGCGCTCGCCCCTCGGCTCGACGGCGTGCCGGCCTTCGCCGCGATCGCCGCGAGGTCGTCGACGACGACGGCCGCATCGGCCGGGCGGTCGGCGGCGAGCAGCACGCGCACACACGCGGGGCCGGGCCACACGCGCGCCGCGTCCATGCCGAGGTCGCGCTCCAGCTCGAAGAGCGACCACAGCGCCGACGCCGCGCCGTGCACGTCGCCGGCGGCCTCGTCGAGCTGCGCTCGCAAGAGCGCGAGGAGCTCGGACCCCGACGCGTCGTCGTTGCCCCCCCGCCGCGCCAGTCGATGCAGCTCGACGCAGTCGCGCGCCGCCTCGACGTTGCCGCGGTGCAGGGCGATGAGTCCCCGGATGCCCTCGTTCGCCGCGACACCGAACCGCAGCCCGAAGTCCTCGGCCACGCTCACCGCGGCGTCGGCCTCCGACAGCGCGTCGTCCCAGCGGCCGGCGAACCAGGCGATCCGGACGAGCAGCGCCTGGTAGTTGGGCAGCACGAGCAGCTGGCCGAGCTCCTGGGAGCGCCGCCGGCCGGTCTCGGCGACCTGGCGGGCCTCGTCGAGGTGGTCGGCGGCGAGCAGCGTGAGGCCCAGGTAGGCGTGGGGCGTACGGCGGAGGGAGTCGGGGTCGTCGCCGGCGAGCGCCACCGCTTCGCGACCCGCGGCGAGGGCATCGTCGAGCTCGGCGCGGAACTCGTGCGCCGCGCAGCGGGTCGCGAGGGCCTCGACCATCACCGAGCGGAGGTCGAGGCGCTGGGCCTCGGCAAGGGCGCGCTCGGCCTCGTCGAGTGCTTCGTCGAGCGCGAACGTCCAGACCCGGTTCTCGGCCTGGCGACCGAGCGCGCGCGCCGCGCTGGCCTCGTCGAGCGCGCCGGTGGCGATCGCGGCACCGAACTGCTCGACGCCCTCGATGATCCGTCCCTGGTGGGCCCGCGCCTCTGCGAGGGCGAGGTGCGCGCGGGCGCGGACCGCCGGGCTCGCGAGCCCTTCGAGCACGGCGGACGACTGGCTGCCGGCGTCCTCGGCCCGGCCGCTCTCGAGGAGCGCTTCGGCCCGAGTGACCGCGAGCTCGGCACGCTGATCGGGTGTGGCGAGCTCCAGCGCGCGGTCGAGCAGCCCGATGGCGGCCTCCGGCTCCCGGCTCATGATCGTGACCGCGTGGCGCCGCAGCTGCTCGACCGCGTCGGCGTCACCGGCGGCCTCGCCGAGCACGAGGTGGCGGGCCACGATCGCCGGGTCGGCGCGGCCCTCGAGACGCCGGGCTGCGTCGCGGTGCCACGCGGCGCGGACCGACTCGGGGAGGTCCTCGTACAGCGCCTGCCGGAGGAGCTCGTGGCGGAAGGTGAGGAGATCACCGGCCGGCTCGAGCAGCCCGGCGCGCTCGGCCTCCGCGATCGCCAGCCCCGCGTCGGCCATCGAGAGCCCGAGCAACGCGGCGAGATCGTCGACCCGCCCGGTCCCGCCGAGCACGGCGGCGACCGACAGCGCTGACCGCGCGCGCTCCCCGAGCGCGGTCATGCGTCGGACGACGGTCTCGCGCAGCGACGACGGGAGCCCGGCGTGCTGGACCTCGAGAACGCCGTCGCGGTCGACGAGCCCGTCCTCCCGATCGAGCCCCTGGAGGAGCTCGATGGCGAAGAACGGGTTGCCGTTGGTGCCGTCGAGCTCGCGGAGGAGCCCGGGCCCCGCGGTCCCGCCGACGACGTCGGTGACGAGCGCCGCGAGCGCGGGTGCGTCGATCGGCCCCAGTCGGAGGTGGGGTACCCCGAACGCGGTGCACCCGTCGACGACGCGCGCGAGGTCGCCGGATTGCGGGTGCGGCCGGAAGGCGAGCACGAGGAGCATGCGCAGATCGGCGCGACGGCGTGCGAGGGCCCACGCCGTCGCCAGGGTCGCGCGGTCCGCCCAGTGCACGTCGTCGAGGACCAGCAGCACGGGGCCGTCGGCCGCGAGACGATCCACGTGGTCGACGAACGCGTCCTGGGCGAGGAACCGCACGTCGCTCGCGCGCTGCGAGCGGCCGTCGGCCACGAGCGGCGCGGCGTCGGGGATCCCCAGCGCTTCGATGAGCGGACCGAACGGCCGGTCCTGCTCGAGCTCCTCCGCGGTGCCCTGGCGGACGGTCACGCCGGCGGTGCTCGCGGTGCGGGCCAGCTCTTCCAGCAGCCGGGTCTTGCCGATCCCGGCTTCGCCCTCGACGAGCACGACGCCGCCGGTCCCGGCCACCGCCGCGTCCAGGGCGTCGGTGAGCGTGCGCAGCTCCTTGCCCCGCCCCCGCAGCTCTGTCGTCGCCACCGCCGCCAGCGTAGGGAATCCGCCCGACCGTCGACGGTGGTGCGTGCCGGCCTCGCCGGGAGGCCGAGCCGGACCACGCCCTACCATTGCCCCGTGGCCTTCCCCGAGCAGCGGCCCCGCCGCCTCCGCCGCAGCCCCGCGATGCGCCGGCTCGTCGCCGAGACGAGCGTCGCGGTCGACGACCTCGTCGCGCCGCTGTTCGTGAAGGAGGGCATCGATGCTCCGGAGCCGGTGGCGTCCATGCCCGGCGTGCTCCAGCACACCCAGGAGAGCCTCCGGAAGGAGGTGCGGGCGCTCGCGGAGCTCGGGGTGCCCGGGGTCGTGCTGTTCGGCGTCCCGACGGCGAAGGACGCCCTCGGGAGCGGCGCCGACGCCACCGACGGCGTCGTCCAACAGGCCCTGCGCTCCCTGCGCGACGAGGTCGGTGACGCGGTCGTCCTGATGGCCGACGCCTGCCTCGACGAGTACACCGACCACGGGCACTGCGGGGTCATCGACGATCGGGGCGAGGTCGACAACGACGCGACGCTCGAGCGCTATGCGGCGATCGCGATCGCGCAGGCCGATGCCGGCGCCGACGTCGTCGCTCCGTCCGGGATGATGGACGGGCAGGTCGGTGCCATCCGCGCCGCGCTCGACCGGGCCGGCCACCTCGACACCGCGATCCTCGCCTACTCGGCGAAGTACGCGTCGGCGCTGTACGGACCGTTCCGCGACGCGGCCGAGTGCGCGCCGCAGTTCGGCGACCGCCGCTCCTACCAGATGGACCCGGCGAACGCGCGCGAGGCGATCGAGGAGACCGCGCTCGACGTCGGCGAGGGCGCCGACATGGTGATGGTGAAGCCCGCGCTCGCCTACCTTGATGTGATCAGCGCGACGCGCGCCGCGTTCGACGTGCCGGTTGCCGCGTACCACGTCAGCGGCGAGTACGCGATGGTGCAGGCGGCCGCGGCCAACGGTTGGATCGACGGTGAGGCCGTCGCGCTCGAGCACGTCACCGCGATCAAGCGCGCCGGCGCCGACTTCGTGCTCACCTACTTCGCCCGGTCGCTCGCCGAGCGTCTTGCATGAGTTGTGTGGTCGATCGATGCCGCCAGGGCGGCATCGAATGACCGAACAAGGTCCGGACTGGTTCGTTCGGGCCCAGCAGGTGATTCCCGGCGGTGTGAGCTCGCCGGTCCGGTCGTTCGCCTCCGTGGGTGGCGATCCGTTCTTCGTCCGCAGTGCCGACGGCGCGTACCTGGTCGACACCGAGGGCCGGCGCTACCTCGACTACGTGCAGTCGTGGGGCGCGTCCATCCTCGGCCACGCGCACCCCAGGGTGGTCGAGGCGGTGCAGCGCGCCACGGCGGCGGGGACGTCCTTCGGCGCGCCGACCCCCGGCGAGGTCGAGCTCGCCGAGGCCATCGCCGAGCGGGTGGCGTCGGTCGAGAAGGTGCGTCTGGTGTCGTCGGGCACCGAGGCGGCGATGACCGCGGTCCGGCTCGCCCGCGGTGCCACCGGTCGGTCGAAGATCGTCAAGTTCGCCGGCTGCTACCACGGGCACCTCGACGCCCTGCTCGTCGCGGCCGGGAGCGGGGTCGCCACGCTCGGCCTGCCGGGTTCCGCCGGCGTCACGCCCGGCACCGTCGCCGACACGATCGCGGTGCCCTACAACGATCCCGCGGCCCTCGACGAGGCGTTGGCCACCCACGGCGACGACGTCGCGGCAGTCCTGGTCGAGCCGGTGGCCGCCAACATGGGCCTGGTCCCGCCGCTCCCGGGCTACCTCGAGCACGTGCGCGCCGTGTGCACCGCGACCGGCGCGCTGCTCGTCGTCGACGAGGTGATCACCGGCTTCCGGGTGGCCCTCGGCGGCGCGCAGACGTACTTCGGGATCACGCCGGACCTCTCCATCTTCGGCAAGGTCGTCGGCGGCGGGCTCCCGCTCGCGGCGGTCGGGGGCCCGGCCGCGGTGATGGACGAGCTCGCGCCGCTCGGGCCCGTCTACCAGGCGGGCACGCTGTCGGGGAACCCGCTCGCCACGGCCGCGGGGCTCGCGGTCCTCGCGGAGCTCGACGACGGCTCCTACGCGGAGCTGGAGCGCCTCGCCACTCGGCTGGTCGACGGCCTTGCCTCGACCTTCGCCGACGCCGGCATCGCCGCCCGGACGCCCCGAGCGGTCACGCTCGGCGGCCTCTTCTTCACCGACGCCGACGTCACCGACTACGACCAGGCCAAGCGTGCCGACGCCGAGCGCTACGCCCGCTTCTTCCACGGCATGCTCGAGCGCGACATCTACCTCGCCCCCAGCCCCTTCGAGTCCATCTTCCCCAGCCTCGCCCACACCGACGAAGAGATCGACGAAACGATCAAAGCCGCCGCCGAAGTCGCCTCAACCCTGTAGAGCAAGAGGCAAGAACGGCGCAGCGGCACGAGGTCACCGCCAGCGGAGAGCGTGACCTTGCCCGCAAGGACGCCGGGTGCGGAGTTCGGCGCCCGCAGCAGACGAGCCGTCAGGCGAGCGCGAGGACGACGATCGCAGCGCCCGGCACCCCGTCAGAAGGTGCCGCGCAAAGTTCAGGAAGAGGAGCTCTCCGGCCCCTGGCGCCGGCGCCGGATGCGGTCCATGAAGAACAGCGCCGCGGTGATCAGCATGACCATCGCGGCCATGAGCACGAAGGCGAGCCCACCGCCGCCGTTCTCGCCGGCGGCGTCGACGATCTGCTGCGCGCCGGCGGGCGCGGCGAGGCCGAGCACCGCGGCGATCGCGGTGGCGGTGACGATGACGGTCCGGCGGATGCGACTGCTCATCGGAGCTCCTCAGCTCGTGGTGGCCGGCGTGGCGGACGCGGCGGCCTTGCGCTTCTCGGCGGCCTGCTCGTCACGCTCGCGCCAGTGGAGGCCGGCGAGTCCGATGCCGAACAGGATGATCGAGCTGATGAACGCCACCAGCGGTGGCACACGGAGCGAGCCGAGGTCGCGCTCGAGGATCAGGAAGCCGGCCTTGTCCTTGTTGTCGTTGCAGACGGGCTCGGGTGGCGTGACCCCGAACGGGTACTCGAGCGGATCCGGCGTCTCCACCT
>CAZKTS010000234.1:0-11410 GCA_964555735.1 uncultured Bifidobacteriaceae bacterium
GCCGCCTTGGCCTGGCGCGCGACGTGCGCGGCGCGCCCGATGTCCTCGTAGGACGAGTTGGTGCACGAGCCGACGAGCGCGTACGAGATCTCGAGCGGGTACTCCTCCTCGATCGCCGCCTCCTTGACGTCGGAGATCGGACGGTCGAGGTCGGGGGTGTGCGGCCCGACGAGGTGCGGCTCGAGCTCGTCGAGATCGATGTCGACGACCCGGTCGAAGAACCGCTCCGGATCGACCTCGATCTCGGGGTCGGCGCGCAGGTGCTCGGCCACGCGGTCGGCCGCGTCGGCGAGGTCGCCGCGCTCGGTGGCCCGGAGGTACGCCGCGGACCGATCGTCGTAGGGGAACAGCGAGCACGTCGCGCCGATCTCGGCGCCCATGTTGCAGATCGTCGCCTTGCCGGTGGCCGAGATCGACGCCGCGCCCGGACCGAAGTACTCGATGATCGCACCGGTGCCGCCCGACACCGTGAGGATGCCGGCGACCTTGAGGATGACGTCCTTGGCCGCGGCCCAGCCCGAGAGCTTGCCGGTGAGGTGGACGCCGATCACCCGCGGCACCCGGGTGTTGAACGGCCAGCCCGCCATCACGTCGACCGCGTCCGCGCCGCCGACGCCGATGGCGACCATGCCCAGCCCGCCGGCATTGGGCGGGTGGCTGTCGGTGCCGATCATCATCCCGCCCGGGAACGCGTACTGCTCGAGCACGACCTGATGGATGATGCCGGAGCCCGGCTTCCAGAAGCCGATGCCGTACTTCGCCGAGACCGAGCGCAGGAAGTCGTAGACCTCGGAGTTCGTGTCGAGGGCCGTCGCGAGGTCGGTGTCGGCGCCGACGTGCGCCTGGATCAGGTGGTCGCAGTGGACCGTGCTGGGGACCGCGACCTGCGGGAGGTTCGCCGTCATGAACTGGAGCAGCGCCATCTGCGCGGTGGCGTCCTGCATGGCGACACGGTCCGGCCGGTAGTCCGAGTAGTCGACGCCGCGCTCGAGGCCGACGGTCTCGGGGTCGTCGGCGTGGGCGATCAGCACCTTCTCGGCGTAGGTCAGCGGCCGGCCGAGCCGGCGGCGGGCGATCTCGGTGCGCTCGGGGTACCGCGCGTAGACGGCCTCCACGAGCGAGAGGGGGGTGGTGGGTCCCACCTGGGACTCGGCCATGGTCATGCTCCGGGGGTCGTTCGATGTCCTGCACCCGCAGGCTACGCCCCGCTCGGAGCCGTCTCCGTACCTAGTCGCCCCAGTACCGCTGCTCCTGCCAGGGGTCGGCGTCGTTGTGGTAGCCGTTGCGCTCCCAGTACCCCGGCTCGTCGCCCACCAGCCACTCGAGGCCGCGCAGCCACTTCGCCGACTTCCAGAAGTAGAGGCTCGGGACGAGGAGGCGCAGCGGGCCGCCGTGGTCCGGCTCGAGGGGCTGGCCGCCGTAGCCCCACGCCAGGAGACCCTCCTCCACGAGCGTGGCGAGCGGCACGTTGGCCGTGTAGTCGCCTTCGGCGTGCGCCATGACCGTGTCGGCCGCAGGGTCGACGTCGACCAGCGTCATCACGTCGCGGAAGGTGACACCGGTCCAGGTCGTGTCGAGCTTCGTCCACTTGGTCACGCAGTGGACGTCGCACGCGACCTCGGTCTCGGGTAGCGCGCGGAGCTCTTCCCACGACACCGTGCGCGGTTCGCGCACCGCTCCGAAGAGCCGTAAGTCCCAGTTCGCGAGGTCGGTCTCGGGAACGTCGCCGAGGTGAAGGACCGGGAAGCGGTCCGTCCAGTACTGGCCCGGCGGGAGGCGAGCGTCGTCGTAGCCACGTTCGAGCAGCTCCCGACGGTTCTTCTCGAAGAAGCTCATGCCGCGTGACGCTCCCGCTCACGGGCGGCGCGCACGATCGGCGGCGCCGGCAGGACGAGGTTCATCGCCCGCGTCAGCGCGAACACGTTGATGCGGACGGGCACGTTCGCCGGTGTGATCCATGGCAGCCCGTACATCCGGCGCGCGAAGCGCGGCAGGATCACGAGGCAGGCCGTGACCGGCACGAGCCAGAGCGGGCGGACCGCAAGCGGCATCGGCGGCGCGAGGATCGTGCGCATCCCGACGCGCGCGGCCGAGGTGATCTGGAGGCCCTGCACGCCGTGCAGGTAGTCGCGCAGCTCCCCCATCGAGCGGGGGGCCATAGCGGCGGGCAGCTCCACGAGCTCGGCCACCCGAGCCATCTCGGCCACGTACCGGTCGGCGTCGGCGTCCGACAGCCGCCCCGCGAACGCGCGGTACGCGGTCACGAACGAGTGGACCTCGACCGCGTGGATCCACAGCAGCAGATCAGGATCGCTCGCCGAGTACGCCCGACCCGTCGCCGGATCGATGCCGCGCACGCGCTCATGGACGCGCCGCACCGTCGCACACGCGGCCTCCGCGGCATCGAGGTCGCCGTACGTCGTCTGGTACACGAACTCCGTCGTGCGGCGCAGGCGCCCCCACGGATCCTCGCGGTACCGGGAGTGCTGATCGACGCCGGCCATCGCGCGGGGCTCGAGCGCCTGCACGAGCAGCGCGCGCATGCCGCCGGCGAGCATCGCCGGGTCCGCGTGGATCCTCCACGCGACGCTGTCGGGCGCGAACAGCCCTCGCGTCACGACCGGTCGCGCTCCTCCACCACCACGCTCTGCATCACGTCGCCCACCTCCGTGGCCTGCGCGACGTCGATGCCCTCGATCACGTGGCCGAAGAGGTTGTAGTCCTTCGAGAGCTTCCGGGTGCAGTCGTCGATGCAGACGAAGAACTGCGAGCCGTTCGTGTTCGGCCCCGCGTTCGCCATCGCGACCGCGCCGAGCGTGTACTCGCCCTTCACCGGCTCGTCCTCGAACTTGTAGCCGGGACCACCACGGCCGGATCCCTCGGGGCAGCCACCCTGGATCACGAAGTCCGGCACGACGCGGTGGAACGTGAGGTTGTCGTAGTAGCCCTGGCGGGCCAGCCCGACGAAGTTGTTCACCGACGCCGGCGCGAGCTGCGGGTCGAGGTCCATCACGATCGTGCCGCGGTTCGTGGTGATGGTGGTGCGGTAGATCTTGTCGGCGTCGGTCTGGGGTGCGGGCTTGTCGGCCATCGATGTGGTCCCTTCGAATCACTGACCCCCGGACGGCGCCGGGGAGCTGGTCGTTGTCTCGAGCGCATTGGTCACTTGGGCGAGCAGGGCACGGGCATCCTCGACGAAGAGACCGTTCGGCGCACCCACCAGGTACCGCTGCAGATCGCTCTGGGCGGCCTGGAACTCGCCGAACTCGTACGCAAGAACGATGGCACGGAAGTACCTCGCGTCCGGGTACTCGGGATCGAGCTCGACGGCGCGGTCGAGTCGGGCCCGGGACGAGTCCACCAGCGCCGCTACCCGGTCTCGGGGCGCGGACCCGCTGGTGGCGGTGAGGTAGAGGATGCGCCCCGACTGGGCGTACGGCTCGGCCGACTGCGGGTCGAGGGCGATGACCTCGTCGTAGAGCTTCAACGCGCCGGACAGGTCGCCGTCGGCCTCGAGCAGGCGGGCGAGCAGGATCCGGTTGACGGTGTCGTTCGGGTCCGCGGCCACCGCCGCTTCGATCTGCTTGCGTCGCTCGCTGGGCCCGGACGACGTGCTGGTGGCGACCTGGGGCCCGTCGTCGCTGTTCCCCGAGGCGGTCTGGCCGGGCAGGCGGGCGCCGAGCGCGGCCGCGAGCCCGATCCCGAGCACGAGCGCGAACACGACCACTCCGCCGATCACCAGGAGGCGACGCCCGGTGGACGTCGGTTCGCGCGTCGGCCGGGCGTCGACGCCTTGCTCGAGCGCGCGCACCACTGCGGCGGCGCGGGCGGTGTAGTCGTCGTGGAGCGTGCGGTAGGTCTCGTCGTCGATCCCGCCCGCGGCACGCTCGGCCTCGAGGTCGTCGAGCGAGCGCAGCAGGAAGTCGCGTTCGGCCTCGAGGCCGGTGCGGGACTCGTCGCTCACGATTCCGCCTTGCGCCGGGCCGCAGCGACGACGGCCTCGTCCGCCGCGGTCGCGTGCTGGCGCGGCTGGGCGCGCCAGCGACGCATCGCGACGACGAGCCCGGCCCCGCCCACGACGAGCAGCACCACCGGCAGCGCCCAGACGAGGATGCCGAGCCCGCTGCCCTCGGGCTTGAGCAGGATCGACTCGCCGTAGCGATCGACGTAGGCCTGACGGATCTCCTCGTCGCTCTGCCCGGCGCGCACCCGTTCGCGGAGATCGGCGCGGATCGTGCGCCCACTCGGCGTCGAGGAATCGGCGATCGAGAGGCCCTCGCAGTCGGGACAGCGCAGCTCGGCCGCGAGGTCGCGGGCACGGTCGGCGTCCGTGCGGTCTCCCCCGGGGTTCGCGGCGACGACGACGGCCACGACGACGAGCACCACGAGCGCGAGCCACGGCAACCACCGCCGCACCGTCACTGTGGTTCACCTCGTGCGGCCTTGTAGAGCGTCTCGAGGTCGCGCAGGGAGGCGGGGCCGATCTGGGTGCCCGCGATCCTCCCGGACGCGTCGATCGCGAACGTCTCCGGCTGCCCGCGAGTCCCGAAGTCGATCGCGGCGCGCGCATCGGGGTCGAACGCGATCGTCCAGTCCATCCCCTGCTCTTCGGCGTACTTCTGGGCGACCTTCTTGCTCTCGGAACGGACGATCCCCACCATCGCGAGCTGCGGATCCTCGGCGTGGCGGTCGTGGAATGCCTTCAGCGCCGGCAGCTCCTGCTCGCACGGGATGCACCAGGAGTTCCAGAAGTTCACGATCACGGGCTGACCGCGCAGGCTGGCCAGCGACACTTCGGTGCCGTCCTTCGTCACGACGGTGAAGTCGGGAGCGGGCTTCCCCAGCAGGGCACTCTTTGTCGTGTCGGCGCGCGGATCGTCGCCCACCTGCAGTGCCAGCACCACCGCGAAGGCGACGACGACGAGCCCGATGCCGAGCGCGATCCAGCGGGTGGGGTGCTTCACGCCGACACCCCGGCGGGCTCACGGTCCGGGGACGACGGCTCGGGACCCAGCTCCCCGACCTCTGCGGGCTCGGTACCGGGACGCCGCCGACGCAGGCTCGGCAGCAAGGCGAGGACGGTCCCGACGGCCATGACGCCGCCGCCGATCCACAGCCACACGATCATCGGGTTGATCGCCACCGAGATCGTCACCCGATCGCCGGTAGCCGGGACCGATGTCAGCGTCAGGTACACGTCGTTGAGCGCGCCGGTGCGCACCGACGGCGTACCGATGCCGTCGCCGGGTCGATCCGGGAATGTGGAGATCGCGGGTGCGTAGACGCCGAGGTCGTCGCCATCACGCACGATGCGGACCCGCGCCTTGATCGTCGTCTTCTGGTCGGTGCGGACGACCTCCCGGCCGAGGTAGGTCACGGTCACGTCCCGGACCGTCGCGGACTCGTTGGGTCGAAGCCGAACTTCGCGTCTCGTGGACGCGGTGCTCGATGCCGCGAGCGCCACGGCGATCATGATCACGCCGACGTGGACGACGAGCCCGCCGTAGAGGCGGGGATTGCTGCGCACCGCTCGGCCGAGCGCGACCGGCCAGGCTTCCTTGTTCGCGGCCCGCCGGCTGCGAGCACCGACGAAGAACTGGCGCGTGATGCCGGCGAGTGCGAACCCGGCGAGTCCGTACGCGACGACAGCGGCGATCCCGTCGGCACCGAGCGCGAGGGCGAGAACCATGGAGAGCGCACCCACCCACGCCGGCACCAGCAGCCGGTGACGGAGCACCTCGCCGCTCGTCGCCCGCCACGGGAGCGCGGGGGCAACGGCCATGAGGAACAGCAGCGCGAGTCCGATGGGTGTCGCCATGCGGTCGAAGTACGGCTCACCCACCGAGAGTCGACGACCCTGCAGGGCTTCGGCCAGCAGCGGGTACACCGTGCCGAGGAGGACGACGAGCGCGAGCGCGCCGAAGAGCAGGTTGTTCACCAGGAACGCCGATTCACGCGACACCGGTGAGTCGATCTTCCCGGGCGAGCGGAGTGCGTCGCCCCGCCATGCGATCAGCACGACGCCACCGATCGCGCACACCCCGAGGAACGCCAGCAGCCAGGGCCCGATGTCGGACTCGGTGAACGAGTGCACCGAGTTGATGATCCCCGAGCGGGTGAGGAACGTCCCAAGGATGGTCAGGCAGAAGGTGGCGAGGACGAGCGAGAGGTTCCAGACCCGGAGCATCCCGCGGCGCTCCTGCACGATCACCGAGTGGATGAACGCGGTACCGGTGAGCCACGGGAGCAGCGATGCGTTCTCCACGGGGTCCCACGCCCAGTACCCACCCCAGCCGAGCACCTCGTAGCTCCACCACGCGCCGAGGATGATCCCGACGGTGAGGAAGCCCCAGGCGACCAGCGTCGTGCGGCGGATGTCGGCGAGCCAGCCCTCACCGAAGCGGCCGGTGATGAGCGCGGCGACGGCGAACATGAACGGCACCGTGAACCCGACATAGCCGAGGTACAGCATCGGCGGGTGGAACGCCATGAGCGGGTGGTTCTGGAGCAGCGCGTTGGGCCCTTGGCCGTCGGCGGGCGCCGACCATGTCTCGAACGGGTTCGCCGGCCCAAGGGTGAGCAGGAAGAAGAACAGCGCGACGCCGAGACCGACGACGGTCGCCCACGCGACCAACGGGTCGGACGCCCGGTCCCGAAAGCGCCAGGCCACGAACGCGAGGTAGCCGCCGAGGATCAGGAGCCACAGCAGGATCGAGCCTTCGAGTGCGGCCCAGAGGCCGGTGATGGTGAAGAGGACGGGGGTACCGCGCGCGTTGTTCTCCGCGACGTACTTGAGCGAGAAGTCGTGGCTGAGCAGGCCCCACTCCATCGCACCCACGGCGACGACGGCGCCGATGAGGACCATGAACACGAACCGGCGCCCGAGCCGCGTCAGGCTCTCGTCCTTCGAGCGGATGCCGAGCAGGAGCACGACGATGCCCACCAGCGCCGCGACCGCGCCGAAGGTGAGCGCGAGGATCCCGAGCGCGGCCTTGACGTTCACGACTTGTCCGCGTCGACCTTCGGTGGTTCGTAGTCGTTGCCGTGGCGGATCAGGATGCGGTCCGAGTCGAACGTGGCGCCGCGTCCCCAGTGTCCCTCACAGACGACGGGAGCACCTTCCTTGAACAGCCCGGGCGGGTCGCCGCGATGCAGCACCGTCGCCGTCGCCTTGCCGTCCGTGACACGGAAGCGCACGCCATCGGAGGTCTCCTGGACGCTTCCCTTCACCACCTTGCCGGCCATGCGGAACCGGTCGTCTCCTTGCGACGAGCGTTGCGCGACTGCCTCCGAGACCGTGCGGAAGTAGACGACGTTCTCGGAGAGCACGACGGCGAGCACGACGATCGCGATGATCGCGGCCGCGCAGGCCCCCAGAGCGATGAGCGCGCGGCGGCGCGTCTTGGTCATGACTCGCGGTCGAGCCGCTCAGCGCGCTTCGTCCGCTGCAGCAGCCGCACCCAGTACGCGACCAGCACGAGACCGGTCAGGGCCCATCCCCCGATGACGTACTCGGCGTAGTTCACGGTGCCCCCACCTCGGCCTTCGGCGTGCTCACGGAGTCGGCGGGCTCGCTGGGCCCGGCGCCGCGCACGCGCTCCTCGATGAGACGCTCGAGCTCGCGGTCCTCGAGGTCCTCTTCGAGGCACTCGAGCCGGTAGCGCTTGTCGAGCAGGTACACGTACAGGAGCGTGAACGCCAGGACACCGAACCACAGTGTGAACGCCATGACGCCGTGGATGTTGGCCTTGAGCTCGGGGTCGAAGACCGTCGGCTCCTGATGCAGCGTCCGCCACCAGGTCACGGAGAAGTGGACGATCGGCACGTCGACGAACGCGATCAGCGCGGCGATCGCCGAGCGCTTGGCTCGCGTCTCGGGTGGCGCGGGCACCCGGCGGAGCGCGAGGTAGCCGAGGTAGAGGAAGAAGAGCACGGCGGTGGTGACGAGCCGCGCGTCCCACGCCCACCACACGCCCCACACCGGTCGGCCCCAGAGCGCGCCGAGCACGAGCGTCAGTCCGGTGAACAGCACACCGAGCTCAGCCGAGGCGCCGGCGACGCGGTCCCACACGAACGAGCGAGTTCGGGGCCAGAGCCACAGGGCCGAGCACACCGCAGTGACCGCGAACGCGAGGTACGCGATCCAAGCCGTGGGCACGTGGAGGTACATGAGGCGCTGGGCGTCGCCCTGGACGCGGTCGGGCGGCGCGCCCCACAGACCGAACAGCGCGAGCACGACGAGCGACGCCAGGGTCACCCACCCGAGCACCCGCCCGACCGGCGGCTTCAGGAGCGTCATGCTTCCTCCAGCAACGGCCCGAAGGCCAACATCCCGATCGCGGTGTAGAGCACCGCGAAGATCGCGAGCAGCCCGACCCACGGCCATGCGTCGCTCGGCACCCCGTCGATCGCCGCCTCCCAGGCGCGGGTGGCCCCGAGCAGCACTGGCGCGACGACCGGGAGCACCAGCAGCGGCACGAGCGTCTCGCGAACGCGCGTGCCGGCCGCGAGGACGCCGTAGAGGGTACCGGTGGCGGCCACGCCCACGGTCGCGGCCAACGTGGCGAGCAGCAGCGGGCCGATCGAATCGAGGTGGACGTCGAAGAACACAACGATCCCGGCGCCGAGCAGGACCTCGAGGACCACGAGCTCGACCGCGACGGCCGCCGCCTTGCCGAGGAAGATCGCCGCGGGATCGAGACCGGAGAGGCGCAACCCGTCGCGGGCGCCGTTCTCCGCCTCGATCGAGAACGACCGGGAGATCGCGAGGAGCGACGCCAGGAGCACCGTCACCCAGAAGAGGCCGGGCGCGACCTGCCGGAGGATCCCTCGATCAGGGTCCAGTGCGAACGCGAAGAGGAGGAGCACCACGAGCCCGAACGGGAGCACCTGCTGCGTCGTGACCCGCGAGCGAGCCTCGATCCGCAGGTCCTTGCCCGCGACGAGCGAGACCTCGTGAGCGAGGTTCACGTGTGCGCCTTGTCCGGAACCGGCGTCGACGGCAGCTCGCCGTGCGCCTGCCCTCCGGTGAGCACGACCTCACGCGACGCGAGCGCGCGCGCCCGATCGAGCTCGTGTGACGCGAGCAGGACGGTGCGCCCGCCGGCGGCTGCCGACCGCAGGGTCTCGTCCAGCGCGGTCCGGCCCTCGGCATCGAGACCCGCGTGCGGCTCGTCGAGCAGGAGGAGCTTCGGGTCGCGGGCAAGCGCGATGGCGAGCGTCAGGCGACGTCGCTGACCCTCGGACAGCTTGCTGTGCCGGACATCGAGGAGGCGGGTGAGGCCGACCGTGGCGAGCGCGGCGCGGGCGTCGTCGGTCGTGGCGCCGCCGGCGCGCGCCGCGAAGGACGCGTTCTCGAGCACGGTCAGGTCTTCGTAGCAAGCGGTCTCGTGGCCGACCAGAGCGAGATCCCGCCGATGCGAACGCCGATCGGCGGTGAGATCGTGGCCGAGGACCTCCGCCTCGCCGGTGTGGAGCGGGACCAAGCCCGCGAGCAGTCGCAAGAGGGTGGTCTTCCCTGCGCCGTTCCCACCAGAGAGGAGGATGACCTCGCCGGCCTCGACATCGAGGTCCACGCCGGCAAGGGCAGGGAAGCGACCCAGGAGACAGACGGCCGACCGGAGGCGGACCACGGGCTGCACAGCGCCAGTGAGTGTACGGATGCCCTTCTCGGGTGGGCGAACCGCCTCGGCGGCCGTCCGGACGTCGGCGTGATGCGACGGTCGGCGAAGCCTCCCCCCGTAGGATCACGGGGTGCGGCGAATCCTCGGTGGAGTCGGGCGGGCCTTCGTCACCGTCGGCATCCTCATCCTCCTCTTCGTCGCCTACCAGCTGTGGGGCACGGGGCTCTACACCGACCGGGAGCAGAGCCGTCTCCGGAGCTCGTTCGAGACCGAGCTCAAGCAGGAGGGCTCGACCGCGACGCCGGACGAGCCTGCGCCGCCGCCGCCCCCCACCGGCGACGCCGTCGCGATCCTGCGGATCCCGCGGATCGGCGTCGACACCATCGTCGTGCAGGGCACGACGCGCGAGGACCTCCGCAAGGGCCCGGGCCACTACGCCCTCACACCGATGCCGGGGCAAGAGGGGAACTCCGCGATCGCCGGACACCGCACGACGTACGGCGCACCCTTCGGTGATCTGGATCAGCTCTCCCCCGGCGACTCGATCATCGTCCGGACGCTGCAGGGCACGTTCACCTACCGCGTCACCGCACAGCTCATCGTCGCGCCCAGCGAGGTGAGCGTCCTCGACCCGGTGCACGTCGACAACGATCCGAGCAAGCCGTTCGCCGCGACGCTGACCCTCACCACCTGCAACCCGAAGTATTCCGCCGCACAGCGACTCGTCATCAAGGCGACGCTCGCCCCGGACGAGGAACCGTTGCAGGCGCCCTCGGATCTGCCGAAGGCGACGAGCCTCGACGACGAAGGTCTGTCCGGCGACAGCGACTCGTTGCTCCCGACCATCCTCGCCGGCCTGGTGGCCGCGCTCGTCGGTGCGCTCTGGTGGCTGTTCTTCCACCGCCACCCGCGTTGGACCACGTGGGTCATCGGGGCGATCCCGTTCGCCGTCGCGCTCTTCTTCTTCTACGTCTTCCTCGAACGGCTGCTGCCGGCGAACTACTGAGCGACGCGCTACGACGGGGCCGTTCGGCCAGCGGGAAGGCCGAACACGTCACGAACCACGGAACTGCGGCGGACGCTTCTCGGCGAATGCCGCCAGACCTTCCTGGAGATCGTCACTGGCGAACGCCTGCGACTCGAGGCCCGAGAGCTCCTGTCGTGCGGTGACCGGTAGCCCGCGAGCGGAAGCGATGAGGTTGAGCGCCCGCTTGTGCCCGCTGATGCTCAATGGTGCGAGCACGGCGATCTCCTGCGCGAGCGACCGCGCCGCCTCGAGGGTGTCCTCGGCACGGCGCTGAACGAGACCGACACGTTCAGCCTCGTCGATCCCGAGCGAGCGCGAGGTGAGCAGCAGGTCACGCGCCACGGCCTGACCCACCACGTCGACGAGCCTGACCACGTTCGCCGAGCTCAGCAGGACGCCGAGACGGGCTGCGGGGATGCCGAACACCGCGTGCGGGGAGACCACTCGCACGTCACACGCGATTGCCAGCTGCATGCCGGCGCCGAGCGCGGCACCGTTCACCGCGGCGATCACCGGAGCATCGAGATCGACGATCGTGTCGAGGAGCTCCTCGAACGCCGGACGGAACGAATCTGCACCGCCGTGCTCGAGTCCCCCGGTGTCAGCCGCGCGGCGTCCGAGATCAGCGCCGGCGCAGAAGGCCTTCTCGCCAGCGCCTGCGATGACGATCGCCCGCAGCTCGCCACCAACCGCATCGAGGTGCCCGAGGAGCTCCTGGCACAGCTCGGCGTTCAGGGCGTTGCGCCGCTCGGGACGGTCG
>CAZKTS010000235.1:0-1961 GCA_964555735.1 uncultured Bifidobacteriaceae bacterium
AGCTGCGGAGCTCTACAAGCTGCTGCCCAAGATGCGTCGGCGCCGGCGCGCGCGCTATGCCCGACGGCCGCGCGGCCTGCATATCCCGCTGCAGAACACCATCGCACAGCGTCCGGCCCACATCGGCGAGCGCCAGAGCTACGGCCATTGGGAGTGCGATCTGATTGCTTTCCGCAAGGAATACGGGCGTCACAACTGTCAAACGGCGTTCAAAAGTGACCCCCGATCGGCGTCCAAAGTTGACCCCTCTAATCTCCGTTCCCGGACTGGCGGCGAGGCGCGTAGCGATCAGCTAGCGCAGCGCGTCGCCGCCTAGTGAGCCACTGATCGATCAGCTGCCCGGAGGGGGGTCTGGGGGGAGGTTGAACAAGTTGTGGATGAAGCGGGGCGTGCCGGTCAGGCGCGGTTCCTGAGCCGCCAGCTGTCGTTGCCGGTCTCGACGATGTCGCAGTGATGGGTCAGGCGGTCGAGCAGCGCCGTGGTCATCTTGGCGTCGCCGAAGACGGTGGGCCACTCCCCGAAGGTCAGGTTGGTGGTGATGATCACCGAGGTGCGCTCGTAGAGCTTGCTGATCAGGTGGAACAGGCGCTGGCCGCCGGACTGGGCGAACGGCAGGTACCCCAGCTCGTCGAGCACCACGACGTCCAGGCGCGAGAGCTGGGCCGCCAGGGCGCCGGTCTTGCCGCGCCGGGCCTCGTCCTCCAGGCGGTTCACCAGATCGACGGTGTTGAAGTAGCGACCGCGCGCCCCGGCCCGCACGACGTTGGCGGTGATGGCGATGGCCAGGTGGGTCTTGCCGGTGCCCGTGCCGCCGACCAGGACGATGTTGCGGTGATCGGCCAGGAACGAGCCGCTGTGAAGGGCGCGGACCAGGCCTTCATTGATCGGCGAGCCGTCGAAGGTGAAGCGCGCCAGATCCTTCATCGCCGGCAGCTTGGCGGCGGTGATCCGGTAGCGGATGGAGGCGGCCTGGCGGTGGGCGGTCTCGGCCTTGAGCAGGTCGGCCAGCATCTCCAGAGCGGTGCGATTGCGCTGCAGGCCCGTGGTCACCGCGTCGTCGAACGCGGCGGCCATGCCCTTCAGGCCCAGTTGGCCCAGGGCCTCGATCATCTCATGCCGCTGCACGGGGACCTCGCAGCAGATCGTAGCGGGCGCAGTCGGCGATCGGCGGGTGACGCAAGGCCAGGGCCTGGGAGGTGGTGATCGCCTCGGGCCTGGGCGGCTCACGCCGTCGGGCCAGGATATTGAGGATGACCTCGTCACTGGCGACGCCGGCGTCGAGGGCTTCGCGGACCGCGTCGTCCACGGCGTCCAGGCCGTCATCAAGGACGCTGGCCAGCACTCGAACGAAGCGCCGATCGGCCTCGTCGCCCGAGCCCAGCCGCTTGCGCAGCCGGGTCAGGGCGGGCGGCAGAGACCAGTCCTGGAACGGTGCGCCGTTGCGCAGCGCCCCGGGCTTGCGGGCCAGGACAGGCAGGTAGTGCCAGGGGTCATAGACGGTGTGATCGCGGCCAAAGCCGCGGGGATGATCGGCCACCACCTCGCCGTCGCACAGCACCAAAACCCGGTCGGCATAGGCGCGGATCTGCACCGCGCGGCGGGCCGCCTTGGCCTCCACCGAGTAGCGGTTGCGGTCGAAGTTGATCAGGCAGGTGGCCTGAGCGACGGCCTCGATCTGGTGGAAGCCGTCGAAGGGACCCACGAACGGCGCCAGGAACGGCCGCTCGGCCTCGAACACCTCTTGGACCGTGCGGTCGCGATACTCGGGGTGACGATCGTTGCGGGCTCGGCGCTCACACTCGGCCTCAAGCCAGCCGTTGAGCTCCTCCAGGGTCCTGAACCGAGGGCGCGGCTTGAAGATGTTGTCGCGGGCGTAGCCGACCTGGTTCTCCACCTGGCCCTTCTCCCAGCCCGAGGCCGGGGTGCAGGCCACAGGCTCGATCAGGTAGTGGGAGCACATC
>CAZKTS010000236.1:0-35569 GCA_964555735.1 uncultured Bifidobacteriaceae bacterium
CGCGAACGACGTGGAGAGCGGACCCGACGACGGCACGAGCACACCGACCTTGATCTCGCTGTCGCTGACGCCGGTGACGTCGTCACAGCTCTTCGGCGGCTTGATCGGCTTGAGCTTCGAGAAGTCGGTGTCGGCGTTGCCTCCTGCGAAGGCGACGCCGGCGCTCGTGACCACACCGAGTGCGAGTGCGACGACGAGCACACCGAGACGGCGGCTGACCATGGAGTTCCCCCCTGTAGGACCAACGTGGCCGGGGCAGCATCGCCCAGCCCCATGCCTGACGCAAGCGTCAGGGACTTCCGCGACGACGCGTCGTGGAAGTGCGCGCGCCGGCCGCGGCCGAGGTCGGAGGTCGCCGCAGTACGCTCCGGCGCACGACGGGCCGCCGGCCCGCACCGACGAGGGGCTCGGAGTGCGCAAGGGTTCGAGGGCAGGGCACGGGCGACGACCGATGGGCGCCGTGGGGAAGGTGAGCACGGCGGTGGCGGTTGCGTTCGCAACGGCTGCGGTGTCCGTGGGCACGGTCGGAGCCGCGCCGGCGGCCAAGCGCATCACCCTCAACGACGCCTGCACGATCGTCACCGCCAAGCAGCTGAAGACGTTCGGGACGCCGGTCAGCGCAGGCGAGCCGCTCCAGGGTGGCTTCGCGTGCCGCTACACCGTGGGTGACCCGGCCGGCACCGGCGGCACGTTCACTGCGATCCAGTTCGCGCCCAACGTGCTCGCCTCCGACGCCGACAGCGCGCCCCTCCAGGTCGAGGACACCCGAGCCATCGACGTGCTCAGCAAGAACACGGTCAAGGACGCCGACGTGGGCGACACCGCCTACCTCAACCTGACCAAGCGCGAGCTCACCGCGGCCTACGACAAGGACTACGCGGTGACCATCAACTGGACGACCGCGGCGCCCGGCGAGCTCACCAAGAAGGACGCCAAGAAGCTGGTCGCGATCGCCAAGGCGATCGGGAAGCGCACGCCGAAGTCCTGACCGCCGGCGGTGCGGTCCGCGGAGCTCAGGTCCGGTTGGTGATCCGCTCCACGAGCAGGCTGCGCTGCACCTGACGCGTCGCGGCGGTGCGTGGCAGCTCGTCGACGATCTCGACCCGCCGCGGCTGCTTGAAGGGCGCCAGCCGGCCCTCGCAGTGCGCGCGGAGCGCCTCGACCGTGCAGTCGGCGGCGCGTCCCTGGACGGGCACCACGACCGCGCACACCACGTCGCCCCATTGGGGATCCGGGACGCCCACCACCGCGACGTCGGCCACTGCCGGGTGGTCGGCGAGCGCGGCTTCGACCTCCGCGGGCGCCACCGTCTCACCACCGGTCCGCAGGACGTCGCGGACGCGCCCGACGATCGACAGGTAGCCGTCGTCGTCGAGCGCGCCGACGTCGCCGGTGCGGTACCAGCGCGGCCCGCCGGTCTCGAACGGCTGCAGGGCCTCGGCGGTCGCGTCGGGCTGCTCGAAGTAGCCGTCCATCAGCAGCTCGCTGTGCACGCACACCTCGCCGGCGTCGGTGAGCCGGATGCTGACGCCGGGCGGGGGGAGGCCGACCGACCCGGGCCGGGTCGCCAGGTCGCGGTCGGCGAGCATCGACGCCGGCCCGGCTTCCGTCGAGCCGTAGTACACGCGGGTCACGGTGCCCGGGAACGCCGCCTTGATCGCCGCGAGCAGCTCGGGTGGGGTCGCCGACGTACCGGTGTCGGCCTCGCGCACCGTGTGCAGGTCGTACGGCGACCGATCGTGCTCGAGCACGCGCGCCCAGATCGCCGGCAGGCAGTAGAGGCGGCTCGCGGCCCGACGGTCGGCGGTGCCGAGGATCGCGGCGGGATCGGCAGCGGCGAAGTGCACCGGGCAGCGCATCTGCCACGCGTTCAGGGTCATCGACCATCCCGCCATGTGGAACAGCGGGAACATGCACACCGTCCCGCCGTCGTGGTCGGTGAGCAGGCTCGGGTAGCTGCGCAGGTAGCTGACGCGGTTGGAGAGCACGACGCCCTTGGAGCGGCCGGTGCTGCCGCTGGTGAAGAAGACGACGTGCGTGTCGCGCTCGTCGAGCGCCGGGTCGACCACATCCCCGGTCTCGAGCCTCGTCGCCTCGGCGAGGAGGGCAGGTTGGGCGACGAACGCGAACGGAGGCTCGAGCGCACCGTGCGGATCGTCGACGATCGTGACGGCCGGCCGCGCGTACTGGATCACCTCCGCGGCCTCGTCGCCGTTGAGCCGGGCGTTCACGGGCATGAAGGCCGCGCCGAGCTTGGCGCAGGCGCCGAAGAGCGGCATCGCCTCGAGCGACGTCTCGCCCCACCACGCCACCCGGTCGCCGCGCCCGACGCCGGCCCGGGCGAGTCGGCGCGCGACCTGGTTGGACGCGGCGTCGACGGCGGCGAACGTCAGCTCGTCGTCGCCCATCGTCGCGGCGAGCGCGTGCGGCGTGGTGCGCGCCGCGTGCCGCAGGACGTCGGCGACGAGGAGGCCCATCTAGGGCACCAGCCGATCCACGTCGAAGCCGCAGACCTTCGCGCCGGCGCCGTCCACCGTGAGCTCCCACGGCGGCGCGCCCGGTACGCGCGCCAGCGCGAGCGCGCGCGTCTCACCCGCCGGGATCTCGGCGACGACGCGCTTCGGCGCGGCGAACGCACCGAGGCGGACGGTCGCGGGAGCGTCGCCGGCCTGCACGAAGACCGTGTCGGCTCGGGGCCGGAGCGGGACCCGCCCCGAGCCGAGCTGCACCACGCGTGCGCACGCGCCTTCGGGTGCGGCCGCCGGGGCGCCCTCGATCCCGAGTGCGCGCACGAGGACGTCGTCGGCCAGGCGCCGGGCGTCCGGTGAGGTCGCGCGCGTCTCTGCGACGGTGAACGCGGGGGAGCCGTACTCGTCGGCGACGTCGAAGTAGTTGCCGGCGGTCACGCTCATGAGCAGCGGGTCGGGCGCGAAGTCGTCGGCCACCCGCCCCCGTGCGAGCTCGGTCGCGGCCAGCGCCGCCTGCTCGGCGCGCGACACCTTGCGGAAGCGGGCGCCGCCGTCGCTGAGCTGGCCGAGGTTCCAGACGATCGACCACGCCGCCACCGCGAGCACCACACCGGTCGCGAGGCGCCCGACCTGCTGCCCCACCAGGAGCTCGGCGACCGTGAGGAGGAGGAACACGGCTTCGGCGTAGGAGAACCAGGTCGTGAGCCCGGTGCTCGCGCGCCCGACGGCGAGGAGGACGGTGAACGCGAGGAGCGCGCTCGCGTTGCCGACGAGCCGGGGCGTCAGTGGCCGTCCGACCAGGAACCAGAGCCCGACGACCGCGAGCAGGACGACGACCATCGCGACGTCCGCCGCCGCGCCGCGGTCCTGGATCCCGAGCAGCGAGCCGACGGTCTGGGCGACGAGCTCCTGCGCGAAGCGCGCGGTGGTGCCGGCGGACGCCCGGTCGCCGGTGCCGGTCTGGTACGCGAGGTACCAGACGCCGTAGACGGCGAGCGGCGCGAGGGGCACCCAGAGCCGCTTCCACGAGCGTCGGACGACGAGCTCGACCACCACCCCGATCGGGAACGCGACCGCGGCGGTCGTCGACGCGAGCGCCACCATGAGGAGGACCGCGGCCCCGACATCGCCCCGCCGGTCGTCGCGGTCGATGAGAAGGAGCGCGCCGATCCCACCGGCCATCGCGATGGCCCATCCGGTGGAGATGGGCCAGATGATGATCGCCGCGGTGTAGCCGTACAGCACGAACACCGACGCCACCGCGAGCGCGAGCCAGTCGCCGGCGCGCCGGCGGATGTAGACGAACAGCAGCCCGGCGACTGCGAGGTGCACCGCGAGCAGCACCACGCGGTACGGCACGTGCGACTCGATGCCGAAGATCCGGTAGAGCACCTGGTTGATCGCGATCGGCACGGCCATCAGGTGGTTGTTGAACGGCTCGAGCAGCGACGCCGCGCTCGGCGACGTCCGGTGCATCAGGAACTGCCACTCGTCGATGACGAAGGTGACGTTGCGCCCGGCGTGGAGGATGACGCCGACACCCACGGCCATGACCAGACCCAGGATCGCGGCCGGGACCCATCGCGGTGCGCCGAAGACGTCGCCGCCGGCGCGCGGGCTCGCCGCCTCGTCGAGCGTGATGGCTGGTGACGTCATCGCGGCGCGCGTCAGGCCTGCGCGCGCACCTCCGGCTGGTGCTTGGGCTTGCGGCGGAAGATGCGATCCCGGATGCCCCAGCCGGTGACGAGCACCAGCTCTTCGACCGCGGTCTTCCAGGTCATCTTCGAGTGGCCGCGCACGCGGTCGGTGAACGCGATCGGCACCTCCGTGATGCGGCCGCCGGCGCGCTGCACGCGGTACGCGGTCTCGATCTGGAACCCGTAGCCCTTGGACCGGGTGGACGTGTAGTCGATCGTGCGGAGCGCCTCGCTGCGGTAGCAGCGGTAGCCAGCGGTGGCGTCGCGCACCTTCAGCCCGAGCACGAAGGCGGCGTAGCGGTTGCCCCAGCGCGAGATCGCGCGGCGGAACCACGGCCAGTGCGGGATGGTGCCGCCGGGCACGTAGCGCGAGCCGATCGCGAGGTCGGCCCCGTCCTCCACCGCCTGGAGCAGGACCGGGAGCACCGCAGGGTCGTGCGAGAGATCGGCGTCGATCTGGACGAAGCGGTCGTAGCCCCGCTCGATCCCGACCGCGAACCCGGCTCGGTACGCGACCCCGAGGCCCTGCTTCTCCGGACGGCGCAGCACGTCGATGTGCCCGAGGCGCTCGCCGACCGCCGCGGCGAGGTCGGCGGTGCCGTCGGGGCTCGAGTCGTCGACCACCAGGACATCGGCCGCCGGGACGGCGCTGCGCAGGCGGGCGAGCATCTCCTCGATGTTCTCCGACTCGTTGTACGTCGGGACCACGACCAGGGTGCGCACCGGCTCAGGCTATCCACGAACACCCCGATCTCCCGGGACGACCCGGGCCCCAAGAGTGTGCGCGGCGGGCTGGTCGCGTGCCACGATCAGCGGATGCCGAGCGCGCAGGTCTCGGGCGCGCCCGATCTCGGCGGGAGCAGCGACCCGGGGACGTTCCGGCTGGGGTACCGGCCGCCGCTCGACGGCATCCGCGGGTTCGCCCTGATCGCGATCATGTTCTTCCACACCTGGCTGGCGACGAGCCGGGGCTTCCCCGACAACGGGGCGTTCATCTCGGTCGACATGTTCTTCGCGCTCAGCGGCTTCCTGATCACGACGCTGCTGGTGCAGGAGTTCCGCCGCTCCAACCGGATCGACCTGCTCGCCTTCTACGCCCGGCGGGCGCTGCGCCTGTTCCCGGCCCTCGCCGCGTTCCTGCTGATCATGCTGGTGCTGACCCAGATCGACGTCTTCGCGGGCGATCCACCGTCGGTGCTGCGGGGTCAGCTGCTCTGGACCGGGCTGTACGTGCAGAACTGGAACGAGGTGTTCTCGCCGAGCCTCTCCGCCCTCTCGCACGCGTGGACGCTGTCGGTGGAGGAGCAGTTCTACTTCGTGTGGCCGCTCATCCTGTGGGGGCTGCTCGCGCTCCGTCGCTCGACCCGCACGACGATCGCGCTCGTGCTCCTGGGTGCGCTCGCGTCCGCGGCGATCATGGCGTTCCTGGGTGAGCGCGACGGCGTGACCAACAACTTCCACGCGCTCTACGGCACCGACGCTCGAGCCCACGGCCTGCTGTTCGGATCGGTGCTCGGCATCGTCGCCGCGTTCGATCTCCTCCCGCGCCCGGGGAAGTGGTGGCCGGTCGCCATCGGGTGGCTGGGCGCCGCGTACTTTGTGTCGGGCTTCCTCTTCTTCCACCCCGGCAGCGACTGGAACACCCGGGGCGTGTACCAGCTCGCCGGGCTCGCGACCACGGCGATGATCTTCTCGGTCGTCTACGCACCGCGCGGCCTGCTCGCGCGCGGCTTCGGGAACAAGGTGCTCGTGGGCGCGGGCCGGGTGTCGTACGGCGGGTACCTGTGGCACCTGCCGGTCTTCTACGTGCTCACCGAGGAGCGGCTCGACCTGTCGTTCTGGCCGCTGCTCGTCGTGCGGTTCATCGTGACGTTCGCGCTGGCGACCGCATCGTTCGTCCTGATCGAGAAGCCCGCCCTGCGGTTCAAGCGGCGCTTCGAGCGACGCGGGGACGAGACGGGTTCCACCGTCGTGGTCGCCCCGGGCGTCACCATGGCGGAATGAGCCCGCCCCCCGGCGCTCCTTCTGGGGAGCTCGACACCACCCGGCCGATCCCGACCGAGGGCCCGCCGTCGGAGGATCACCCGGCCGACGTCACCCAGCCGGGGGAGAGCCGCCACGCCCACTTCCCGGGCTTCGACGGGCTCCGAGCGATCGCGGCGTGCGCGGTGCTGCTCCACCACGCCGGGTTCGCGACCGGCTACAGCATCCGCGACCGGTTCGGGGAGTACCTCGCGCACGGGGACGCCGGGGTCTCCATCTTCTTCCTCATCTCGGGCTTCTTGCTGTACCGCCCGTTCGTCAACGCGCACCTCGGCGAACGCCCGACGAGCAAGGCCGACCGCTTCTGGTGGCGGCGCGCGCTGCGGATCTTCCCGGCCTATTGGGTCGCGGTGCTCGTCATCTACCTCGCGTTCGGGTTCGGCAAGGGCTCGTTGTCGACGCCCGGCGACATCGTCACGTTCTTCGGCCTGACCCAGATCTACGACACGACGCGCTACTTCTTCGGTGTCAACCAGGCCTGGAGCCTGGCGACCGAGGTGAGCTTCTACGTCTTCCTCCCGTTCTACGCGTGGGCGATCCGTCGCATCGCCCGCCGGCGTCCGGCGTACCGCCTGCGCATCGAGATCGGTGGTCTCGTCGTGCTCGTCATCACGTGCGTCGTGTGGCGGCTGGCGTGGTTCGCGTACGACCCGTTCTGGCATCGCTACGCGCCGGGGGTGCCGCGGCCCACGGGGCCGGCGCCGTTCGCGTCGCTCGCGACGCAGTACTGGCTGCCGACGCACTTCGACCTCTTCGCGCTCGGCATGGGCCTCGCCGTGCTCAGCGTGTGGGTGGTGCGCCGCGGCGCCATGCCGCGCTGGCTCGCCCGCGCGGTCCACTACCCGGGCATCTGGTGGGCGGCCGCCGCGTTCACGTACTGGATCGCGTGCACCCAGGCGGGCCTGCCGCGCAACCTCGTCACGCTCACCGGCGGCCAGTTCTTCCTGCGCCAGCTCCTCTACGGCCTCACCGCCCTGTTCCTGCTGGTACCGGCGGTCTTCGGACCTCAGGACCGCGGCCTCGTCCGGAGGTTCCTCGTCTGGGCGCCGATCGCGTACGTGGGGCTGATCTCGTACGGCATCTACCTCTGGCACCAGGCGTGGCTCGGGTTCGTGCACGACGACTGGCTGCACCTGCCGGAGTTCCAGGGCCCGGTCGTCACCCTCCTCGCGATCGCCTTCCCGCTCACGCTCATCACCGCGACCGCGAGCTACTACCTCGTCGAGCGGCCGGTGCTGCGGTGGAAGGACACGCCACCGTGGCGACGCACGCGCCGGCCGGCGGCGTCGGCCCCCGTCGCGCCGACGCCGGCGGCGACGCCATGATCGAGACGCCGCTCGAGCACCGCGGGCGGCGAGAGTCACGCGGCCGCACGTTCTTCCCGTGCCTCGACGGGTACCGCGCCCTTGCCGCGCTCGCCGTCCTGGTGCTGCACGCGTCGGTCATCAGCGGGTTCGTGTTCCGGGAGCACACCCTCGGCCAGTACCTGAGCCGGCTCGATGTCGGCGTCTCGATCTTCTTCCTCATCTCGGGCTTCTTGATGTACCGGCCCTTCGTGATGGCGCACCTCGGTGGCGGCGACCAGCCGCGCCTGCGCGACTACTTCGCGGGCCGCTTCCTCCGCATCTATCCGGCCTACTGGGTCGCGCTCATCGCGGTGGTGTGGGTGTTCGAGCAACCCGGGCCGTCGCACCGGATCGAGAACGTCGGCGACTTCGTCGCGTACTTCGGCCTGCTCCAGCAGTACTCGGCGAGCCACGCGTTCGGCGGGATCCAGCAGGCGTGGACGCTGTGCGTCGAGGTCGCGTTCTACGTCTTCGTGCCGATCTGGGCGTTCGCCGTCGGTGCGATCGCGCGGCGCTTCCGCAACGTCGTGCGGTGGGAGCTCATCGGCCTCGCCGTGCTGTACGCGACCGGGATCGCGTACCGGATGATCGTTTTGTCCGTCGATCCCACCAACAACGTCGAGATCACGTGGCTGCCGGCGTTCTTCGACCAGTTCGCGCTCGGCATGCTCCTCGCGGTCGTGAGCGCGGCAGGGCAGACCGGCGCGATGCGCTCGCGCGCCGCCGACCTCGCCGGCCGTCATCCGTGGGTGTGCTGGGGCATCGCGGCCGTCTGCTTCTGGGCGGTCTCGACCCGCTTCGGTCTGCCGGTCGGGTACCCGACGCTGTCGCGCGGCGAGTGGCTGGCGTGGACGCTGGGCTACGGCTTCACCGCGTTCTTCCTGCTGCTGCCCGCGGTGTTCGGTGATCAGCAGGAGGGTCTGCTGCGTCGGATGCTGCGCCACCGGATCGTGGTGTTCGTCGGCGTGGTCTCGTTCGGCATCTACCTCTGGCACGAGCTCTGGCTCGACACGTTCTTCCGCTCCACGGGCTTCGAGCCGTTCGTGCCCGGCGCCAACGTCGCGGCGGTGCTCGTCTACGCGACCGGCCTGAGCGTCCTGGTCGCGTGGGCGTCGTGGTCGCTGCTCGAGCGGCCGGTCATGCGGCTGCGAGGGCGGCTTGCCGGTCGCCCGCCGGGGGACCGCGCGTCCGTCGCCCACGATGGCTGACGACCCGCTCACCGTGCCCGCGGCCGCACCGGCGATCTCGGACGCCCGGTGGCACCCGCCGACCCGCGCCGAGCTGTGGACCCACCTGAGCTCGCTGGCGATGGCCGGCGTCGCGATCCTGTGGTTCGCGCGCGACCAGTGGTTCGTCACCGACGAGTGGGATCCGATCGTCCGGCGCTCGGTGTTCGGGAGCGCGTCCCTCGATCTCCTCGATCCGCACAACGAGCACTGGTCGACGGTCGGGATCCTCGTGTACCGGGCGCAGCTCGGCCTGTTCGGCCTGCGCACGTACGTGCCGGTGATGGTCGTGTTCGTCCTCGTGCACCTCCTCGCCGCCCACCTTCTCTGGCGACTCATGCGGCGACTCGGCGCGGCCGACGTGATCGCCGTCGCGCTGGCGTTCCTGTTCGCGTTCCTCGGATCGGTCTCGTTCGAGCTCCTGTTCGCGTGGAACGTCACGTTCAGCGCCCCGCTCGCGTGCGGCTTCGGCGCCCTGCTCCTGCTCCCCGCGCGCGCGTGGTCGCCGCGGCGCGACGTCGCGGTCTGGGCGCTCCTCGTGGTCGGCCTGGCGTCATCGGGCGTCGGGCTCACGGTGCTGGTCGTGGTGGTGGCCGTCGCGCTCGTGCGCCGGGGATGGCGCGGTGCCCTCGTCACCGCGTCGGTGCCGGCCGCGGTCTACGTCGTGTGGACGCTGGGCTGGGGCGCGGCCGGGACGACGGGGAGCGAGATCGTCCCGGGGGCGCTCGGCGGGATCCCCGACACGCTGTGGCGCGGGCTGCGGCACATGCTCGACCTGATCAGCGGGGTCGACGGCGTCGGGATCATCGCCGTCGTGCTCCTGGTCGCGTTCGCGGCCTGGCAGGCCCGGGGGCGCGGATCCGTCACGACGGCAGCCGTCCTCGCGCTCGGGGCGCCCCTCTTCTTCGTCGTCACCTCGTTCCGTCGCTACGGCCTCTTCGGCGGGGAGTGGATCTACTTCCCGCGGTACACGTACGTCGCGTTCGCGTTCGTGGTGCCGCTGCTCGCGCTCGCTCTCACGCAGCTCGTCGACCTCGTGCCCGGCCATCGCCGGCTCGCCTACGGCGGCCTCGCGGTCGTGTTCCTCGCGGTGCTCGTCCATCAGGCGGTCTCGCTCGACGATGCGGCCACCACGACGGCGCGCCGCGAGCAGGAGCTGAAGGCCCGCGTGGTCGCCGCGGCCGAGCTGCTCGCCGATGGCGCGCCGACGGTCACCGATCGGCCCGCGGCCGACTGCTGCGCCGACCTCGACGTGGCCGGCCTGCGCCGGCTGGCCGACGACGGCGACCTCCCCGACGTCCGGCTCGACGCGCGTGCACGCGCCTCGGCCCGCACGCACCTCCAGGTCGTGGTCGACGGTGGCGACCTCGGCGCCTCCGGGCCCGTGCCGTCGATCGAGGGGGTCCGCACCACCCGGCTCGAGCAGCAGGGCGCGTGTGTCGTCGCGACGACGCGCGGTCGCGCACCGACCGTGCGGCTGACGTTGCTCGACGCGACCAACGTCGTGATCGACTCGCCCGAGGGTGGCGACCTCGCGCTGTGGCTCGTGCCCTCCGGTGACGACGCCGCCCGGGTGCCGCGGACCACGAACGTCGCGGGTGGCCCCGCGTTGCGGGCCGGCCTCGCGCCGGCCGCTCCCGCGACGATCCGCGTGGCGGCGGCGGGCAACCTCCTCGTGCGGTTGCCGCGCGCGGCGTCGGTGCGGTTCTGCGACGCGACGGGCACGACCCCGTAGGCTGACCGGCTGGTGCGCCTCCTGGTCGTGATCCCCGCGTACAACGAGGCGAGCGCCCTCCCTGCGGTCCTGCGCGAGGTGCGGTCCGAGCTCGGCGCGGTCGACGTGCTGGTCGTCGACGACGGCTCCATGGACGAGACGTCGGAGGTCGCGCGTGCCGGTGGCGCGGCCGTCATCCGGTTGCCCTTCAACCTCGGCGTCGGCGGTGCGCTGCGGGCCGGCTTCCGGTACGCGCACGACGACGGCTACGAGCGGGTCGTGCAGCTCGATGCCGACGGCCAGCACGACCCGACGTCGGTGCACCTCCTCCTCGAGGGCCTCGACCAGGGCGCCGACCTCGTGATCGGCAACCGGTTCGGATCAGGGGTCACGCCCTACTCGGTCGGCGCGGCACGGGGCGCCGCCATGGCCGTCCTCCGGCTGATGGTGCGGGTGGCCGTCGGCAACCGCTACCGCGACACGACGTCGGGCTTCCGTGCCTTCGGGCCGAAGGCCGTCGAGCTGTTCTCGCGGGAGCTCTCGGTCGAGTACATGGGCGACACGGTCGAGGCGCTGCTGCTCGCGCTCCGGGAGGGACTGCGCGTCCAGGAGGTGCCGACGCCGATGCGCACGCGGGCCGCGGGGGAGCCCTCGAACCGCCGGTTCCGGCTCGTCTACCGGTATCTGTGCGCGCTCTTGGTCATCTTCGTGAACTCGGGCCGCCCGACCGAGGCCGAGATCTCGTGAGCCTCACCACGCGCATCCTCGTCGCCGTCGCACTGCTGCTCCTGCTGGTCTGGCTGCTCACCCTCGTGCGGCGGCGCCAGCTGCGCGGCAAGTACGCGCTGTTCTGGTTCGTCGCCATCCCGGTGCTGGTCGTGCTCGCGCTGTGGCCGGATGCCGCCGCGGCCCTCATCGGCCGGGAGGGCGACGGGGCGGCTCTCGGCGGCTTCCTGCTCGCCGCGGCGGGCTTCGCGATCCTGGCGCTGGTGCACGCGGCGTGGGAGCTGTCGCGCCTCGAGGAGCGATCACGCATCCTCGCCGAGGAGTCCGCACTCCAGCGGACGCGCGACGACGCGCGCGACTCCTGAGCGGAATCGACCCGGTGGTAGCGTCGCCGGTCGTGCAGTGGTCGTCGCGCCGCTTCTTCGTGTGGCTCGGCGTGATCACGGCGCTCGGGCTCGCCGTACGGCTGGCGTACGCCCTGATCGTGAAGTGGGACCAGCCCATCTGGGGCGACGCGTTCACCTACCACTACACGGCGAACGGTCTCGCCGACGGCTACGGCTTCCAGACCTGGCTGCCCACCAACTTCGACCCGCTGAACACCGGTCGGATCTTCCCGAACGGCGCGTCGGCCGACAACCCGCCGCTCTTCCCGCTCTACCTCGCCGCGTGGTCGCTCGTCGGGCTCGACAGCTTCCACGCCCACATGATCGCCAGCACCCTGCTCGGCACCGCGACCGTGTTCGTGATGGGGCTCATCGGGCGCCGGATCGCGGGACCGCGCACGGGCCTGATCGCCGCCGGCCTCGCGGCGGTCTACGCCAACTTCTGGGTGAACGACGCGGTGGTGACCTCGGAGTCGCTCGCGATCCTCGTGGTCGCGATCACCGTCCTGCTCGCGTACCGCGCGTGGGACCAGCCCACGCTCCAACGGATCCTCGTGCTGGGCGCCTTCGGCGGCCTCGCGTGCCTCGTCCGCTCCGAGGTCGTGCTCCTCCTGCCCCTGATCATCATCCCGCTGGTCATCCGGCGCCTCGGTGGCCAGTCGGTGTGGAAGCGGGTCGGCTACGTCGCCGCCGCGGGGGTCGTCGCGCTGCTCGTGATGTCACCGTGGCTCATCCGCAACATGACCGCGTGGAAGTACCCGGAGACGCTCTCGACCGACGCCGGGCTCGCGCTCCAGGTCAGCAGCTGCGACGCCACGTACCACGGGCGCGAGCTCGGATGGTGGAGCCCGCGGTGCCAGAAGGGGGGCAAGCCCAAGGGCGACCCTTCGGAGCAGGACCAGTACTGGCGCAAGCGGGCGTTCAAGTACATCGGCGACAACCTCGACCGCTACCCGGTCGTGGTGCTCGCGCGCATCGGCCGGATGTGGGAGATCTACCATCCCGGCTCGCCGTGGGGTGAGATCCGCCCGAACCAGAAGATCAACTTCGACATCACCGAAGGCCGGTCGGAGAACGCGGCGCGCATCGCGCTCGCGCAGTTCTATCTGCTCGTGCCGTTCGTGATCGCCGGCATCGTCATCATGTGGCGCCGCAAGGTGACGATCATCCCGCTCGCCTCGCTGCTGGTCCTCGTCACGATCACCGCCGCGTACTCCTTCGGGAACACGCGCTACCGATCGATCGCCGAGATCTCGATCGCCGCCTTCGCCGCGGTGGCGTTCGACGCCCTGCTGCGGCGCTACTGGGACGGCCGGAAGGCGAAGGCCGACGACGAGCCACCGCCGTCGTCGGACGACGTCGCACCGGACGAACCAGCGCTCCAGCCGACCTGAGTCAGGCGAGGACGAACACGCCGGTGTCGGACCACACCGGGCTGATGCCGGCGAGTGCACCACCCGCGACGCGCAGCGGCAGTGCGGTGACGCCGTGCGCGCGCCCGGTCATGCGCTCGGGAAGCTCCGTGCCCACGTCGGCGAGGGGCACGTGGCGCGCCACCGTGCGCGGCGCCGCGACGCGCTCGAGGCCGCGCCGGCTGAAGAACACCCGGTGTGGGTTGGCCTCGCCGACGAGCGCGAGGGCCTCGAACCGTGCGGCTCGGCCGGTGCGCGCGAGCGAGCGCGCCGCGACGCCGACCGGCCCCGAGAGCAGCGGCACCTTCACCACGATCCGCTCGGCGGGCAACGAGGCGAGGAACGCGCTCGGGTCCGGGTGGTGCTCGAGGACGTCGAGGAGCACCACCGTTCCCCACGCGCCGTCGGGCCCCGGACCGGGCGGCACGACCCACGGCTCGTCCACGGGGAGGAAGGTCGGCGCGCCCGCGGCCAGCGAGCCGTCGGGCAGCGCGAGGTCGCTCGCCCAGACGTCGAGGCCGGCGCGGCGGGCGCGGTCGAAGAACACGGCCTGGCCGCAGCCGTAGTCGAGGACGGGCGCCGGCAGGTCACGTACCGCGCGCAGCACCACCTCGGCCTGGCGCTCGCGCCGGCGGGCGAGCGCGCGGAGGAACTCGGGCGTGATGTCGGGCTCCTGCCACGTCGCGTCGGCGAGCTGGGGGCCGGTGTGGTCGATCCAGAGGGTGCCGCAGGTGGGGCACCGCTCCACGCGGAGGCGGTCGGTGGTGAGCCACGGCTCCGGCGGTACGTGACAGCAGCGGGTCGGCGCGGGCATGGCTGACGTGATGATGTCATGAGTTCGCGGCGGCATCGGTAGCATCCGCGCCAGTGCAGGTGACGCGCGTGCCCGTCGACGATGGGCTGATCGAGGCGATGGCGGCGTTGTCGGCCACCGAGTACGGCCACGAGGCCGCGGTCTCGCAGCCGGCGCACCTGCGGTGGAAGTACCTCGCGTGCCCGGCGGGCGTCCCGGCCGCCGACCTGATCTGGGACGACGCCCGTCTCGTCGGTCGCATCGTGCACGAGCCCCGGGAGTTCCGCAGCCGCGAGGGCGACGGCCGCGGCGTCAACCCGATCGACCTGCTCATCGACCCGTCGGCGCGCGCGCCGCGATCGTTCGTCGGCCTCATGAAGGATCTCCGCCGCCACGGCGACGCCGACCTCGTCTTCCTCGTGCCCAACGACACGAGCGCGCCGCTCTACGACAAGCTGCTGAAGTTCCCGCGGATCGGCACCCTGGCGCTGCACGGCCTGCCGCTGCGCCCTGGCCGCGTGCTCGCGGCCCGGGGTTCGAAGGTCACCCGCTGGCTCGTGGCGCCGGCGGGCCCACTCGCCCGCGGTGCCGTCGCGGCGATGGGTGCGCTCGCCCGCGCCCGCGGGATCGACGTGCGCGAAGCGCAGCCCGATCCGGCCGCCCTCGACCGCCTCGTCGCCCCCCTCGGCGACTCCGAGGCCTGGGTCGGCGTCCGCGACCATGGCTTCCATGAGTGGCGCTTCCGCGCGGGGCCGGTGTTCCGCTATCGGGTCCGCTACGCGTACCGGCGCGACGAGCTCGTCGGCTACGTCGTGAGCCGGATCACCGACTTCGACGGCCTGAGCGCCGCCGTCGTCCTCGACTGCGTGATCGCACCCGATGCGCCGCGCGCCGTCGCGACCGCGCTGCTGGCGGACGTCGTGCACGACGCGGCACGCGCGGATGCCGACCTCGTCGCGGCCCTGAGCTTCGGCGACCACGCACTCACCCGCGGGCTGCGCGGCCTGCCGCTGGTCGAGGTGCCGGCGCGCTTCTGGCCGCAGGCGATGCCGCTGCTCGCCGACTGGGCGGAGGGGAGCACCCGCACCGATGCGCCGAGGGTCTCGCTGACCCTCGCCGACATGGACGTGTTCTGAGGTGGCAGGTCGGTGAAGGCCCTCGTCCTCTCCAACGTCAACGTGGCGCCGCTCGCCGCCCGCGTGTCCGGGCACGAGGTCGCGGTCGGGGAGTACGGCGACGTGCTGCGCGCGCTCGCCGATCCGTCGTCGGCGGCCTACGCACCCGACCTCGAGGTGCTGATCGTCCTCATGGACGGCGATGAGCTGGTGGGAGCCGGCGTCCTGGCCGAGGAGCTGCCGACGGCGCTGCGCGCGATCGCGACGGCGCGAACGGAGCTGCTCGTCGTGGCCGCCACGGTGGCGCCCGATCCCGCGACGGTCCGCTCGTACGGTGAGCCGCTGGACCCCTGACGGCACCGTGGCCCGCGCCGCGCGCTTCAACGCCGCACTGCGCGAGCTGGCCGAGGAGCAGGCCAACGTCGCGATCCTCGACGTCGCCCTCGTGTTCGACCGCCTCGGCCGCGACCAGGCCGTCGCGCCCACCTACTGGTACGCCGGGCGGATCCCGTACTCCGCCGCGTGGTTCGCCGCGTGCGGCGAGCACCTCCGCGGCCTGCTCGACGCGCACCGCAGTCGGGCCCGCAAGGTGCTGGTCTGCGATCTCGACAACACCCTGTGGGGCGGCGTGCTCGGCGAGGAGGGCCCGGGTGGCATCGCGCTCGGCGAGGACGGCGTGGGGAAGTGCTACCGCGACCTCCAGCGCGAGATCCAGGCGCTGCAGCAGTCGGGTGTGCTTCTCGTGGTCGCGTCGAAGAACGACGCCGCGCTCGTCGACGAGGTGCTCGCCGAGCACCCGATGATGGTGCTGCGCGACACCGACTTCGCCGCGAAGCGCGTCGACTGGGGCGACAAGGCTGCGAACATCAGCGCGATCGCCGACGAGCTCTCGCTCGGGCTCGACTCGTTCGTGCTGCTCGACGACAACCCGGTGGAGCGAGCGCTCGTCGCCGAGGTGCTGCCCGACGTCGCGGTCCCCGAGGTGCCCGACCGGCCCGAGCTGCTGCCGCGGTGGTTCGTGCGCGACGTCGTGTTCCCGTACTTCCCGAAGCTCCGGATCCTCGACGCCGACCGCGCCAAGACCGCGAGCTACCGCGCGCGCACCGAGCGGGCTCGGACGGAGGCGACCGCGACCGACCTCACCTCGTTCCTGCGCGGCCTCGAGATCCAGCTCGACCTGCGCGTCGACGACCCGTACCTCGTGGACCGGGCCGCGCAGATGACGCAGAAGACCAACCAGTTCAACCTCACCACGCGGCGGTGCTCGCCCGGCGAGATCCAGGCGATGGTCGACGACGACCGCCACGCGGTCGTCACCGTCGGCTACTCGGACCGCTTCGGCGACGAGGGAGTGGTGGGCCTCGCCGTGCTCGACGGCGCCGACGGCTCGGTCCCGCTGCTCCTCCTCAGCTGCCGGGTCATCGGTCGTGGGGTGGAGGACGCGCTGGTCGAGCATCTCGAAGGGGTCGCCCGTTCGCGGGGGATCGGCGCGCTCACCTGTACGTTCGTGCCCACGGATCGCAACGGCGTCGCGGCCGACTTCCTCCCTCGTCGCGGATGGACGGCAGTCGAGGGTGCCGACGGCGCGATCACCTACCGGGAGGAGCTGGCGTGACCGAGGCCGATGCCGCACTCCAGGCGCGCGTGGTCGCGCTGGTGGCTCGCGAGCTCGGGGTGCCCGCCGACGAGATCACGGTGACCTCGAGCAGCGAGGACGTCGAGCGGTGGGACTCGCTCGGTCACCTCCAGATCTGCATGGCGATCGAGGCGGAGTTCGGCGTCGGGGTGGAGCTGGACCTCGTGCCGGACCTCGACTCCGTGCCGGCGATCGTCGAGCTGCTCGCGACGCGCTAGGAGACCGGCGAGAAGGTCGGCAGCGCGGCGCGGTCGAGCGCGGCGACCCGCTCGCCCAGGGGTGGACCCGCACCGTCGCGCAGGGCGCGAGCGATGCGATCGAACATCAGGCGCCGTCGCGCGAACAGGAGCCGATTCTCGACCCGGCCGGTGCCTGGCAGGCGCGTGTAGGGCTCGTCGTCGTCGAAGTCGTACGGGTGGACGTAGAGCCACGGCGCGTCGCCGTGCAGCGACCGGACCATGCGGTCGAAGACCACCCCCGGCATCAGGCGCGCGTACGCGCCGCCCACGGGCACGCGCGCGTACACGCCGCTCGGAAGCTCGACGAGCCCGTTCGGCCACCGGAACGGCTCGTCGGGTGCGCCCGGGAACCCGCTGTCGCCGCGTGCCTGCGCGGCGGGCACGACGCTGGCGGAGTAGGTGAAGCCGAGCTCACCGAGCGCGTCGGCGACCCACGCGGTGGCGGGCGTGAGCGAGAAGATCGGTGCCCGGAAGCCCTCGACCGGCCGGCCGGCGAGGTCGGCCAGCCGGGCCCGGGCGTCGCGGACCCCCGCGGTGAGCTCCGCGGGCTCGCGCCGTCCGAGCAGGCGGTGATCGTCGCCGTGCAGGCCGACCTCGTGGCCCCCCGCCGCGATCCGGCGGACGAGCGCGGGACGGTCGGCGGCGAGCGTGCCCACGACGAACGCGGTGGCCCGGATCCCGCGTTCGTCGAGGAAGGCGAGGATCCGGTCGGTCACGGCCTCGACCCGGTCACCGGCCCCCGGGTGGTCGAACTCCTCGACGTCGATCGTGAACGTGGCTCGGCGTGCTGCCCGTCCGTCCATCCGCACCGACGATATCGGCCTCGGTCCGCAGGCCTGCGACCGGTGCGCGTCCCCGGTTCGCGGAGCCCCCTGCGTAGACTGGCCCGTCGTGTTGCCCCCTCGCGACCAGGACGAGCCGAGTCGGGGCACCCCGGACGACGAAGCCGCGAAGCTCGGCGACATCGCCGCCGCGGCCGGGTTGCGACGGGTCCACTTCCTCGCCTGGCGTGACCTCGACGACCCCGAGGCCGGCGGCTCCGAGGTCCACGCCCACGAGATCGTGCGCCGCTGGGCCCGAGCCGGGATCGAGATCACCTTCCGCACGTCCTACGCGCCGGGCCTCGCGCAGACGTCCTGGCGCGACGGCTACCGCGTCATCCGCAAGGCGGGCCGCTACCAGGTGTTCCCCCGAGCCGTCGCGAGCGAGGTGATCGGCTGGCACGGCGAGCGCGACGCGCTCGTCGAGATCTGGAACGGCATGCCCTTCTTCTCGCCCGTGTGGGCGCGCGGCCCACGCATGACCTTCCTCCACCACGTGCACGGCGAGATGTGGGACATGACCCTCCCGCCGAACCTGGCGAAGCTCGGGCACACGATCGAGTCGCGCATCGCGCCGCCGCTCTATCGGCGCACGCGCATCGTCACGCTCTCGGAGTCGTCGAAGACCGAGCTGGTCGACGAGCTCGGCTTCAAGGCCGGCCGGGTGTCGGTGATCGAGCCCGGCATCGACGCGCGCTTCTCGGTCGCCGCGGTGCCGCGCGACCCACAGCCGCTCGTGGTCGCCGTCGGTCGGTTGGTGCCGGTCAAGCGCTTCCACCTGCTGATCGACGACGTGGTCGCGCTGAAGGAGCGGCACCCGGGTCTGCGGGTCGTCATCGTGGGCGAGGGCTACGAGCGGCCCGAGCTCGAGTCGCGCATCGCCGCGCACGGCGCCGAGGGTTGGATCGAGCTCCCCGGCCGGATCGACGACGCCGAGCTCATCGACCTCTACCGCCGCGCGTGGGTGCTCGCGAGCACGTCGGCGCGGGAGGGGTGGGGGATGACCATCACGGAGGCCGCGGCGTGCGGCACGCCGGCCGTGGTCAGCGACATCGCCGGTCACCGCGACGCCCTCGAGCGCGACGTCAGCGGCATCCTCGTCGACCGCGACCAGCCGATCACCGAGGCCCTCGACCGCGTGCTCGGCGACGACGCGCTACGGACGCGGATGAGCGAGGCGGCCGCGACGCGCGCGGCCGAGTTCACGTGGGACGCCACGGCCCGTCGTGCGCTCGAGGTGCTGGCCGACGAAGCACGCCGCGTCCGCGGACGGTGATCGACCTCCCACCGTGAGCACCGTCGGCACCGACGCCGCGAGCAGCGCGGCTCCGCTCCTCGCGTCCCGTCGGCGGTCGCTCCTCGCGCACCTCGGCCTCGCGGTCGCGGCCTACGTGCCGTTCCTGCTGTCGGCGCCGGGGAAGGTCAGCGTCGACACCAAGCTCTACCTCTACCTGCATCCCGAGCGGCTGCTGAGCGACGCGGCGTACCTCTGGGACCCCGGCTACTCGGCGGGGACGGTCACGCACCAGAACATCGGCTACCTGTGGCCGATGGGGCCGTTCTACTGGACGCTCCACACGCTCGGGCTGCCGGTCTGGATCGCCCAGCGGCTCTGGTTCGGGTCGATCCTCTTCGCCGCCGGTGCGGGAGTGCTGTTCCTGCTGCGCACGTTCGGGCGGCGCGACCTCGGTGCGCTCGCCGCGGCCGCGATCTACATGCTGTCGCCCTACCTGCTCTCGTACTCGGCGCGGCAGTCGGTGATCCTGCTGCCGTGGGCCGGGCTGCCGTGGCTCATCGGGCTCACCGAACGCGCGCTGCGATCGGGCCGATGGCGCCAGCCCGCGGCCTTCGCGCTCATCGTGTTCACGATCGGCGGCACCAACGCCACCGCGCTGCTGTTCGCGGGGCTGGCGCCCATCCTCTGGATCCTGTTCCGCTGGCTCGTCGACCACGACGTCACCGCGAGTCAGGCGCTGCGCACCGCGGGCCGCATCGGCGTGCTCGTGCTCGTGACCGCGGTGTGGTGGATCGGCGGACTCGCGATCCAGGGCGGTTACGGGCTCAACGTCCTCGACTACACCGAGACCGTCCGGGCCGTCGCGGCGGCGTCGTCGTCGCTCGAGGTGCTGCGCGGGCTGGGCAACTGGTTCTTCTACGGCAACGACGGCCTCGGGTCCTGGATCACGCAGTCGGTCCAGTACCAGCAGGAGGCCTGGCTGCTCGTCGTGACCTTCACGATCCCGATCGCCGCGCTGGCGTCGGGCGTCCTGGTGCGCTGGAAGCACCGGGCGTACTTCGTCGCCCTCACCCTGCTCGGGCTGGTGCTCGCGGTGGGCGTGTACCCGTACGACGATCCGTCGCTGGTCGGACGGGTGCTGAAGGGCTTCGGGGAGGGCAGCTCCGTCGGGCTCGCGATGCGCAGCACCGCGCGCGCGACGCCCCTCGTCGCGCTCGGGCTCGCCGTCCTGCTGGGGATCGGCGTCGGTGCGCTGCTCGACCGCCGGCGCCGCGTGGGCATCGCAGCCGGCGTCGCGGCGATCGTCGTCGCCGTCCTGGCGCTCGCGCCGCTCTGGCAGACCGACCTCGTCGCCGAGAACCTCCGCCGCCCGGCCGAGGTGCCGGAGTACTGGCAGGACGCGGCGCGCTACCTCGACGCCCAGGGCGACGACACGCGGGTCCTCGAGCTGCCCGGTCAGGACTTCGCGAACTTCCGGTGGGGCGCCACCATCGACCCGTTGCTGCCGGCGCTCACGGAGCGCCCGTGGGTCGGCCGCGAGCTCGTGCCCTACGGGTCCCAGGCGTCGGCCGACCTGCTCACCGCGCTCGACCGCAGACTCGAGGAGGGCCTCGTGGAGCCCGACGCGTACGCCGCGGTCGCGCGCCTCTTCGCGGCGGGCGACGTGCTGATCCGGTACGACCTCGAGTACGAGCGCTACCGCAGCCCCCGACCGCGCGTCGTCGCGGCCCGCTTCGAGTCGGTGCCCACGGGCCTCGACGACCCCGTCGAGTTCGGACCGGCCCGGCCCAACGTCGCCGCGTCGTCGCAGCCGATGCTCGATCCGGTGGAGCTCGCGATCCCGGCCGGCACCGCCGATCCCGCGCCGATCAGCATCTACCCGGTCCAGGAGCCGGAGCCGATCGTCCGCACCGCACCCACGGTCAACCCGGTCCTCATCGCCGGCGACGGCGAGGGGATCGTGGACGCGGCCGCCGCCGGCGTGATCGACGGGCGCACCACGGTCATCGAGTCGGCGTCGTACGCGACCCGCGACACCGCGCTGCGCCGCCTGCTCGACCGCGACGCCGACCTCGTCGTGACCGACACCAACCGTCGGCGCGTCCGCCACTGGGGCGCGACGCGCGACGTCACCGGCTACACGGAGCAGGCGGGGGAGACCGCGCTCGTCGACGACGCGGGCGACGCGCGCCTGGAGCCGTTCGGCGACGTCGGCGACGACACGCGCACGGTCACGATCCTGCGCGGCGTCCGATCGGTGCAGGCCACCGCGTACGGCGACCCGGTCATCCTCACGCCCGAAGACCGCCCGGCCCACGCGCTGGACGGCGACCTCGCCACCGCGTGGCGTGAGGGCGCGGGGGTCGACCCGACCGGTGAGCGCCTCGTCGTCACCCTGGACGAGCCGGTGACCACCGACGGGATCACGCTCGTGCAGCCGCAGAACGGCCTGCGCGATCGGCACGTGACGACCGCGACGCTCACCTTCGACGGCGGGGACCCGGTGACGGTGGAGCTCGGGCCGGAGTCGCTCGGGCCCGACGGACAGCGGGTCTCGTTCCCCGAGCGCACCTTCGAGCGGCTCGCGATCACCGTCGACGCCGTCACCGAGGGCGGCGGGAGCGGCGTGGGCTTCGCCGAGGTCGCGATCCCCGGGATCACCGTCGACGAGGTGGTGCGCATGCCGACCGACCTCCTCGACGCGGCGGGCGACGCCTCGCTCGACCACGACCTCACCCTCCTCATGACCCGGCTCTGGGGCGCGCAGCAGGAGTACGGCCGCAGCGACGAGGAGCTCGCGATCGTCCGGACCTTCGACCTTCCGACGGCCCGGTCCTTCGCGCTCACCGGCACCGCGCGCATCGATGCGACGGCGCCCGACGACGTGCTCGACGCGCTGCTCGGCCTTCCCGGCGCTGCCGACGGTGGCGTGAGCGCGCGGGCATCGTCGCGCCTCGAAGGCGACGTACGGTCGCGCGCGTCGGCCGCGGTCGATGGCGACCCCGCGACCGCATGGGTGCCGGCGTTCGTGCCCGCCTCGGGCGGCGGCAACGTCGGCCAGCAGCTGTCGGTCGACCTGCCGGGACCGACGACCCTCGACCACCTCGACCTGGAGCTCGTCGCCGACGGCCGGCACTCGGTCCCGACGAAGCTGACCATCACGCCCGCGGGCGGCACGCCCTTCACGGTCGACGTGCCCGCGGTCGCCGACGGCGCCGATGCTCACCACACCGAGCGCGCGACGGTCTCGTTCCCCGCCGTGACGACGACGGGCTTCACGGTCGCGATCGACCAGGTGCGGTCGGTCACCACGCCGGAGTACTTCTCGCACCGGGCGATCGAGCTGCCGGTGGGGATCGCCGAGCTCGGCATCCCCGGCGTCACCGTGCAGCCGGCGACCGGTGGGCTCGAGGGCGCCTGCCGCAGCGACCTGCTCGAGGTCGACGGCCGACCGGTGCCCCTGCGGGTGACCGGCTCGGTCGCCGACGCGGTCGCGCGGAGCCCGCTCACCGTCGAGCCGTGCGGCGCCGACGCCGAGTCGCTCCTGCTCGAGGCCGGTGCCCACGACGTGCGCGCCACCCCGGGACGCGAGAGCGGCATCGACCTGGACCGCCTCTCGTTCGCGTCCTCGGCGGGCGGTGCGCCGCGCACCGAGGCACTGCTCGGGCAGTCGGGTGGTCAGCAGCCCGGCCCGGACCTCGAGATCACGCACCAGGGCCACCTCTCGTACGACCTCGAGGTCACCGGCGCGACGAAGCCGTTCTGGCTCGTCGTCGCGCAGAGCAAGAACGACGGCTGGACGGCCGAGCTGGACGACGGCACGTCGCTCGGCGAGCCCGAGCTCGTCGACGGGATGGCCAACGGGTGGACCGTGCCGGCTCCGAAGGGCGGGCACGCGGTGATCCACGTGCGGTGGACGCCGCAGGACCGCGTCTGGGTGGGCCTCGCGATCTCCGGCCTCGGCGTCCTCGTCTGCCTCGTGCTGCTGCTCGTGCGCCGTCGCCCCGCGATCCCGGCGAGCGACGCCGACGCGTCGGTCACGCTCGCACCGTTCGTCGCGCGGACCGCGGTCCGTCCCCGCACCCTCGTGCTCGTCGGGCTCCCGATCCTGGTGGGTGTCCTGACGCTGCTCGTCGCCTCGCCGATCCTTGCGCTGGTCGCAGCCGCGCTCAGCGCCGGCGCGATGCTCGACCGCCGCGCGCGAACGGCGCTGCGGGTGGTGGCGATCGGCGCGTTGCTCGTCGCGGTCGGGTTCGTGATCGTGCAGCAGGTCCGCCAGGGCTATCCGGCCGCCTACGACTGGCCACAGCGGTTCCTCAAGGTCGACGACCTCCCGTGGCTCGCGGTGCTGCTGCTCGCGGCCGACGTCGTCATCGACCGGCTCCCGGGCAACGAATGACCTCGCGTGCGACGCGTCGGTAGCCTGCCGTGATCCCGCCTGCGTCCCCACCCCCGCGCACGCTCGACGATGCCCCCGAGACGGTCGAGGCGTCACCGGCCCCACCGGCGCCCGACCGGGGCCACGATCGGTTCGTCATCGGTCTCGTCGCGCTCGCCGTGGTCGTCGCCTGCGCGATCGGCGTGGCCGCGGAGTCGGTCGGGCACTCGCTGAACAGCGACGAGCTCGCCTGGCAGCGCCTCCTCGACATCTGGATGCACGAAGGGCACCGGAGCGCCTGGATCTCCGAGGACATCCTCTTCCCCCGGTTCGCGTCGTACCTCCTGCTCGACGCGGTCGGCATCACCGGCCGCAACGCGGCGCTGATCACCGCCGGCGTGATGAGCGCGCTCGGCTCGCTCGCGATGGTGGGCGCGCTGCTGCTCGGTGCCGATCTGCACCGTCCGCTGCGCACACGGACCGCGATCGCCATGGTGCTCGTGGGCTGCTGGGCGCCGTTCGCCTGGGACGTCATCTTCTTCAACCCGAACTCGCGTGCGCTGGAGCTCGGGCTCGCGCTCCTCGCGGTCGCGGCCCTGGGGTGCGTGGCGACCGGCCGCCTGCGCAGTCCGGGTGCGCTCGTGGCGCTCGGCGTCGGCCTCACGCTCCTCTGGCTCTCGGACCCGTTCGTCCTCTACTACCTCGGCGCGACCGTGGCCCTCGTCGTCGTGCTCGATGCGCTCCTCCGCGTCGAGCGCCGGCGTGCGACCGTCGTGCTCGTCCTGCTCGCGGCGTCGGCCGTGGCGTCGGTCGTGCTGCGCCGCGCCCTCGAGCTCGTCGACCTCACCGCGAAGCCGGTGGGGGAGAACCGTCGCAACCTCACCGCGATCGGCGACATCCCCGAGCGCGCCTGGGCGGTCGTCGAGCGCACGGTCGCGGTGCTCGGGGTGCGCGGCGCCGACCTCACCAGCGGTCCGGTGGACGTCGCGTTCGTCGCCTGGTTCCGGCTCGCGGTGGTGGCGGTCGGCGTGGTGGGCGTCGTGCTCGTCGTACGGCGGTGGCGGGCGTCGACCCTGCTGGCGAGGACGATGGTGGCCTGCCTGGTGACGACGCCGGCGATCGTCGTCCTCGTCAACCAGTTCGACGACCCGGGTCGGGTCATGGACCGCTATCTGTGCCTCGTGCCGATCGCGCTGGTCGTGCTCGCCGTCATCGCGGTCGACCGACTGCAGGGCGTCGGGGCGCGCGTCGCCACGGTGGCGGTGGCCGTCGTGGTCGTGGGGGCCGTCGTCAGCGGCGCGCGGATCTGGTGGGAGGACCGCAACGCGACCCCGGACGACCCCGCGCTGCGGCTCGCGGCCGCGGCATCGACCGCGGGCTTCGAGCGCGTCTACGGGTACTACTGGCTCACGGTGCCGCCGGACCAGCTCGTCGACGGCGGGGTGCGCTGGGTGACCGTCGACTGCCGCGCCGACGGGCGGCTGCGCCTGGAGGAGTGGAACAACGACGACGCCGTGCTCCGCCCGCGCGCCGCGCCGGTGGCAGTCGCACTCGACGGGCTCTGCACATCGCTCGACGACCTGACCGACGCCTACGGCCCGCCCGACGAGCTGGTGACGATCGAGGGCACCGACTTCGCCGTGTGGCGCGACCCGCCGGACCGTCTCCTCGACCTCACCTGATGTTCACGCGATCTCCGACTCCAGGAGACGCTCGGGTGCGACGATTGAAGATGGTGATCACGCGACGATGGGCAGTCGGGCTGGCGGTCCTCGCCGTCGCCGGCCTCGGCGCGGCGTGCGTGCCGGTCGCGCCGCCACCACCCCCGCCACCGCCCGTCCCGCCCGCACCCTCCGCCTTCGAGGCCATCGCCGCGCCCACCGGTGCGACGCCCGCACCGGCAGGCACGTCGGAGTGGTACTGGGCGCCGGCGCCCGACGGCCACGCCGTCACCCTCGGCGTCTACCGGCCCGCCGCGGTGACTCCTTCCACCGACACCATCCTCATCCTCAGCGGAGCGGACGGCTTCCGCCGCATCTACGAGGACCTCGCGGCCCGGTACGCGGCCGCCGGGCACATCGCCGTCGTCGGGTGCTGGTACGACCACGACGCCGTCGGCCGGGCCGCGGACGCGATCGACTGCGTGCGCGGCCCGACCTGGAAGGGGATGAACGCGAGCGCGGTCGCCGACCTCGATGCCCTCGTCGCTGCGGTGCAGCAGGTGCCGGAGGTGAACCCGGCCCGATTCGTGATCCACGGGCATTCGTACGGCGCGGGCGTCGCCCTGCTGCGCGCCGCCGGGGGCGGCACCCAACCGGTGATCGGGTCGAGCGGCCTGTACGCGTCGACGCCGACCGGCGGTGCGGTGCCGCTGCCCACCGACGAGTTCCCGGTCGATGTCGGGGCGTCGATCACGGTGCCGGTGCTGCTCGTGCACGCGGAGGACGACGGCATCACCCTGATCGGGCAGGTCGATGCCATGGACGCCGCCCTCAGCGCCTCGAGCCATGTCGTCGCCAAGTTCCCGACGCCTGCGCTGCACGACCTGCCGTGGCAGACGGCGACCCTGCCCGAGGAGGTCTACCCGCCGGGCACCGAGGTGCGCGCGCAGTTCCTCGCCACGGTCGTGGACTGGCTCGGGACCACGCTGCCCTGACCCGTCGCCCGGCGCGTCCTTCCGCGGCAGGTGACGCGCGTGTCAGGGAACGCGTAGCCTCCGCGCCATGACGACCATCTTCCATGACGACGACGCCGACCTGGCGACGATCTCCGGATCGTCCGTGGCGGTGATCGGCTACGGCAACCAGGGGCGCTCGTGGGCGCTCAACCTCCGCGACTCGGGGTTCGACGTGCGCGTCTGCGTGCGCGCCGACGCCTCGCGCGAGCAGGCGGCGGACGAGGGCTTCACGCCGGGGGAGCTCGCCGACGCGAGCGACGCCGACGTGGTGTGCGTGCTCGTGCCCGACGACGTCATCCCCTCGCTGCCGTTGCAGCGGACGGCCGACGGCCTCACCATCGTGGCGAGCGGCTACACGCTCGCGTTCGATCGCTTCGAGGTCGCCGGTGACGTCGGCATGGTCGCGCCGCGCATGCTCGGCCCGGAGGTGCGCCTCTGCTACGAGGAGGGCATCGGCTTCATCACCGCGGTCGGCGTGCACCGCGACCACACCGGGAACGCGCTGGCGCGCACGCTGGCCGTCGCGAAGGCCATCGGCGGGCTGCGCCAGGGCGCAATCGAGCTCAGCCCTCGGCAGGAGGCGATCCTCGACCTGGCCGAGGAGCAGGTTCGGGCGCCGATCATGACGCACGTCACCGGCGCGTACGTGAGCTGCCTGCTCGAGCAGGGCATCCCGCTCGAGGCCATCATCACGGAGCTGACGCTCTCGGGCGAGGGCGAGCGCGCGATGCGGCTCGTGCGCGAGATCGGGTACTCGGGGCAGTTCGGCTTCCACTCGCCGACGAGCCAGTACGGCCAGCTCAGCCGGCGCGAGGCGTTCGCCGAGTACGACGTCGCCGAGAAGATGCGCGAGCTGCTCGACGACATCGGCTCGGGTCGCTTCGCCGACGAGTGGGACGCCGAGCGCGACGCCGGCTACCCGAACCTGATCCGCCTGCGTGAGCAGCACGCCGGTGCTGCTGTCGCCGCCTTCGAGCAGGAGATCCGCTCGAAGATCGGCCAGGGCGCGGTCAAGTGACCGCTGGTGGAGAGCGTGGCCTCCCGAATCGGTAGGCCAGGCTCTCCAGACGGCGCTTCGGAACGGCCGCCGGCGACGCGAATTTCACACCACCCTCACTAGAACACACGGCCCCCGTGGCCTACCGTCGTCGGATGCGGCGGATCCCCTCTCCGCGCGCCCGCTGGCGTCGTCACGCGCGCTGGTCGGTCGCTGCGCTCGGTGCGGCGGCGCTCCTCAGCGCGTGCGTCCCGGTCACGCCGCCACCACCGCCACCACCGCCGCCTCCGACGCAGTACTGCGGCGCCGGCGCGCCCACCACGGCCGCGCAGCACCAGGCGCTCTACGACGCGCTGAACACGGTGGACGCCGAGTTCGCGGCCGGCGACTTCGGGTACCCCGTCGACCTCGGCGCGGGGAAGACGCTCTACCTGATGGGCGACACCTGGGTCGGGCGCGTCGCGAACGACGCCATGGTCGATCCGTTCAGGATGGTGCACACCGCGTTCCTCGCGCAGCAGGGCGCGTGCATCACGCCGACGTTTGCCGGCTCGCGCGGGGCCCGTACCGACCTCGTGCCGTCGCCGGCCACGGACGAGTGGCGCTGGCCGCTGTCGGGGTTCGTCGACGGCTCACAGCTCCGGATGTTCGTCCAGAGCTTCCGGCGGGGATCGGGCCTCTGCCAGTGCATCCCACTCGGCGTCGAGGTCGCGACGTTCTCGCTGCCTGGCCTCACCCTGCAGAGCGTCGTGGCGAGCCCACGGCCCGAGGTGCTGCCCGAGTTCGGCACGGGCGTCGTGACCGCCGACGGGTTCCACTACATCTACGGTCGCGACCACGATCTCGGCTACGTCGCGCGGGTCCCCGTCGGCGCCGACGTCACCGACGGCGCGACGTGGCGGTACTGGAACGGCGGCGTCACCGGCACCGACGCCGACTGGGGCACCGACGGCACGAGCGGGTGCCTCCCGGGCCTCGGCGGACCGTGCCCGATGACGTTCGAGATGCCCGGTGGCACGGTCTCGACCACCGGGCCGAACGCCGGGCTGTACGTGCAGCCCGACTCCGGTGGCGGCTTCGTCGCCTCGGCGATGCTCGCCGACGTCAGCGATCCGACGATCGCGGTGTGGCACGGCGACACGCCGGTGGGGCCGTGGCTGGCTCCGCAGGTCGCAGCCGAGCCGACGATCCCCAGCGAAGGGTTCGCGTACGCCGGCAAGGTGTTCCGCACCGCATCGGCCGGCGGCGCCGCTCCGTGGATGGCGAGCTACAGCACCAACGTCGCCGACAACCACCTCCGGATCAGCGCCTACAAGGTGGCCTTCGCCGACTCAGGGTACCCGTAGTACCTGACAAGGGCTTGCAATCGACAATCATTGTCGATTAGCATGCTCGGCATGAAGACGGCCGACGAGCTCACCGATCGGTTCCGCGAGTGCGGGCTGCGGGTCACGCCGCAGCGTCAGGCCATCTTTCGGCTGCTCCAGGGCGACGGCAGCCACCCCACGGTCGAGTCGCTCTACGAGCGGGCCCGCACCGAGATGCCCACCATCTCGCTCAAGACCGTGTACCAGACGGTCCACGACCTCGAGGAGATGGGGGAGGTGGAGCTGATCCACCTCGGGACCGGCAGCGTCCGCGTCGACCCCAACGTCGAGGACTCGCACCACCACCTCATCTGCGTCGAATGCGGCGCGGTGCGCGACGTCCTCGTCGACGTCGCCGATCTCGAGCTGCCCGCGCGTGAGCGCGGCGGCTTCACCATCGCCGATGTCGCGGTGCACTTCCGCGGCGTCTGTGAGTCGTGCGCGACGCGCCCGCGCGTCGCCGGATGACGAAGCACCACCCACCAGCACCACCACCAGAACTGACCACCCAGCGATGCAAGGAGTCACCATGCCCGACCTCAACGGCAGCAAGACCCACGACAACCTCAAGGAGGCGTTCGCGGGCGAGAGCCAGGCGAACCGCCGGTACCTGTACTTCGCGCAGAAGGCCGACGTCGAGGGCTACCCCGACGTCGCGGCGCTCTTCCGCTCGGTCGCCGAGGGTGAGACGGGCCACGCGTTCGGTCACTTCGACTTCCTCGCCGAGGTCGGCGACCCGGTGACGGGCGTCGCGGTCGGCGCCACGAGCGACAACCTCAAGTCCGCGATCGAGGGCGAGACCTACGAGTACACCGAGATGTACCCGGGCTTCGCCAAGACCGCGCGCGACGAGGGCTTCGACGAGATCGCCGAGTGGCTCGAGACGCTCGCGCGTGCGGAGAAGAGCCACGCGGGCCGCTTCACCTCGGGGCTCGAGTCGGTCAGCTGAGGACCGCAACGGATACGGAAAAGCGCGGCCCCGGGGTACAGCCCCGGGGCCGTCGCATCTCTGGTCGGCTCGTCCACGAAAGGCAGGCCGGTGACCGCGACCACCCATCTCTACGACCCGCTCGACCCCGTCTACTTCGATCCGCAGGATGCCCGTGCCGAGCGGGACCGCACGTTCCAGATCTGCTCCGACTGCCGCGTCTGCGTGCGGTTCTGCCCGTCGTTCAAGGACCTGTTCCGGTTCATCGACGAGGACGAGTCGGCCGAGGACGTCTCGGTGCTGAGCGACGCCGAGCACAAGCAGGTCGTCGACGAGTGCTACCAGTGCAAGCTCTGCTACGTCGTCTGCCCGTACACGCCCGACCAGGGCCAGGAGTGGAAGATCGACTTCCCGCGCCTGATGCTGCGGTCGCTGGCGATCCAGGGCAAGGCGGGCGAGGTGCAGAAGGGCGCGCGGCTCCTGGCCCGCACCGACCTCCAGGGCAAGGTCGCCACGTCGCTGTCCGGGATGGTCAACGGCACCAACCGGTGGAAGCCGGTGCGCTTCCTGATGGAGAAGACCACCGGCATCGCGCGCGATCGGCTCCTGCCCGACTTCGCCAAGGAGCGGTTCTCCAAGTGGTTCGCCAAGCACGAGGCACCCACGTCGGCCGCGCCGGCGCGTGGCTCGGTGTCGTTGTTCCCCACGTGTCTCGTGGAGTACCAGCAGCCGGCCATCGGCCAGGCCACCGTCGGCGTGTTCGAGCGCAACGGCATCGCGTGCGACCTCCCCGAGGGTCAGGTGTGCTGCGGCATGCCCTGGCTCGACGCCGGTGACGTCGACAAGTTCGAGGAGCACGCCACCACGAACGTCGCCGCGCTCGTCGACGCGGTGCGCGCCGGGCACGACGTCATCGTTCCGCAACCCACGTGCGCGTACGTCCTGAAGAACGAGTACCCCGACTTCCTCGGGACCGACGACGCGAAGCTGGTGGCCGAGCACACCTTCGACGCCGCCGAGTACCTCATGGCCCGCAACCGTGAGGAGCCGCTCGACCAGGACTTCTCGCAGGGCACCACCTACGACACGATCACCTGGCAGGCGGCGTGCCACTACCGCGCGCAGCAGATCGGGCCGAAGAGCAAGCAGCTCATGGAGCTCACGGGCGCGAAGGTCTCGATGATCGAGCGTTGCTCGGCGATCGACGGAACCTGGGGCTTGCGCGCCGAGAACGTCGAGATGGCGCGCAAGATCGCCAAGCCCCTCATGGAGGCGGTCGAGAAGGCCGACAGCGAGCTGGTGGCCGGCGACTGCCAGCTCTCGAACACGGCGATCCGCGAGGGCACGGGTCGCCAGCCGGTGCACCCGATCCAGGTGCTGGCGCGCGCCTACGGCATCGAGACGGCCGACGGAGAGCAGGCCGAGGGAGAGCAGGCCGAGAGAGAGCAGAGGATGACGTGAGGAAGCTCCAGCAGCACGACATCAAGGACCTGCGTGAGTACGAGCGCGAGCGCGACGCATTCCGGGCCGAGATCATCTCGATGAAGAAGAAGCGGCGGATCGCGCTCGGCGACATCATCACCGTCGTCTTCGAGAACACCGCGACGATGCGGTTCCAGATCCAGGAGATGGCGAGGGCGGAGCGCATGCTGCGCGACGAGCAGATCGCCCACGAGATCGAGACGTACAACGAGCTCATCCCCGAGACCGGCGAGCTCTCGTGCACCCTGTTCATCGAGATCAACGACGAGGAGGCGCTGCGCTACTGGCTCCCGCGGCTCGTGGGCATCCAGGACCACGTCAAGGTCGTGGTGGGCGACGACGTCGTCGGCGCTCGTGAGGAAGACGTCGATCGGCTCACCCGCGAGGAGCTCGACGACGCCATCACCACGACCGTCCACTACCTGAAGTTCGGGCCGTTCACCGAGCAGCAGCAGCGGGCGTTCGCGGACACGCCGGTGCGGATCGTCGTCGACCACCCCGAGTACCAGGCCGATGTGACGCTCACCGACGAGCAGCGCGACGAGCTCATCGGCGACTTCGCGGCGTGAGCGGGCGCGAACCCGTCGAGGTCGCGGTCCAGCGGCTCGACCCGGACCTCCCGCTCCCGGCCCAGCAGCACGAGCACGACGCGGGCTTCGATCTGCACGCCCGCGAGGACGTCGAGCTCGCACCCGGGGGAGGGCGGGCGATCGTGCCGACCGGCTTGGCCGTCGCGATCCCGGTGGGGTGCGCGGGCTTCGTGCTCCCGCGCTCGGGGCTCGCGCTCAAGCACGGCATCACGTGCCTGAACACCCCGGGCTTGATCGACCCGCAGTACCGCGGCGAGCTCAAGGTGCTGCTGGTGAACACCGACCCGGCGGAGGCGTACACCGTCCACCGCGGCGACCGCATCGCGCAGCTCGTGGTGCAGCGCGTCGAGCAGGTGCAGTGGCGCGAGGTCGACGCGCTCGACGAGACCACCCGCGACACCTACGGCTTCGGCAGCACCGGCCGCTAGGGTCGTCCGCTCATGAGCGGAAGCGACCAGAGACGATGAGCAGCACACGGAAGTTCCGGTTCGGGGTGATGGCGCCGCGCGCGGAGAGCGCCACGCAGTACCGCGAGATCGCGCGCAAGGCCGAGGACCTCGGGTACTCGACGCTCTATGTGCCCGACCACTTCGTCGACCATCCGCTCGGCCCGATTCCCGCGATGGCGATGGCCGCGGAGGCCACCACGACGCTGCGCGTCGGCAGCCTCGTGTTCGGCAACGACTACCGGCACCCGGTCGTCCTCGCGCGCGACGCCGCGACGCTCGACCTCCTGTCCGACGGCCGCCTGGAGCTCGGCATCGGCGCGGGCTGGATGACCGTCGACTACGAGAAGGCCGGCATCCCGCTCGACCCGCCCGGCGTGCGCATCGCGCGCATGCAGGAGGCGGTCACGATCATCAAGGGCCTCATGGCCGACGGCCCGTTCAGCTTCCAGGGTGAGCACTACGCGATCACCGAGCTCGACGGTCAGCCCAAGCCGGTCCAGCAGCCGTGCCCGCCGATCGTCATCGGCGGCGGTGGCAAGCGCGTGCTCTCGTACGCGGCACGCGAGGCCGACATCGTCGGCATCAACGCCAACCTCAGGTCCGGCGTCGCCGAGGACCCGACCTCCGCCGTGTCGCTCAACCCGGCGAGCACCGACGACAAGCTCGCGTGGGTGCGCGAGGCCGCCGGCGACCGCTACGACCGGATCGAGATCCAGTCGCTCATCGGGTTCCAGATGTTCACCGACGACGCCGCCGGCCTGGCCGAGGCGATGGCCCCGACGTTCCAGACGACGCCCGACGCGGTGCTCGACAGCCCGGTCGCGCTGGTCGGCACCCTCGACGAGATGATCGAGACGCTCGAGCGCCGTCGGGAGCGCTGGGACATGACGTACCACGTGATCGGCCACGACCACCTCGACGCCTTCGCCCCCGCGGTGGAGCGCCTCGTCAAGGGCTGACCGCTGCCCTCCCCGTCGCCCGGCTCGACGTGGTCCGATCCCGGTTGGTCCGAGCCGATGTGGTCGGCGCTCGCCGCGCACGTCGGTGAGGACCTGGGTGTCTCCGCGCCGCAGATCGTCGATCAGGGGATGGTCGATGCGCACGCGGCGACCACGGGCGACGCGCAGTGGATCCACAACGACCCCGAACGGGCCCGGCGCGAGAGCCCCTTCGGCGGCCCCGTGGTGCAGGGCTTCCTGCTGCTGAGCCTCCTGACGGCCCACAGCGCGGCACTCCGCCTCCCGGATGCCGGTGCGGCCTCGATGCTCGTCAACTACGGGTTCGACCGCGTGCGCTTCGTCGCCCCCGTGCCGGTCGGTGCTGCGATCAGCGTCCGCGGCACCCTCGCCGAGGTGCGTCCGAAGGACGAGTCGAGCGCGGTCGTCGCCCTCGACGTCGTGATGAGCGCTCAGGCCGGCGATGCGGCACCGGTCGACGCCGTGGTCGCGCGCTGGTGCTTCCTCGTCGTCCGGTCGTGACGACGGCCTAGCCTCCCGGCATGGCTCACGATCGCAAGTTCCGGTTCGGGGTGCAGGTGTCGGGTGCGGGCGACGCAGCCGCCTGGCGCGACAAGGCACGGAAGATGGAAGACCTCGGGTACTCGACGCTGTTCATGCCCGATCACTTCATCGAGACCGAGCTGGCGCCGATGCCGGCGATCGCGATGGCCGCCGCGCACACCACGACGCTGCGGGTGGGCATGCTCGTGCTCGGCAACGACTACAAGCATCCCGCGATCACCGCGAAGGAAGCGGCGACCATCGACGTGCTGTCCGACGGCCGCCTGGAGTTCGGGCTCGGCGCGGGATGGATGCAGACCGACTACGACGCGCTCGGCCTGCCCTACGACCGGGCCGGCGTCCGCATCGATCGCCTCGAGGAGGCGCTCGCCGTCGTGAACGGAGCGTGGGGGAGTGGCCCGTTCTCGTTCAGCGGTGCGCACTACACGATCACCGACTACGACGCGGTGCCGAAGCCGGTGCAGCAGCCCCGCCCGCCGATCCTGATCGGGGGCGGCGGACCGAAGGTCCTGCGCCTCGCCGGGCGCGAGGCCGACATCGTCGGCATCAACCCCAACCTCCGCAAGGGCGCGATCACCGACGACGCGGTGAAGAGCGCGCTCGCCAAGGAGACGCTCGAGAAGGTGGGGTGGATCAAGGAAGGTGCCGGGGACCGCTTCGACGACCTCGAGCTCCAGATCCGCTACTTCGTGGCTGCGATCACCGACGACCCGCTCGGGCTGGCCAACGTCGTGGCGCCCGGCTTCGGGATCAGCGCGGAGGATGCGCTCGAGTCGGGCGTGGCCCTCGCCGGACCGGCCGAGCTGTGCATCGAGACGCTCCAGCAGCGACGTGAGGAGTGGGGCGTGTCGTACATCGTCTTCGGCGACGACAACTTCGAGGCGTTCGCCCCGGTCGTCGCCGCCCTCGCCGGCACCTAGGCGTCGAGCACGGCCGCGTTCTCGATCTCCTCGCGGAGCGCGGCGCCGAAACGGGCCGCCGGCGCACCGTCGACGACGGCATGGTCGACGCTCACCGTGAGGTCGAGGACCTTGCGCACGGCGACCTCGCCGTCGACAACACGCGGCCGCTCGCTGATGCCGCCGACCACGACCTGGAGCGACATCACGGTCAGCTGCGCGATGGCGAAGCCGCCGCCGTCGGCGAACATCCCAACTGCGGTCACCGCGACCGTCCCGGCCCGCTCCCGCGCGCGCGTCGAACGACTGATGACCGCGTAGACGGCCCGCAGCACGCCGGGCACGCGGCTCGCGGCGACCAGGGCGCGCTCGGACCGTCCGACGTGCTCGGAGAGCGGGGCGTGCTTCACCCGGTGCAGCTCGGCGCTCAGGTCGGCGACGTCGCGGATGTCGGCGTCGCGGAGCGTGTGCACGAGCGGGAAGGGCCCCTGTGGCGTCTCGATCTCGACGATCGTCGAGACATCGACATGCCGGTGGGTCACGAGGCGCCCACTCCAGCTCCGGTACGCGTGCACCTCGGGATGAGCGGCGACGGCGCGCGCAACCGCGGCCACGATGAACGCCGTCATCGAGAGCGGGGGTTCGTGCGCCGTGAGCCGTGCGAGCGCCTCCGTCACGTCGAGGTCGAGGAGGCCGTGCATCGGCGCCTTGCGGCGTCCGGCGCGGATCGCGCCGACGACCATCCGGCGACTCGACGGGAACCGCCGGACCTCGACCGTCCGCTCGCGTGGGCTCACGCCGGCGAGTCTGCCGCGCGCTCGGCGCGCTCCTTGATGCCGAGGAGCATCTTGCGCTCCATCACGAAGTGCGGGATCTCGATGAACAGGGCGTAGGCGATGCTCGGGAGGCCGCGCGGGATGCGGCTCCGGGCGTACAGGCGCGTCCGCCCGTCGGCGCGAGCCGCGAGTGCGAAGTACCAGCCGCCTTCGAACGCGTAGGCGCGACCGGGATCGAAGCGAGCGAGCTTCGGCCCCGCACAGGGATGCAGCGGCACGACCTCACCGACCTCACGGTGCTGCCACTCCGGATGGATGCGGTCGGCGTTCTCGAGCTGACAGCCGGCGAGGTTCTCGAGCCAGGCGTAGCTGTAGAAGCCACCGCGGTCCTGACCGATCTGGGCCAGCCACGGCCACACGGCATCGACGGGCGCGTCGATCGTCACGGCACGCGTCATGCGGACCCCGGGGTGCGGTACGAGCTCGTCGCCGGGCAGCGGCTCCGTCGTCTCGTGGCCGGTCGTGCCCCACCGCCGGGTCCACGGTCGGAGCGCGACCAGGTAGAGCACGAGGGCGCCACAGCCGACGAGGGCCGGCAATGGCGGCATCTCGCCCCGCACGAGCGCCGCGAGCTCGGTGCCCCAGCG
>CAZKTS010000237.1:0-7242 GCA_964555735.1 uncultured Bifidobacteriaceae bacterium
GAGGCCTACGTCACGCTGCTCGCACGCGACTTCGACGCCCGCGCCCCCAAGGTCGTGTTCGCCGGCTCGCGCGGGTCGCTCGCGCTGCTCGTCGAGCGGGCCGCCGACGGCGTGATCCTCCAGGACGCCGACCCCGCGCTCGTCACCGACAAGCTGCTCGACGACCTCTGGACCCAGGTGACGCGCCTCCACTCGGCGCGCATCGCGCACGGCAAGCTCGACGGCCACCACGTCGTGATCGGCGGCACCAAGCGCGCGCCCACCGCCACCCTCGTCGGGTTCGAGTACGCGTCGACCAGCGTCCGGTTCCGCGAGACCAACGCCGACATCGCCCAGCTCCTCGCCGCGACGGCCGCCGCGGCCGGCAACGAGCGGGCCGTCGCTGCGGCAATCCGCGGCGTCGGCACCGATGCGGTCGTCGCCGCGCTCCCCTCGCTCCAGCCCCAGGCGGTCTCGGGCTGGACCCACGACGCGCTCGGCGGCCGCAAGGGTCTCGACGACCAGCTCGAGGCACTGCGCGAGGAGGGTGCACGCCAGACCGGCACCGACGCGCCCGAGCTCCAGCAGCTCTACCGGATCCACCCGCGCAGCATCATCATGGCGGTCGCCGCGCTCGTCGCCGTCGGCACGCTGCTGTCGCGCGTGGGCGACCCCGAGGTCTTCTGGGACACGATCAAGAACGCCGACTGGTGGTTCGTGGCCCTGGCGTTCTTCACCGGGATCGCCACCGACGTCGCGTTCGGGATCACCTTCCTCGGCAACGTGCCGATCCGCCTGCCGATCTGGCCGAGCATCGAGCTCCAGAGCGCGATGTCGTTCTCGAACCTCGCGGTGCCGGTGGCCGCCGATGTCGCGCTCCAGGTGCGGTTCCTCCAGCGCAACGGCATGGACGTGTCGTCGGCCGTCGCGACCGGTGGCGTGCTCAGCTCGGTCACCGAGATCGTCACCCAGGTCGGCCTGTTCTTCCTCGCGCTCTGGCTCTCGCCCGACAGCATCGAGTTCGGCCGCATCGACACGAGTCAGATCGTGGTCGTCGTGCTCATCGCGGTGTTCGTGATCGGCGTGGCCGTCGCGGTGATGTTCGGCGTCCGGCGCCTCCGCAACCGGGTGCTCCCGCCGATCAAGCGGGCCGCGCTGACGGTCTGGGGCGCGATCAAGACGCCGTCGCGCCTCGCGCTGCTCATCGGCGGCAACCTCGTCGCGCAGTCGCTGTACGCAGCGTCGCTGCTGTGCTGCCTCGCCGCGTTCGGGGAGAGCGTCAACTTCTGGACGCTGCTCGCGCTCAACATCGGCATCTCGATGATCGCGTCGCTCGTGCCCGTGCCCGGCGGCAGCACCGCGGTGTCGGCCATCGGCCTGGCCGGGATGCTCACCGCGTTCGGCGTGCCCGAGGCCGCGGGCTCGGCCGCCGTCCTCACCCACCAGCTCGCGGTCACCTACCTCCCGGCGATCCCCGGCTGGTTCGCCACCAACGACCTCATCAAGAAGCGGATGCTCTGAGGGATTCTGGCGTCACTGACGCTCGAATGACGCGCCGTGATCGACGCAAGAATTCGTCGGACCTGCCAGACTCCCGCCCATGTGCGGATGTCTGTTCGTCATCGCAGCGGCGATCTCGCCCCGGCTCGGTGTGTTCGTCCTGTGGGCGTTCACCGACCGCATGAGCATCGCCTTCGACTCGTTCTGGTGGGCGCTGATCGGCTTCGTGTTCCTGCCGTGGACGACGCTCGCTTGGGCGCTGGTGTACGCGCCGGTCCGCGGCGTCACCGGGTTCGGCTGGGTGATCGTGGTGTTCGCGTTCATCGTCGACATCTCGACCCACGTCGGGTCGGCGACGGCGCGGCGCGAGGAACGAGCAGCCGCCGCGTAAGCCGTGTCACCCGAATCGCTCATCAGCCGGGTCGTCCGCTGGCTCGCCGCGCGCACCTGGGCCACGGTCTTCGCCCTGTTCTTCGCCTGGTTCGTGCTGTGGACCGCGTTCGCGTACATCCTGCTGAACGAGATCGTCTCCGGGACCGACCAGAAGAGCCTGGCGTCGCTGTCGAGCTCGCTCATGACCGCCTTCGGCGCGCTGTTCGCGTTCCTCACCGCGTTCGTGATCACCATCGAGTGGAACCAGCGGCGGGACGCCGAGCACAACATCGGGCTCGAGGCCGACTCCTGGGTGCGGCTGGCGTGGGCGAGCCAGTTCCCCGATGCCGACGGCACCTCGGTGCGCCGCTCGCTGCGCGCCTACGGCCGCGCCGTGCTCGACGTCGAGTGGCCCATCCTCGGACGCGGTGAGGGCGGCGCACCCGAGGCCCACGACCGGCTCGGCGAGGTGCAGGAGCTCGTGCGCACCGTGGCGGCGCAACCCGGCCTCCCCGTGTCGGTGAGCACCGACTTCACCAAGGCCCTGAACGCGATGGCCGTCACGCGCTCGGATCGGATCAACGCGTCGACGCACGACCTGCCCGTCCCGCTGTTCCTCCTCTCGCTGCTCGCCGGCGTGATGCTGACGCTCAACGCGATCTGCGTCGCGCTCACCTTCGAGCCCGAGTTCGTGTTCGTGATCGGCGGCCTCGTGACGCTGGTCTCACTCGACCTCGCGCTGCTCGTGTCGATCAGTACGCCGTACCTGGGCGGGCTCCACGTGCGCCGCCGGCCGCTCGCGCACGTGATCGAGGACCTCGAGCGCGAGCGCTACGGCCCGCTCTGACCGCCGCCTTCCAGGCGGGCGATCTCGGCGCGGTCGGCCGCGCCGGGCACGCCGAGCCCGACGTCGTCGGGCAGCTCCACGTGCAGCTCGTTCTCGGGGTCGAGCGCGACCCGGCCGTCGGTCAGCGTGAGGTCGAGCACGTGCCCGCCGACGGCACGGTCGTCGCTCAAGAAGTGGAGGTGGTAGCCCGGCACCTCGACGCCCGCGGTGGCGTCGGGGAAGCGGAAGCCCACGAGGGTCCCGGTGGCCGCGGGCACCGACCACTCGGTCTGGTGGTCGACGACCTCGGACAGCCGCGGGTACGGGGGCGTCTGCTCGTGCACGCTGCGCAACCGAAGGTCCGTGAACGTGCCCTCGACGCGCACCGCGAGCACCGGCGCGTCGGCCGGTGCGAGCGCGTCGAGCCGGGCCCGGAGCTCGCCGGAGGAGATCGGACCGCCGAGCTCCTCGCGCACCGTCGGCGTGAACCGGCACAGCACCGCGAAGGGAGTCGGCGTGTCGAGCGGCACCGCCCGCACCCCGCCGTCGCCGTCGATCAGCCACGGCTCGCCGTCGAGGATCACCAGCTCGCCGCCGAGGTGCTGCACGGTGCCGATGCCGAGGTCGCCGTGGGTCAGCAGCTCGCCGAGGGTGGTGTCGCCGTCGAAGCGGCCGTCCATCAGCGCGTCGAGCGTGCCGGCCTGGAACGCGGTGTGCTCGACCGCCGGGTCGTGCTCGAGCCCGGACCGGGTGAGCGCGCGCAGGTGCAGCGCGCCGAGCAGCCGGTCGTCGATCACGTCGCGTGCCATGCTCGGAGCGTATGGGACTGTTCGGGCGCAAGAAGAAGGACCTGACCCTCGACGGGATCGGGGGCACGGCCGTCGTCGAGTGGCTCGAGGACGCGAGCTACGACTACGACGCCGAATCCACCAGCCTGGCCGACCTGGGCATCGGCAACGTGAAGCGGGGCATGCGCCTGCGGGTCTCGGTCGAGGGGCAACCCGAGTACCTGATCGAGGGCAAGCAGAAGATCCCCGCGAAGCGCTCAGCCCAGCTCGCCGAGACCATGCGTCTCCCGGTCTACGTCGACCGCGCCGACCCTCAGCACATCGACATCAACTGGGAGGCGTTCGACGCGTCCGGTGAGCAGGCGCGCGTGCTGCCGCAGAACACCGAGCAGATCCGCGAGCACGTGCACCAGACGATGGACGCAACCCGCGAGACGATGATCAACGGCTGGGTGATGGCGGTGCAGCAGGGTGGGCTGACGCCCGAGGCGTTCGAGGAGGCACTCCAGGGCTCGGTCACGAGCGGGATGCTCACCGAGGACGAAGCCGCGGCCGCCCGCGCCCGCATCAACCAGCCAGGCAGCCGTTGAGGAAGTCGAGCAGTCGCGGGAACCAGTGCGCGCCCACCGTCGGCAGCCCGATGCAACCGTGCGGCGTGTCCGGGTACACGAGCAGCTCGGTGCGGTTCCCGGCGAGCGCGTAGCGCGACGCCAGGAACAGCGTGTCGTCGACGAGGTGGTCGTTGCCGCCGACGGTGAACAGGGCGGGCGGTAGCCCCGACAGCTCGGCGTAGAGCGGCGAGATCTCCGGGTCGCGCCGCTCGTCGTTGGTGAGTCCAGGCGTGAACAGCTCGGTGAAGAAGTCGCCGCCCTCCGCGCTGAGCACGTCGGCATCCGGCTCGATGCCGATGCCGTCGTGGCTCGGCGTGTGGCCGACGTCGTAGACCCCGAACACGAGGTTGGCGCCCACGAAGCGATCGATCGCCTGGAGCCGGTCGCGCGCGCGGAGCAGCGTGACCGCGGCGAGGTGGCCGCCGGCCGACTCGCCGCCCACGAGGATCTTCGCCGAGCCGTACTCCGCCTCACCGTGCTCGAGCACCCAGAGCGCCGCGGCCTCGCAGTCGTCGGGGCCGGCGGGGTACGGATGCTCGGGCGCGAGGCGGTAGTCGACGCTCACCACCGCCACGTTGCACGCGTCGGCGATGACCGTGGAGAGGCCGTCCATCATCTCGGGGTCGCCGACGATCCAGCCGCCGCCGTGGAAGTGGAGATACACGCCGGCGACCGGGCCATCGGCCTCAGGCACGAACGTCCGGAGCCGCAGGTCGCCCCCCGGGCCGTCGATGGTGCGGTCGACGGCCCGCGGCGAACGCTCGGTCGCGCCGATGCGCGCGGCGCGCTGCGAGGCGACGCGCTCCTCCACGCTGAGGTGCGGGCTCTCGTCGCCCTTGGGGAACGCGGCGACGAACGCCGCCGACTCTTCGCGGAGCTGCGGACGCAGCGCCTCGATCTCGTCGTCCCAGAGCCTCACGGTGTCCCCCTCGATCGCGTGCGGAGCGACGTTAGGCCGGGAGGAGCCGCCGCGCCTCCAGCGCGTAGAGCGACGGTGACGTGCGCACCCATGCCTCGTCGATCATCCCCGCGTGCACCGCGCTGAAGTCGCGCCGTGCCTCGTCCCACCAGAGGTGGGCCGCGAGGTGAAGGGCGACGACGCCGTCGAGCCAGTCCGAGGGCCGGCGCGGCGGGGCCTGCTCGAGCAGGAGCGCGAGCCCGGCCGGCGACGGCTCGATGGCGTGGAACGTGCGCTGGGGCTCGACGTGCACGTCGCGCGGTCGCCGCTCTGCGAGGTCCTGGGCGAGGAAGCAGCTGTGCGCGGCCCAGGTTCCGTCGAGCGCGCCGGCCATCTCGTCGCGCCACGCATCGACGAACGCGCTGGCCGGCGCGGCGAGCATGACCGCGTTCGAGAGCGCGGGCCGCGGCACGGGGTAGAGCGGGTCGACCACATCGGCCTCCCGCCCGATCACGAACGGCCGACGCCAGAGGTCGTCGGGGATCGGGGCCCGGAAGAGCGTGTCGAGGTCGGCGTAGAGCCCGCCGTGCTCGGCGAGCGCGTCGAGCCGCACGAAGTCGGCGTGGTGCGCGTACGCGTTGCCGGCGATGTACGGATCCGCGTAGGTGAGGTCGCGCACCGCGTCGACCGGCTCGACGGTGTGCATCGTCACGCGGTCCGCGATCCGGTCCCACCACGGACCGGTCGGCGGGTGGGCGCAGTGGAGGTGCACCGCCTCGGGCTGCACCAGCTCGAGGCACGAGGCGATCGCGAGGAAGTGGACGAGGTGGAACGGCTCGGGCTCGGGCCGGAGCCCCCACACGTAGTGCGCGACGCGAGGGATCGTCGGCCGCCGCACGGACGGCGCGGGCGACGGGAGGACGTCGAGGCCGAGCTCGGGCACCGCGTCCACGAGCCGCTCGACGACGCGGGCCGGCGCGTAGGTCTCGAGCACCCGCGCCGCGAGTGGCGCCGCCCGACGGCGCGCCGTGCCCGGCTCGGCCGCGACGGCCCGCAGCAGCTCGACCGCGTGGTCGAGGCGTGGCTCGGCCCACTGCTGCTCCGGCGCGTACGACTGGGGCTCGAAGTGCTCGACCGGCACGAGGTCGACGTCGACGAGGAACGCCTCGTCGGCCGGGAGGTACTCGAGCGTGCCACCCCAGCCCGTCGCAACGACGGGGTTGCCGTACGCGGCCGCGTCGAAGGCCCCGATGTCCCACCCCTCGCCGTGCGAGAGCGAGACGAAGCAGTCGCCTCGTGCGTGCAGGCCTGCGATCCGGACCGGCGGCCAGAGATCGGTCTCGAGCCGCACGAGCGGCGGGTTCGGCACGTCGCGCAGAAGGCGCACGATCTCGAACGCGGTCGTGCCGACGAGCGGCGACGAACCACCCCACGTCGGGTCGGGCGGGAACTGCACGTTGGGTGACGTCTTCACCACCAGCGCGACCGGGTCGTCGGCGGTGAAGGCTTCGACGAACGCGCGCACGACCGCAGCCGGCTGCTTGCGCTGGTCCCACCGACTGATCGTGTAGAAGACCACGACGTCGTCGGGGAGCTCGAGTGGGCGACCGCCGTCGCCCGGCACGGGATCGCACACGACGTGCGGCACGACCGCGATGGGTGCGGTCACCCCGCACGCGGTGAACACGTCGCGGTTCCAGGCCGTCGGAACGATGACCCGATCTGTCGCGTTCAGCAGCGCGGGCCAGTGCTCCGGGAGCCGATCGGTCTCCCACACCGTGTGGGCGACGAACGCGCCGTCACCGGTGGCCGCGCGCACCTCCGGGTAGTGCTCGGGCACCAGGTGCACGATCGACGGCGCGCCGGGTGGCGCGACGTCGTCCGGTCGCGGGTCGCGGGAGTGGCGGACGATCGCCGGACCACCGGCATCGACCGGCGTGGCGTAGCCGCGGTACTCGACGCCGACGCCCGCGGCTCGGAGCGCTCGCACCAATCGGTCGGCCGCGTCGCCGTAGCCCGTCGGAGCGTCCTGCGCGACGTAGCGCACCTGCCCCCGCGCGACGTGGCGCACCTGCGCCCGCGCTCCGGCTCCCATGCGCTCGCTACCGTACGCGCCGTGCCCCCGGTCCCGGCCCCGGTCAAGACCTTGTTTGGTCGAACCTTGGCGGCCGGGGGCCAGGGGTCGGCCACAACAGCGGGGGGGGGCCTGGGGGCCTGCACGGCGGCCCCCGCGGGGACCGGCCGCGCCCGGGGGGCGGGGGTGCGGCT